>DAOPWT010000036.1:0-5122 GCA_035351775.1 Bacillota bacterium | reverse complement strand
AGTCGGCGTACAGCGCAGTCAGCTTCTGATCGCCTGCGCCGGCGCGAGCGGCGGACTCATCCTTGATCTGTTTGAGTTGCTCCTCTATTGCGGTTGTCTTGGCAGCCAGATCTGCGTGGAGCACGTTCGTGCGCTGAGCTTCGCCGGCAATCGCAGCTTCAGCCCAGGCCCTATTCGACGCAATCGCAGCCTCAGCCCAGGCCCGCGCCGACGCTATGGCGGCCACGGCGTCGTCCAGCCTCAGGGAGAGCCGGCCTATCTGCGCCTTCTGCGCCTCATCCGCGGCCTTGAGCCCATCTATCGAAAGGCTCAGCCTGGACTCGAGATCCTGGCGCGACTTGGCTTCGCCCGCTACCGCGGCCAACGCAGAGGCCTGCACTGAATCAGCCTTCGCCTGCGCCACGGCCAGCTGCTGAGCGAGCTCCTGGCGGACCGCTTCGTCTCCCGCGACCATCTGCTGCTTGGAGTCGGCGTACAACATGGTTAGCTTCTGATCGCCGGCGCTGGCGCGAGCTGCAGCGTCGTCCTTGATCTGTTTGATCTGCTCCTCTATTGCAGCTGTCTTCGCAGCCAGCTCAGCCTGTAGCACCTTGGTGCCCGCGGCCCCGCGCGCGACATCCTCCCTGGCGATGGCGGCATCGCTCGCTGCATCGGCAGCCGCCTTCTCAAGCTGGCTGAGGCGACCGGTGACCACAGCTAGCTGCTCCCTGAGGTTGACAGAGAGCTCACGCACGACTCTCATATCATCATCGGTGAGCGTGGTCCGGCCCGACTCCACATCACGCAGAAGCCGCGCCGCCACAAACGCCAGCAAATACCTGCTGACGTTGTCGTCCCCTCGGAACTGGCCCGACTCGTAAACACCCATGTATCCCTTATTCACCAGCAATGTCACGGCTTCATATGCCCAGTGATCCTTAGGCACATCAGTGACCACAGCAGGCGCTGCTATGGCGGCCGAGGCCGTCAGCGCCACTACGAGCACAATACTGACTGCGGTGAGCAACCGCTTTGATAGCACAGACATCTCTATCCCTCCTTGCCTTTCGACATTTTTACCTGCTGATCTGCACCGTACAGGGCGCAGGCGCTTGAGGGAACGTGACTGCCCTGCCTGATGCATCCAGAAGGATCAGATTCTCTATGGACAGGACTGCGCTGCCATACTGCCTTGACAGGAAGTAGACGGTCGCGACACTTCCCCAGACCTTCCCAGCCTGGCCCACACGACCGGCCATGCCCTGGATACGCCCTAGCAGTGATCGTGAGTCGCCCTCCTCCCATGGCAACATGGTCTTGCCCGCCACTGCAAGGCCGCCCCTCGATACCATGGCCAGCCCCAGCAGATCGCTGTCGTAGCTCAGGTCAAGCCTGAACGAATCGACGCCTACGATATTGGTGAGCATCACATCCACCCGCACGATGTCGCCTGCCTTGACGCGTTCCTTCTCGGGCCTGATCCACACTCTCGGTTTGAGCTGGGGCACTTGTATGGATGCGCTCGAAGCTGAAGGCGCCGCGTTCTGGGCAGTGGCAGATGCCACTATCCTCTGCTCACCCGGCCTCGGTTCGCCCCCCAGCATCCATGAGATGTCCTGCCCCTGGTTGGGCTGCAAGCTGCCGATCAGGAGCTCGCGATGGTCTCCGCCCGATAGAGCGAAGTCGCCAAGGGAATCGAGGCGAACCTTGACCCAATTGGCGTCGGATCCGCCCGTGTTTTCGACTCTCACACTCACCCTGGCGGGCCACGGATAGAGCCTCTCGTCACGAACCTGAAGCGCCTCGACGCGCCGAATGCTGGCCAGCAGTCGCGGCGGCCCAAGGACCTGGATCTCCCTCGACACTGCATTTGCATCGGCGTTCTTGGCAGATACCGATACGGCAAGATCCGCCCGCCCCACAGACGCCCACGTCGCAACGACTTGCCACGCAACCTGCGCCGTCTGCCCGGGCTCTAGGTCGCCGATTGAGTGCGTATTGCTCTGGCCGCCAGCGAGTTTGAAGCCCGAGGGCAGGTCCAGCCGTGCAACTAGGTCATGAGCGGGTCCTTCGCCCGTGTTGTGCACGTACGCTACGGCCAAGAACGGTGCCGTCCCATCCGACGACAGGCCCACTTCCGCGGGCGCTGTGATGCCCAGAGCTAGTTTGCCGGGGGCAAGGGTGATGCCGCCCAGCCCGTAGTAGGTCACATAGTGCCTAACCTCGCCAGGGGCCAGCGCAGATGGGTCCCAGTACATCGCAACCGCCGAGTCCAGATCGGATTCGCGCGAACGTATGAACTCGCGTCCGGGCACGATCTCTGCGTCCCACAGGTTGTCGGCGAACATGCCCCAGTTGGAGAAGGCGACGCGCGACGGCGGCGTCAGCTCCCCGCCTGCCATCGTGCCCTGGGACGTGACTGAAGGTTCGATAAGCGAGTCAAAGGCCTGCCAGTAATCGGGTATTCTGGCCCCGGAAAGCATGGCGTCGCCTATCATCGCCTGATCTGCGGCACGCAGCGGAGCGCCGTCGTTTGCCCCGAGCATCGTATCGATCAGCAGGCGCAATCCCACGGCGTGTGTCATCTGGCCGACGTTCTCCACTATATAGTGAATCCTCGCGGTATCCAGGTAGCGCGTAGTAGGGCTCTTGACGAACGAGAGCTGCTGGGTGACTTTGAGGTCGCCCAGGCGATATGAACAGACTATGCGTCCGTCCTGGACCTGTACGGGGCTAGCCACATCCCCATAGCGCCCCTTCCTGCCGGCGCGCCTGGTGGTCTTGCCTCCGAACACCCAGTCCACCCCGTCTACCTGCACAGTCGTGTAAGACGTCCACGGCAGGGGCCGCCCATAAATGAGCGGCAGGTCGTCGTCTGCCGGATTGCGCGGATCTCCCCCGGTAGTCTCTACGCCGAACCGCCCCGCCTCTTCAGGCCCGGGGTTGACAACTATCTTGATGAAATCGTTGCTCATCTGGACTGGCGCGGGGTTCGCCGCCCCCGCGCCTCCGCCAAACATGCAGAGGATACACAGGATAGCGGCGACGGCTGCGGCAAAGCGGCGCCCCCGGCGCCGCTTGTTGATTTCTGAAGACAAGCAAGACACCTCCTCGTGCCGGCGATGATCAGAACCCGGTTACCGTATGTACGACGCGCGTTCGCTCTTGACCCAGACGTCCTCGGTGCCGCCGTCGTACTGGATTCGCACGTCGAGGTAATAGGAATCCGCACGGCCCGGGGTGATGTCTTTGTCAAATCGCCATGCGGTGGAGATAGCACCCTGTATGACCTGGGCCATGGCCGGATGACGCGGCGGGTCCAGAAACGATATGGATTCGATGGACCCATCTGCACGTACCCGTATGCGCACCAGGGCCTCTCCGACGCCTTTCTCGTTTTGAACGCCCTTGGGAATATTCACACCGTGACGATCGCCGCCCGTAAAAGCCATCATTCCCGCCCCGGTCGGATCATTGCCTGGATATTCAGGCCGTGGGACGATTCCCGCCCCATCGGGCTGCCCTGCCCCGGGTGAGCTTGCCGTTCTCGCAACCTGCGTCGCCTGCGGTTGGGCAACAGGCTCTGCCGCCGGCTCAGGAGCCGGCTCAGGCTCCGGCAGCGTTGCCTTTGGGGGTTCGTTAGCGACCACCGGAGCGGGCGCCCTCCCCGCCGGGCTGGTCACCACTTCAGGCTTCTCCTGCCTCAAAGGTTCCTGCCTGGCCGGTTCTGGCGCTGCGGTAACCTTCGGCTCAACCTTGGGCTCGGTCTTCGGCGTGGCCGTAGGCGCGGGCGTCGGAGTTGGCTTCACGGGCTCCGGCTTGGCTTGCTCCGGAGCCTGGGGTTTGGGCTTCTGGGTTACTTCCTGAACGGTGACTCCCGGAGCCGGGGCCGACGCGGCAGGCGCAGTCTCAATCGTCGCGATTTCGATGACGCCTGCGATGTCAAGAGGGTACACATCCAAGACGGGCTGCTCGACATAGGGTACCAGCAGTATCACCGCTAGGTGAACTGCGATCGATATGAGCAGGCTCTCAAGATTGCCCCGCTCTCTTTCGCGACCGCTCATCTCGTGCCACCGCCTGACGCGGCGGCACGCTCCACTGCCAGGGCCAGGTGAACGCCGCCGGCCATCCTGATCGCGTCGATGGTCTGAATCAGCCGCTCATAGCTGACCGATCTGTCGGCCTTCACTATCACAACACGGCTGGGATTAGCCCGAAGCTGCGGAAGCAGGGCCCGCGTGAGATCGCCATCCGCGAACTGCCGCTCGTTGTAGTAGAGCTTACCCTTGGAGTCGATAGCGACTATGATGTGGTCGCGCGCAAGATCGCTCGGGGTCGCGGCACGCGGCAGCTCAAGAGGGACTCCGGCAGTCTCAGTCCTGAAAGTGCCGAAGACCATGAAGAACAAGACCAGATAGAACATGACGTCTATCATGGGGAGTATCTCGACCCGCGTTCTCCTGCGGTTACGATATTTCCCGAACATCGCCGCGCCCTCCCACATCGCCGGCTGTGATCGCGAGGAGTTCCGCCGCCCGCCTGTCCATCTCAGCCACCTTATCGTCAATGACCACTGAGAGCCAGCTGTACACCAGCATGAGCGGCGCGGCTACTATGAGGCCGGCCGCGGTGGTTATCATCGCCTCGGCGATCCCCCCTGACAGCTGGGCCGGCGTAGTGAGCCCGGCGAATGCCGACAGAACCTGGAAGTTCTTGATCAGGCCCGTGACTGTGCCAAGAAGGCCGAGAAGAGGCGCGAGAGTGACGATGCCGTCAAGGACGTTCATCTTCCTCTCCATCGCGTGTACCTCTTCTCGGCCTGCCATCTCAATAGCGTCTTTGATCTCGCTGTAAGGCCTGCCGTAGTTAGACACCGCCGCGCGGGCCAGCCCGGCCACAGGGCCTTTGGCAGCCTTGGCGGCCTGCATTGCCTCTACTGGGCGTCCTTGAGACATGTTGATCTTTACCGAGCGCATCAGCTGGTCCGATCCGGTGGGCGATAACAAGAGCTGGATGATCTTCTGTATCGAGACGGCCAGCCCCACGACTGAGCAGAGTATGATGGGGTACATGACCGGCCCACCAGCGGATATGTACTTCAGCATTGGAGCATTTCCTCCTTAACCTGCATCTGCGCCCT
>DAOPWT010000035.1:6629-14970 GCA_035351775.1 Bacillota bacterium | reverse complement strand
ACCCAGGCATCAATCCACTGAACCTCATCATCGGGCAGCCCATATGTATCCCAGTACCAGGGCCCACGCCTGTGCCGTGCCCCGGGTTCATCTACACGATCCAGCCCGGTGACACATTCTACCTAATCGCCTTGAGGTATGGTACGACCGTAGACGCTCTCATCAGGGCAAACCCCGGCGTCGATCCGAACAGGCTCTTCGTGGGTCAGAGGATCTGCGTGCCTGTTGCCGCGCCGCCTACAGTCCCTCCACGAACCTGCGTGCTGATGCTGTCCCCCAGGATAACGGGCTCTAGCGCAGGCGGTGTGTTGTGGCTGCGCACCGACCAGTTCGGCACCACGCAAATCCTCGTAGGGGGTGTCAACTTGCCCGGGCTGCCTGTGGGGCAGGATCTGTACAGAGCGATCTTCACATGGCCCGGCGGAACTGTGACTGTGCCCATGACGCCAGTTCCGGGCCAGGCAGGAGTGTGGGTCGGAACAGCGGTCCAGGCTCTGCCGGCAGTTGCGTTCACATCGGGTACTGTGGATGTCTTCCCCGGCCCCATCCTAGGAGCGTTCCTGAGAGACTGCAGATAGCGAGACAGGACAATAGGACAGTACGCAACCGGGCCGGCCCACGGGGGCCGGCCTCCTTTTCTTTCGCTTCTTGCCTTTCTTGCCCTTCTCAACCTCTAGCCCATCTCGGCCTGTAACGGCTCGCGCCCGCTGAAAACCGTTGTCGTGCTATAGCCCGCAGCCCGTGCCCATGCGACTAGCTCGCTGTAACGCGAACCCACGTCCCAGGGCTCATGGGCATCGGAAGCCAGGGTGATCGCCACACCTCGCTCGCACGCCAGTCGCAGAAGATCCATGGCAGGATATGCCTCCCCCACCGGGCGCCTCAGGCCGGCGCTCGACACCTCAAGGCACGTTCTCGACTCGACGGCCGCCGCCGCCAAAGCATCGTAGTAGCCGGCCAGTATCAGGCGGCATTCGCCACAGCCATCGCCGCAACTCCCGCCGCATGCCGCATCGCGCCCTCCGCCCGGTCGCGCCTTCGCCTCCATCCGCGCCCCGAACAACTTGATCACGTCCGGATGGCCGATCACGTCGAAGACGCCGCTTGCGGCGGCAGCGCTGGCTAGCTCAAAGTAACGGGAATACGCCCACTCGATATCCACGCCGTTCCAGCTGGCCGCGTCGATATCGAACCCCCACCCATCGATCCAGTGAACGGATCCGATCACCAGATCGAACGGGTATCCGGTGAGAAAGGCGGCAGCAGCATCAATCGTCTCCGGTATGTAGTCCAGTTCGATTCCCAACTTGACTGGAAAGCCTTCGGCTTTCAGGTCTTCCACTAGCGACACATAGTCATCGATTCTGAACCCGTGACCATGAATCGACACGTAGTCAGGCCGAGCGAGCATGGGCGCACATTCGACGAAGTTGTACGCATGCTCAGTGAACGCGATCTCTGAAAGCCCTCTCGCCTGGGCATGCTCGATGAAACGCAACGCGTTTGCCCGCGATAGCCCCGCCCTTTCCAGATGGACGTGATAGTCGACCAACACAGCGTGACTCACCCCGATTGCCCAGCCTAGAACGATTCGTGCTCAGTGCGTGCGATGATCTCATCCTGCAAAGCTCGTGATAGATCGCAGAAGTAGTCGCTGTATCCGGCAACCCGCACGATAAGGTCGCGGTGGTTCTCCGGGTGCGCCTGCGCGTCGAGCAGTGTTCCGGCATTGACCACGTTGAACTGAACGTGATGGCCGCCCAGCTTGAAATACGTTCGCACCAGGTGAGCAAGGTTTGCGATGCCATCCTCGCCCTCCAACAGCCGCGGGGTGAACTTCATGTTAAGAAGCGTGCCCCCTGTGAGAGCGTGATCCATCTTGGCCGCCGAGCACAGCACTGCAGTGGGCCCCCGTCTGTCGGCCCCCTGCACGGGCGAGATCCCTTCCGAAACAGGCTCGCCGGCGAGCCTGCCGTCGGGCGTCGCCTGCGTGACGCTGCCGAAATATACGTGGCACGTGGTAGGCAGCATGTCAATGCAATAGCGTCCCCCCTTGGTGTTGGGACGGCCGTCCACCTCTTCGAAAAACGCGTGAAACACCGACTTCATGATGGAGTCGGCGTCATCGTCATCATTGCCATAGCGCGGGGTGTCATCGCGCAATCGCGCCCGCAGCCTCTCGTGGCCTGCGAAATTGGCGTCCAGCGCCGCCAGAAGATCGCCCATCCCGATCTGCCTTCCGTCGAACACATGCCGCTTTATCGCCGATAGACTGTCGGTGATAGTGCCGATGCCTACTCCCTGAATATAGGTGGTGTTGTAGCGCGCACCGCCGTCATGGTAATCGAGGCCACGGGCAATGCAGTCGTCCACCAGCAGCGAAAGGAATGGCGCCGGCATGTATCTGGCATACAGCTGCTCTATAACGTTGTTCCCGCGAACTTTGATCTCAATGAAATGATGTAGCTGCTGCCGGAATGCACCCATAAGCTCATCAAATGAAGAAAACCCACCCGGTCGGCCCGTAGTAGGACCCAGTTGCCTGCCGGTCCGGGGGTCCTTACCGTCGTGCAACGCCAGTTCCAGTATCTTCGGCAAGTTGAAGTACCCCGAGAGGATGTAGGCCTCCTTGCCGAAGGCGCCGGTCTCCACACACCCCGACGTGCCGCCCGCCCTCGCGTCCTCCAGGCTCTTGCCTACCCTCAGCATTTCCTGCACAACCGTATCGGCGTTGAAGATCGACGGTTGCCCCCAACCTTTCCTCACAACGCGAAGGGCCCGTTTGAGGAAGCGATCGGGGTTCTTGGCCGACAGCTGAATGTTGGAACTCGGCTGCAACAGCCTCATCTCATCGATCACGTCGAGCACGAGATACGTGACATCGTTCACGCCGTCCTGCCCGTCGGGCGTTATGCCGCCGCAGTTGATGTTGGCGAAGTCGGTGTATGTCCCGCTTTCGGCAGCGGTCACCCCCACCTTGGGCGGAGCAGGCTGGTTGTTGAACTTGATCCAGAAACACTGCAAAAGCTCGCGGGCGCTCTCCTCTGTGAGCGTGCCGCATGCTAGCCCCTGTTTGTAGAAGGGATACAAATGCTGGTCAAGACGACCGGGGTTGAATGAGTCCCACGTGTTTAGCTCGGTTATGACGCCTAGATGCACAAACCAGTATGCCTGGAGCGCCTCCCAAAAGTCCCGAGGCGGGTTTTCGGGCACCCATGAGCAGACCTCGGCTATCCGCCCAAGCTCAGCGGCGCGGGCAAGATCGCCGTTCTGCGCTGCCTGCACGGCCATTTCGCGCGCGAGTTCTGCGTGGCGCCTGGCAAAAACGCAGATCGCCTCAGCGCAGATATCCATGGCGCGCAGTTGCTCCGATTTCGCCTGCGCTTTCGGATCGCTGGAGTAGTCCAGGCGGGCCAGGCTCGCCGCGATCTCCTGCCTCAGATGCCCAAACCCCTTCCGGTAGATCTTGTCGTCTGCCACAGTATGGCCGGGTGCACGCTGCTCCATGAACTCTGTGAAGATCCCCGCCTCGTAGGCGGCCTTCCATTCGTCGGTCATCTCATCGAAGATGAGGTCACGCATGGAACGGCCCCTCCAGAAGGGGATTATTCTTTCCTCGTAAACCTTCCGGACATCAGGGGGGCATGCAAACGGTATCTTCTCCCTGCTGTGCAGCAACTCAAGATCATCAAGCGAATGGCAGCACAGCTCGGGATAGGTAGGCACGGCCTTGGGCGCGGGCCCGCGTTCTCCCACGATCAGCTCGCCTTTTCCTATGTATATCGTCTTCTTCTCCATAAGGCGCCTGAAGGCGCGGGCTCGGCGCAGCACCGGCGATGCCGTGCGATCGCCTGCAACAAACTGGGTAATGAGCTCTGCTCGCTCGGATGAGATGCACGGGGCCGCCTCAAGGCTCTCATGACGCAGCTGACTGACGCGGGAGTTCATTGACCGCTCACCATCCTCCACCTGTTCGAACATCTAGACCCATGCGCCGCAATTCGCCGGCAATAGACTCAACATACTCTGCGTTGGCTTGCCCCACGCCTTCGAGCATGTACTCCCTGCCCAGCCTGGCGTATTTCTCGATCCCGCTCTCGTGATATGGCAGGAGATCGACCCGGCGAAGCCCACCCCCGGGGAGTGATGTCAGCAGGCGGGCCAAATCACGCAGATCGCTTGGGCTATCGTTGATCCCGGGCACCACAGGAACGCGCACCCGAATCTGGCAGCCCCGACCGGCCAGGAGCCTCAGGTTGTCCAGTACAGGCTGATTGGAACAGCCTACCAGCACCATATGCCTGGCTGGGTCGACGATCTTCACATCGAATAGCCACAGATCCACCAGATGCGCGATGGCCTCCACCGCCCAAGCATCGGCAATGCCGCTGGTGTCAACGGCGGAATGCACGTCAAATCGCCGGCACTCCCGGAGCAAGGCGCAGAGAAAATCGGGCTGTGCCAGGGGTTCGCCCCCCGTGAACGTTACGCCTCCGCCGGATTGGTCATAGAACGCCCTATCCCGCAGGACCTCGGCCATGACATCGGCGACGCTCACAGTCCGCCCCACAAGCGTGCGCGCCTCGGCAGGGCACACCTCTATACACGCCGAGCCATCCGCCTCCACGACGCATAGCTCGCGAGCCACCACAGGCCGGCCGGCCTCCATCCGTATGGCGCCTGCCGGGCACGCCTCGGCGCATGCCCCACACCCCACGCACCTAGACGGCCAGTACATCACCTCGCACCCGTACTCCTGGCTCTCGGGATTATGGCACCACGCACACCGGGCAGGGCACCCCTTGAAGAAGACAGCAGTCCGGATACCCGGCCCGTCGTTGACTGAATAGCGTCGGATATCGAACACTCGCCCGCGTATTTCCTGCGTCGCTACATCATCTCGCTTCTCCTGACCCGTTCCTCGATTATGTTAATGAGCACTCTGTCAACGTCTCTCATGCCTTCAGCATTCAGCCTTCCTACATTGTCGGCCGTTCCCTCGATCGTATCATCCACGATGCCCTGAGCCGAGTTGATGCCTCGATCATTGACAGCGATCAGGGCAGCCAAGTACGCCTCACAGGCTGCGGCGCCGACGCGCAGCGCGCAAGTGCCCTTGGCCCCGTCGCACACTATGCCGGCAGTGTTGGATAGCACGATCTGCATAGCCCGCGCCGCGTGGACCCAGTCACCCCCGAGCAGCACCGCTATCCCTGCGGCCGCCCCGGCGCCGGCTGCAACCGAGCACCCGCACACAGGGGTGAGACGACCGATCCGGCTGCGCACGAAGCTCGTGGAGAGCAGGCTCACCGTTACCCCTCTGGCGACGGCCTCCCTCGGCAACCCCATAGACTCACCCACTAACGCAACGGGGATGATAGCCGTTATACCCTGGTTGCCGCTGCCGGCAGCGCTCATGGTGGGCAGCTGCGCCCCGGCCATCCTAGCGTCAGATGCAGCGCTCGAGTATGACCTGATCAAAAACGACAGATTCTTCTCTATCTTGTTATCAGACATCAGCGCCCAGATGGCCCTGCCCGCCCCCAGGCCTGACAGGGATTCAGACGCCAGCCCATACTCGGCTATGGACTTGTTCATGTCCACGCCGCGCATAACATAGTCGACCTCGTCGGGCGCCATGTGGTCGGCAAGTTCAAGCAAGTCCTGGTACCCAGCGCCGTCCATGATATCGCAGTCGCTGCTCGCAATGTCCCCGCCGTCCTCGGCGGCATCACCGTGGCGCCTCTTACAGAAGACTGCCTCGCCATCCACGGTTACGTTCACAATGTTCGTGTGTTCGCCCTCGATGACACATGTGGCAGTGTGAGACGCGGATTCGACGGTCGCCTCGACGAACACACCATGCACGTCCGCAAGACACGCGACCTCCACCCTGCCTTCGCTCAGCATGGACTTGGCGATGCCCACGTGCGCCGGGCCACAGTCGCGCAGCACTTCCAGGCCCAGATCCGCCCTGCCCGCCAGCGCGCCCAGGGCGGCGGCAAGCGCGTTGCCGGTCTCGCCCGATGCGCCCGGGACTCCCACATTCATCCCGTTTTTGAATATGCTATCGCTAACCCTGACCGATATCCTCTCTACCTGCTCGACGCCCAGTTCCGCCCGCGCCCGCGCCGTCGCCAGCGCGACCGCGCCGGGCTCCGTACACCCCAGTGCCGGGACTACTTCCTTCGCGAGAAACTCCTTCAGTGTGAGCATGGCAGCCCCTGCCCCCTAACGCATTCTGAGCCTCCTCGGTACACACGGCGGAGGTGATCATTACCCTGATTGATTCTTGATTCGGTGTCGATTTCCCTCTATGCATTGATACGCCGGTCGGAACGATATGATGGCAGGCGGAGCATACTGTATGTGATCCATACGTATCCTGTGTTGCGGTTGACGCGGACGTCGCCGGAAATGGAGGAGATAGGCGAAATGAGGCGAAATATTGAGGGTGACAGCAAAGACGGGAGGTGGGCACCTGTGTCCGACATATTCGACAAGATCAAGAAGACCATCGGGGTCGGTGTGGACACTGTGGGGGCCAAGTCCAAGGAGCTGTGGGATACTACCGTGATCCGCGCTAAAATCAGCGACCTCAAGGCCAAACGGCGTGATCTCCTTGAAGACCTGGGGCGACTGACTTTCGAAATGCTATCAGGGGGGTCGCTGGCGGAGCCGGTGTTGCGCTCCAAGGCAGATGCAATCCGCGAAATCGACAGTCAGATCGACGCGGCGGAAGAGGAGATCCAGAGGATCCGGGAAGCGTCCAGAGAACAGCAACAGGCGGACGTCGATGACGCGCCTGCACAACCGGCGGAGGCCGACGAGCCGGAGAGCGCCGACGAAATCCCTGCTTGTGATGGCGAACCTTCCGTTCCTGAGGAACCCAAAGCTGCGAGAACCTGCGAGTGCGGCACTTCCGTGCTAGAGGGGGCGCGGTTCTGCGTGGCATGCGGAAGGCCGGTAAGCGAAGACTGACGGAGGCGCAGTTGTTGAGAAAGACAAAGATCGTGTGCACCATAGGGCCCGCCAGCCATGAGCTGGATTCGCTGCTCAAGCTGATTCAGGCAGGCATGGACGTGGCCCGTCTCAATTTCTCCCATGGCACTCACGCAGAGCATGCTGAGCGGATATGCATGATCCGCCAGGCTGAGGCCGAGTGTCATCGCTACATCCCGATCATGCTCGACACCAAAGGCCCTGAGCTGAGAATAGGCCGATTCGCCTCAGGGCCGGTGGCGCTTCGGCCCGGGGCGTCATTCGTGATCACCACAGAGCCCATCATCGGCGGACCTAACGTGGTGTCTGTGAACTACCCGGGCCTGCCGCTCATCGTTCAGCCCAACGACCGTCTTCTGCTCGACGACGGGCTGCTCGAACTGGAAGTAGCCGCCGTTCGGGGCCACGACGTCGAGTGCACGGTAGTTGTCGGAGGTCAGCTCAGCGACAGGAAGCGGGTATCCATACCCGGTCGGCGGCTCAACCTGCCCACACTGTCCGCAGATGACAAAGACGATCTCCTTTTCGGCATAGAGAATGGCGTCAACCTGGTTGCTGCGTCCTTCATGCGAAGCGCGGCAGATGTGCAGCAGGTCAAGTCATTCCTTGCAGAGCATGGCTCCAGCATTCCGGTGATAGCCAAAATCGAGAGTCGCGAAGGTATCGAGAACCTCGACGGTATACTGCGCGCAGCTGACGGCCTCATGGTTGCCCGGGGCGACTTGGGTGTGGAGTTGCCCGCTGAAGACGTGCCCATAATCCAAAAGCAGATGATTCAGAAGTGCCGAAGAGCCGGCAAGCCCGTGATCACTGCCACACAGATGCTTGACTCGATGATCAGGAACCCCAGCCCCACTCGGGCTGAGGTAAGCGATGTAGCCAATGCGGTATTCGATGGCACTGACGCGGTCATGCTTAGCGGCGAGACGGCAAGCGGTACGTATCCTGTGGAGTCGGTTCGAACGATGGCCCGCATAGCTGAGCGGGCCGAAATGGCGCTGCAGTACACGGACGCCGCAACCCCCCGAATGGGCAGCGCGTCTATGCCTGTGACCGACGCCATTGGCCACGCTACAGTGCAAATAGCCGCTGAGCTAAGGGCCGCAGCGATCATCACATCCACCAAATCGGGGTGGACAGCCCGGATGATCTCCAAGCATAGGCCAAGGACGATGATTATCGCAGTGGCCACGGATCTGCACACCACCAGGACGCTTAACCTACTATGGGGCGTCTACCCCATACTGGGTGAGGACATCACAACGACCGATGAGATGATCCTCATCGCGGTGAACCGGGCGGTGGAAGCCGGATACGCACGGCCCGGCGATACTGTGGT
>DAOPWT010000035.1:0-6529 GCA_035351775.1 Bacillota bacterium | reverse complement strand
CAGTCCAGATCGCATGCGCGGTCTGGCGCTTTTCTTTGCCTTTCATCCTTCATCCCCAGCAATCCTTGATCATGTCATGGGAAGCGCCGCTATCCTCGGTGTCCCTGCCTTTCCAATGCTATCCGCGTTTCTCTTCTGCCACAGCGACGCAATAATCGATCTCCCCCATAGACTCGTAGCATTACGTTGATTACCGTAATTATCCACTAATGGCAGGACTTGTCCGGCCGGGTGTCGTAATACTGCCTGTGCCAAGTATCATCCACAAACCACGTCCCTGCAATTCGATTTCCCACGTACACCTGCATACTTTGGTAAATCGCTAGAAAGGAGGGGGTAACGCAGCGTCATGCTACGACCCCATATCACGGCATTGCGAATCTCATCCGAATCTCATGTGAATCCAATGTACTCCCATTAATGTTAATGGAAGGAGTAAGTTGCGCATGCCAAGATACCGCCGAAAAACGGTATGGCTGTCTTCGCTGCTCGTGCTCTCAGCCATCGTCTTCTTGATGGGCGCCTCAGGCGCCCTGGCACAGAATCCGGCGACCGCGCTGCGCGGCGGATGGAAGCCGGGCCCTGATACCTATCACCCTAACAGGGTAATAGTCCGATTTGCGGACACCGTGTCGGCAGAGGCCGCTTCCGAATCAATTGAGCGCCTGGGCTACACTTGCGGCAGGGTAGCCGAATTCGAGCCGTCCGCCGCATTCCCCGGAGGGCTTAGGATCGGGGTCATTAACCTGCCCTCTCGGGAGACCCCAGACACAGCAGTAGCCAGGCTTTCCCGCATGCCGGGCATAGTCTACGCAGAACGCGACTATGTCCGATACAAGGACCAAGCCGTAATTGACAGCCCCATCATGCCAAACGATTCAAACTTCGCTCAGATGTGGGGCCTGCACAACCAGAACTGCCAGTACGTCGACCCCCGGATGGGGGGATCGCCTGTCGATGACGCCGACATCGACGCTCCGGAAGCCTGGGGAGTATACACAGGCTCCGAGACGACGCTGGCAGCGATAATCGACACCGGCTGTTACATCTACCACCCGGACCTTGCGCCAAATATCTGGGTGAACCCTGGCGAGATCCCTGGAAACGGCATCGACGATGACCACAACGGCTACATCGACGATATCTGGGGATGGGACTGGTTCAATGGTGACAACTCCGTGTGGGATCCGGGTGAGCGCGACTCATACGGGTACCTCAATGACGAGCACGGCACGCACACGTCCGGCACCATAGGCGCTGTCACTAACAACGCCATGGGCGTGGCCGGCATCAACTGGGATATCAGGATCATGGTTCTCAAGTTCCTCGGCCCCGATGGCGGCTACACGTCCGACGCGATCCTGGCGTTTGGCTACGCGGCCAACAAGGGCGCCAAAGTGATCAGCTGCAGTTGGGGCGGTGGCGGTTACAACCAGGCGCTTAAGGACGCCATTGAAGCCACGCACGCCATCGTACCCTGCGCCGCGGGCAACAGCGGCTCGAAC
Source organism: Bacillota bacterium (assembly GCA_035351775.1). Lineage (GTDB taxonomy): Bacteria > Bacillota > DTU025 > DTU025 > DTU025 > UBA5389. Next base: position 5,024 of record DAOPWT010000035.1, on the reverse strand, counting down.
ACTGACACAGACCCGCACTATCCGTCCAGCTACGATAGTGCCAACATCATCTCCGTGGCGGCGATGATGCAGAATGAGACGCCCTGCAACTACCCAGGCTGGTGGAGCACATGCTGGGGTCCGACCAGCGTCGACCTGTTCGCGCCGGGCGGGTACATCCTCTCCACCATTCCGCCTGACCCGCCGCCCTCACAGCCTGCCGAGGCGTATGACTTCTTCTATGGAACGTCGATGGCAACGCCTCACGTATCAGGCGCGGCGGCCCTAGTGCATGCACGGCGGCCGGACATCGCGCTGTACCCGGGCGCGCCGGGGTGGACTCCCGGGCAGCCCACAGTGAAGGACATGATCCTTGAGTCAGTCGACGTCAAGCCGGCCTATCAGGGCAAGGTGCTGACGAATGGCAGGCTCAACGTCGGCGCAGCCCTTGCCGGATTGGGCGGGCCGGTCATAACATCAATAGACGCCCAGCCCAGATTCGGCCCTCCGCCTCTTGAGGTCACATTCACCGCGTCCGCAACGGCGCCGGAGGGCGAAATCGCGGACAAGTGGTGGGACTTCGGCGACGGCAGCCCTTCAGTTCATGAGTTCAACACGGTCCATACGTACACTGAGCAAGGTGACTTCACTGCTACGTTCCACGCGCTCGACGGCGAAGGCCTGGAAGCGACCGCTTCACTGACCATCAAGGCCTTCTTGCCGCCCGTCATCGGCGTGGATCCGGATGAGATTCACGTCGACCTGTGGTGGGGCGACATGGAGATGCGCGAGCTCGCAATCAGCAACACAGGGCTCGGCGACCTCAACTATGGCGTAAATGTCAAACTAGTCGGCAAGCTCGACGCATCGGGCCAGGCCAAGCTGGGCCAGGGAGGTCCCGACTCCTTCGGCTACTTCTGGCTCGATACTGATGAGCCGGGCATGGCTCCTCCCGACTGGATGGACATCAGGCCCATGGGAACACAGGTGACGTTGGGAGACGACAACGGCGTCGTGGTGGATCTGCCCTTCGAGTTCCCGTTCTACGGTGAGAGGAAATCGCAGATCGCCATATGTTCCAATGGGTACCTTACCTTCGGCAGCAGACTGAATGCATGGACCAACGCCGCTATCCCGAATACTGCCGATCCCAACGATCTGCTGGCAGCGTTCTGGGATGACCTAACCCTGAGTTCCAGCGGCTCATGCCACTACTACGGCGATGACGAAGCCTTCGTCGTGCAGTACACCAACGTTCCCAGGCTGAGCAGCGGCGGCCCTTACACATTCCAGGTGTGGCTGTCGCCTCAGGGCGGCATCACCTACATATATGAAACGATGCAGGGAACCCGCCTCAATGAGGCCACCATCGGCATAGAGAACGCCGCCGGCACGGTAGGCCTCCAAGTAGCGTACAACGAGAACTACGTCCACGACAATCTGGGCATCGCGTTCCTCCCCGGCTGGGTCATGTGCAGCAGCACGGGAGGCACTCTTGAGCCCGGATCGATGGACCTGCTCGAAGTGGCGTTCTTCGCCGACCACCTGCCCAAGGGCACATGGAAAGCGACCATAGAGATCACCAGCAACGACCCGGCGAACCCCAAGGTCGATGTGGATACCTTCATGTTCGTCAGGTCACGCATCAATCCTACGATTCGTTCGGCCTCGGCCAACCCATGGGCAGGAAGCGCTCCGCTCGAAGCCCACTTCACGGTGGATGCCTATGACCAGGATGGTACAGTTGTCGATGCCATCTGGGATTTCGGCGACGGCAGCCCGGTCGAGAGCGGAACGTTCAACCCTGTCCACGTCTACACCGCGGAGGGCAGCTACACCGCCACCGTCACAGTCATTGATGACGACGGATTCGAAGCTCAGGCCGATATAGAGATAGTCGTAGCCGATCTGCCACAGGCGAGTGCGGACCCGACTTCGTTCAACCAAGTCATCAGGGCGCACAGGCAGCGCACCGAAACGCTCACGGTGACCAACACCGGAGTGGCGCCGCTCGAGTTCGCGGCAGCAGCGTTTACAGCAGGCATTCCTGCGGAAACCGACGAACTCGACCCGTTCGGTATGGGTGGTCCCGACGATTTCGGCTACATGTGGCGCGACTCAGACGAACCGGGCGGACCCGTGTTCGACTGGGTGGAGATCAGTGGAATTGGTACGCAATTGACTGCTCTCACTGATGACCAGACAGCAACGATCGCTCTGCCGTGGGAGTTCCCGTTCTATGGGGACGGCCACACGTCCATAAACATCAACGCCAACGGCTGGCTGAACTTCGGCTCATTCCCGACATACGGTACGTATTCGAACGTATCGATACCAAACGCGGGCGCCCCTAACAACCTGCTCGCGTTATACTGGGACGACCTCCGCGTCGGCGGCGGCCCTGTCGGGTGCGGTGTGTACTACCATTACGACACTGTCAATGACAGATTCATCGTGCAGTTCAACAAGGCGCCTCGATACTATACCAACGGCCAGTACACCTTCGAGGCGATCTTGTACCCCGACGGCACGATCATCTATCAGTACCTCGACATGCAGTTCTCATCACCCTACGATTCCGACGGCACCATCGGCATCGAGAATGCCGGAGGAACAGATGGTCTGCAGGTGCTCTACAACACCGCAGGCTACATGCACAACAACCTGGCCATAAGGTTCAAGCCCGTCGCGTGGCTTTCGGTATGGCCGCAGGACGGCACGCTTGATCCCGGGGAGAGCATGGATCTCGATGTCAAGACGGACCTTGAGGTCATCGGATCGGGCACGCTTGACGGAGCGATCATTCTGGAGACCAACGATATCAGAAAGCCCAGAACGATCATACCCGTGCACGTCCTGGTGATCCCGAACAACCCGCCGCAGATCACGGCATGCGGCGTAAACCCCGTGCAAGGGCCTCCAGGCTCGTCCTTCCAGTTCATCGCGGCAGCACACGACCCGGACGGCTCAATCGCCGACAAATGCTGGTCGTTTGGCGATGGGTCTCCTGAGGTGCACCAGTTCGTCGCTGACCACGTGTACGGGGCCGCAGGCGTGTACACAGCGACGTTCGCAGCGGTCGACAACGACGGTTACACCGCAACGGCAACGGTCACGGTGACTGTGGCCTATGCTGCCTCCGCTAGCTGGCATCCCGCGCAATTCGGCTTCACCGTGGGCGGCGGCCAGTCGGCGACGGGCATCCTCACATTGTCGAACGCAGGGCCCGGCGCTCTAGTGTTCGGAACGGGCGAATTCCCGAGCCTGATCCGGACATCGGAGAGAATCATCGCGCCTCTGGATATCAAGAATCCTGAAGCCAGGACGGCTTTCGGGCTCTACGCGCCAGTGCAGAATCCTGAGAAGTCGGAGTGGCTGCCCGAAGCCATAGGTTCTGTGATAAAGAGCTGGACATGCCCACCGCCTGTAGGCGATCCCTGGGGCGTTGGAGTGCTATTCGACTCCGACGAGGTAGTGATCGCAGACGGCGCAGTAGATCCCACAGACGACTACGTGGTTACGTCGGACGGCGCATACACAGGCAGGTACTGGTCCGCCGATTTCGGCGGATCATGGTCCGGCGACATGGCCTTCGATGGAACCTACATCTGGCAGGTCAACGTGGGTGGCGATAATGCCATCCACAAGATCGACCCCGCAAACGGCCATGTAGTTGGATCCCTACGCAACGCGACATGGGCCGGCGTCTCGCAACGCGGCCTGGCGTACAACGCCAACGACGATACCTTCTACATTGCCGGATGGAACGAGGACATAATCTACAAATTCAAGGGCGAGAGCTGGGGCAATCCGGGCGAGGTCATCGAGTCGTGGTCGATGCCTGTGTCCATCGCGGGGCTCGGCTATCACCCTGTGGCCGACGTGCTCGTAGTGAGCGCGAACTCGTCGCCTGATATGATCTACTTGGTCAATGCAACGACCCATGCAACTATCGGCCAGTTCCAGCATCCGGCCCACGGCGATTACATGGGAGTCGGGTGCGAGATCGCTCGCGACGGCAACCTGTGGGTCGCAAGCTGGGGCGAGAACAAGATGTACCTTGTGGAGACCGGCCTCGGACCCATTGGCGCCGGCAGCTGGCTGACTTGGGAGCCTTCGGAAGGTAGCGTGCCGGCCGGCGGTTCAGTGCCGATCACGATCACAGCCAACAGCGAGAAACTCACGCCGGGAATCCACACCGGCAACGTGGTGCTAACTACCAACGACATAGAGAACCCGCTGATCGTCGTGCCGGTAACGCTGCAGGTGGCCACGCCTCCGGCGATCACCGCAGCAACAGCTGATCCCACGTTCGGCGAGCCTCCGCTCATGGTAGCGTTCCACGCCTCGTTCGTAGCGCCCGAAATACCAGTGGTCAGCTACGGCTGGGACTTCGGCGACGGAACCTCCTCTGCGGAGCTCGACGTGGTGCACACCTACACAACGCCTGGCAACTATGAGGCCACGTTCACAGTAGTCGACCAGCTCGGCGCCACTGCCAAGGCGAGCATCGACATCGTGGTCAAGTGGACGCCCCACGCCACAGTCGATCCCACGCTGATCGAACTCACTTTGCCTCCTAATGCCGTCGCAACCGAGACGGTTACCGTAGGAAACGTGGACGGCAACGCGCCCTTGGCCTTCAGCGTGAAGGTAAAGAGCGGTAGCGCTCCTCACATCGCCATGCCTGAGCGGATAGGCACAGTGATCGATCCCAGCGCGGCGACGGCCGAAGGCCTCTACCTGCCGTTCGACCCAGCCACAGTCCAGCGGATTGCAGGTAATGTGCGGCCAGGCAGCGTAGGCGACATAGTGACATCGTGGCCTGCGCCCTCCGCGGTCGATATCGCCTGGGGTCTCGGCTTCGACACCAACAACGTGTGGCTTGCCGATCCGCTGAACAAGAAAGACTACATCATCACCCCGGAAGGCGCATTCACGGGCACGGTCTTCAACACGCCGTGGGCAGGATCGTGGCCGGGCGACATGGCATACGACGCCAACCGCAACCTGATATGGCAGGTCAACGTGGGCGGCGACAACGG
>DAOPWT010000034.1:0-15912 GCA_035351775.1 Bacillota bacterium | reverse complement strand
CACCCGCAAGACCCTCGGCTGCCTGTAGGAGTTTGCGGGCCATGTACCCAGCGTCGTCTGCAAACCCATACCTGCTCAGGCCCTGCACGGCGAAATACGCCTGATCAAGCCATACGGGCCCTCTCCAGTACTTGTCCGGCGAGTACCTGGGGTTATCGGCCGATACTGTCGGGAATGGCATTGTAGTGTTGAACATGTTCTGATCCATGAGCGCGTCCCGCACTCGCGATGCCTGCTCCGGCCGAGCCAGTCCTGCCCAAAGGGGAATGGCGCCCTCAATTCCTTTGCCTCTTTCGACGAGGGGGCGCTTGGTCGCCATGTCGATATCGTAGAAGAAACCTGTTTCGTCGTCCCACATATGTGTGCATAGGAAATCGGCAACGTACAGGGCTTCTTCTTCGAACGCAGAAGCATCTGCGTCGCTGCCCAGTTCCCTTGCGATCTTCGCAAGGTACATCTTCTCTGCATACAGGTAGGCATTGAGATCCACGGATTCTTGCGACAGGGAGTACCCTACCAGTGCGCCTTCTGCATTCCGGTTTTCCAGGACGTCGATGTGATAGTCACCGTCAAACCGCGGCGCATTATCCATTCCGCTTTCCCAAGCCGCCGCCTCTATCACCGCGTCGCGATCTACATGATCAGGGTGGACTGTTGCGCCGTATTCCGCTATGCCGTTGCCGTCATGATCGCGAACGGAATACCACCAGCGATGGTATCTCACGAGGCGCGGGTACATCTCCGACAAAAATCCCACATCTGCACTCTTCTTGTACACTTCCCATACAGCCCACGCAGCGAGCGGGGGCTTTGAGTTGCGGTCATTATTCTCATCGGCCTTCTGGAAAGCGCAGTCTATGATCATCCCGTCATCCTGCGGTCTTGACGGGTCGTCCGGTTCGATCTGGAAATCGAACATCGACCGAATCGACTCCTGAGCTAGCTCAGGGTCGAAATGTGCCACGGCCGCGGCTTGCTTCCAAGTATCCCATGCCCAGAAGCCGGAGGCGAAGTACGACGCGGAGATGGAAGGGGATATCCCGTCGCGTTTCAGATCGCCGGCCGCGCTGCGCCAGTTGCCGATCAGGGTCATCATACACTTGACTGCAACCTTCCTCAGCTCAGGATCTTCCGGAACGCCGGCAAGCCCGCGTGCAAGCAGCTCGCGCCATCGGGCGTCTGCATCAGCCCTCGCCTTCTCAGGGCAGGCGAATACTGTCGCTGAGGTCGCTTGCTCTCTCACCGCCTCTTCCTCGGTGAAGGTGAACGACGACGTGGTGGTGAGTGCCCATGCGCTGCCTGGCGCGAGGTCGATGACACCCGGGGCCTGCACACCATATGTATAGCCGTCTACCGCGGTTTCAACCGCGAAGGGGTACCTTATGGTGAACCGCTCTGTGCCTCTGCTGTACCCAGGCACGTTCGAAAACGCCACTGCAATGCCGTCGCTTTCAGGAGAGAGACACACAGCGTCTCTGTAGGGGGCTTTGTAATACCTCATCAAGGTGCCTGACCAGCTCAGGCTGAGCCGTCTTGCATGATCACCCTGATTGACAATGGATGTTTGGACCATCGCTGTCCTGCTGGTAACGAAGCGCAATTCCAGCTGAATGCGGAGGTCGTCCACTACATATGATTGGCGCATTGCTCCGGGATACCACACGAGCTCCTCAGGCTCACATTTGGCAAGGTCAAGTAGCTCACCCGAATCGGCATCAATGATTTCGATCTTGTTGAAGGCGCGGCCTATGTACCATGGCCAGCGCAGTATGTACAACGGCCCGATGAATGACCCATAGGTGCCGGGGTCGGATGGATCAGGGAGCGAGTATCCGTGCCATGCTCCGAGGTCAGTGAGGGTATTGAACGGATTGCGAGTTCCGGGATTCGCCCCAAAAGGCGACGCGCATGGGTCGAGGAGATTGGGGAAATCCGATGGCAACGGGTCGGGGGCAGCCAGGCAGTGCTGGGCCCCGAGTACCATCAATGTCGCCAGGACAAAACCGAACACCATTAGCAGCTCCTTAGCCGAGTGCATCGTAGCCCTCCTATACGGTAAATCGCTATCTGATGAGTATGTCAGGTCGTCTCACGATACCGGCGGGCGTTGGGATCTCCAACATAGGCCAGCACGCCGAGGCCGAAGTCACCTCGTCCACTCCATCCGAACGCAGAAGCAGGGTATCCTCGGATTTTGCGCCCGTCACAGACGGGTTCCATGCTACTGCCAGGTTGTGTTGCATAGTCCCTTGGGTGACATCGGGCGCCACGAAGAACTCCCGATCCCGATACCCGATGGGACCGCCCTGATGATGGTGCTGCCATTCGCCGGGGTATCCTTCTGCTTCGTATTGGGCCTTGGCCTGAGCCATCACGTCCTGATACGCGGCGCCGGGCCTGGTGACCGCCATCATAGCTGCGTGCACGCGCGCTGCAGACAGGTGCGCCGCGGCTATGTCAGCCGCCGGTGCCCCGAAATGGACTGATCGAGTGAGCGCCACGGTGAGCCCCCCAAGGTGAGCACACACCACTATCATGCAGTATCGGTCCAGCGCTTTGTGGGTGGGGATTGGGTGCCGTCGCGTCCTGACTCTGTCGTCGGCGCCGATCAGCAGCACCGTAGGCGTGTAGCCCGCCCCCATCAGCTCGCACGCAACGGCCCCCGCGATCTCCCGCTCGGTCATCCCTCGGGAGATCATCCGGCACACGCGTTCCACGGCATCGGATACGCCCCTGCCTATGCCCGGATAGCGTTGGGCTTCCCAGGGGGTGAACGGCACTCTCAGCGGAGTCAGCAGCGGGTGGATATCCCGTGATCCTTGAAGGGCGAAGTCGGCGCCATATCTGCGCTCCGTGCCCACTCCCATCTTGGCCAGAATCCCGAGGATCGCTGAGTTGGCCTCCTCATGCCAAGGGTAGGCGATCGTTTCAAACATGCAGCCTGGCCCGAGATGCGCCGTCACTTCCTCTTCGACCCGCTCCGCCTCAACGTTGGATGTGAGGACGAATTGCCGGTTCGCGGTGATGAGCACCGATGCTACACCAGTATCAGTACTAGACACACATCGGCTGTCGCCGCCTGCGGTAATCCAGGCGAAGCTATCGGCGCGGCTGAGCACGAGGGCATCAAGCCTCAGGACGCGCATCAGCTCGCGCGCCTTCGCGAGCTTGTACTGAACCTCACGTACAATCGGCGTGTCGCCGGTCTCAATCTCAATCTCAGTCTCTGTCGCTCGCATGCCCCAGGTGCGGCGCATACGATCACCCCCAGCTACTCAGCAACCTTGCCGCCATCTGACGCCGATACTGCGAATGCTCTGGAGCCGGGAGGGCCCAGAGCGGATAGACGCGAGATGAGAGCCGGCATCGCTTCCCCCCTGACGAGGTTGACAGTACATCCGCCGAACCCCGCCCCCGTCATGCGGGCGCCCAGTACTCCGGGCGTGGCCCGTGCGATCTCTACAGCCGCGTCAAGTTCCGGACAGCTCACCTTGTACAGGTCTCGCAGGCCCTCGTGAGAGTGGTACATCAGCTCTCCCAGAATGGAGTAATCACCTGTTCGCAGCGCCTTAACAGCGTCGATTACGCGTTCGTTCTCCGCAACTACGTACTCGGACCTCTCCCCGATAGTAGTGGGCAGAGCGGCGCGGACGGTATCCAATTGCTCACGCGACACGTCGCGCAGTGTGCGGATCGCGGGATCGCCCAATGTGGCGGCGATGATCTTCGCTCCCTCCTCAACCTCGCGGCGCAGGAGGTTATATGGAGAGGAGGCGAGCTCACGCTGCACGCCCGTGTCGCATACCACCAGGCATAGCCCCGCTGCTTCTAGCGGCATCGGGACGAGCTCGTGATCTTGGGTGCGGCAGTCGATGAACACCGCATGTGACGCACGCCCCATTGTCGAGGCCATCTGATCCATGATCCCGCACCCCACGCCGACGAAAGAGTTCTCAGCACGTCGGCAGGCGAAGGCAATCTGCCTTCGTGTGTGGATCGCGTCCATGCCGAGCTTTGGGCGGGGCATGCCGGATGCGAGCAATAGGGCAAACGCCGACGCTACCTCCAGTGCTGCTGAGGAGCTGAGTCCGCTGCCCCGAGGGACATCTCCCATGATGACTGCGTCAAGGCCGCGCAATGGGCGGCCGTCTCGCAACTGACAGTATTCGTCGTCGCGGAGTACCGATGCTACGCCGCGAAAGTAGTCGCTCCAAGGGTGCGCAGCGTCTCGCTGGATAGGGTTCGAGGAATCGATGGCGAATTCCGAGCGTTCACGGTAATCCACAGAGTACAGCCGCACCAGACCGTCTTCCCGCGGACCAAATGCTATGGACACGCCCTTATCAATGGCCAATGGGAGCACGAAGCCATCTGAATAGTCAGTGTGCTCTCCAATGAGGTTCACCCGCCCCGGCGCATACGCGATGCGCACGCCGCGTGCCGCATCGGGGAAAGCCAGCTCAAATCGGCGAATGATCTGCCTATGCTCGACCGCCATCGCCCTTACTCCTATCTGCATCGGGCGGCACGTCTGTCGTAGCCGCCCGCCGAATCGCCTCTCTCAACTCCGCCGCCTTTTCTTCAGGCAATGAGTCGTTGATGAATGTTCCAGCGCCCGATTCGCACCCGGCAAGATACTTGATCTTGTCGCGGGTCCTGTGTGGTGGGTAGAACTCCACGTGTAGGTGGTAGTGGTCGTAGATCCCGCCATCCGTCGGCGCCTGGTGCATGATCATCATATACGGGAACGAGAAGCCGAAGAGACTGTCGTATCCCAAAGTTACGTCCTTGAGGATTTTGGCCAGCCCGCGGCGCCGGACTGCATCAAGATCCGAGATCGACGCCACATGCGCGCGCGGCATTACATGCACTTCGTACGGGTATCTCGCGAAGAACGGCACGAACGCGACGAAATCCTCCGTTTGGGCAACCAAGCGTCGCCCATCTTTGAGTTCTTCGGCCATAATGTCGCAGAATATGCAGCGCTTGGTGGTAGCCATGTGCTTCGATGACGATTCCAACTCCTTGCCCACACGAGGCGGGATGAAGGGGAATGCGTAGATCTGCCCATGGGGATGATCCAGCGTGACCCCTACGGCTTCACCTTTGTTCTCGAAGATCAGAACGTAGTCAACATAATCGAGTGAACCTAGCTCTTCATACCTGTCAGCCCACACATCGACGAGGCCCTCGATACGCTCAAGCGGCAGCTGGGCGAAGGTCGCGTCATGATCGTCAGTGTACAGCACAACCTCGCAGATGCCCTGCGACGGGGCCGCCGGGAGGAGCTCGGTGCCTGACACAGCCGGGACCTCGGGTTCGGGCCGAAAGGACGGGAACTTGTTCTCGAACACCACAACTTCGTAGTGAGGCGCCCGGACCTCGGTAGGGAACTCCGGATCACGCGTGGGGCAGAGAGGGCAGTAATCTGCCGGGGGCCGGAACGTTCTGTCCTGCCTATGAGTTGCGGTCACGACCCACTCCTCGAGTAGCGGATTCCACCTCAGTTCCGACATGGTCCTGCATCACCTCTTTTTCGGCACGCTCAGGCGCCGGCAGATGCTTTTGGCTATCGCCGCCGGCGGTGGTTCGAAAAGTGTAGTATATCAGGTAGCGCCCGTCTTCTCTTTTGATAGTGTGTTTTTCCACAGCTCAGCCCTCGCGTTCGCATCCGTGTTTCTTAAGGTATGCACGCCACGTGATGGCCCATTTCGCCGGATCGTCAAACCAGCTATCGTCGGTTCTATGCACTACGCTGCGATGGGGGGCGGTCTTGACGATCTCGGGATTGGTGTAAGCTTCTGTTACCACCCGCTCAAGGCATGCGATGTACTCATCCAGCTCGTCTTTGGAGTACGACTCTGTCGGCTCGATGGTGAAAGGCTGCGGAACTATGAACGGGTGGTGACTCTGCCACAGATGGCACCCGTAGTCAGCAAGCCTCCTAGTCACGTCTTCACTTGTTACCCCGGTATCTCGGTACAGTTGTTCCCAACTATATCTCACCTGCTCAATGCGGCGTCGGCCCACGGCGTAGGGCGCGCCGGCGCCCTCAAGTTCTGTTACCCGCTTGAGCATGTAGTTGTTGTTGAGCACGGCTATCCGTGCCACCTCTTCTAGGCCCGCCGCACCCAGGCTCATGATCCAGGCGTATGCACGCAGCACCGCGGGGAACACACCGTGAAAACAGCGGATCTTCCCTATACTGTGGGGCAGGTCATGGTTGAGGCGATATGTGCCGGCATCGGTCTTTTCGGCAACAGGAGTCGGCAGATAACTGGCCAGATCTGATGTGACCCCGAGAGCTCCGCATGCCGGCCCGCCGCATCCGTGAGGCGATGAGAAGGTCTTGTGCAGGTTGAAAAAGCACATGTCGAACCCGGCCTCACGTGCCCTGGTGATTCCGAGAATCCCGTTGGCGTTAGCCTGGTCGTATCCCGAGATACCTCCCACCTGGCGCACGACGGCCGTGAACTGCGCGATCCTCGAGTTGAAGATCCCGGTGTCTTCGGGGTTGGTTATGAGCAGGCCTGCGGTGCGTTTCGATACTGCGCCGGCCAGGGCCTCAAAGTCGGGCAAGCCGTCTTCATCTTCGCGAATGGTGATGACTTTGTAGCCCTTGACCTTGGCTGCTGCCGCGTCTGACGGATGCGAGAAGATCGTGGTGATTATCTCGTCCCTGGTGTCGGCCTCTCCGCGAACTTCGTGATAGGCCCGGATTATGGACGCCATGGCCAGGATGGCGGAAGATCCGCCGCCAGGCTGGAAGCTGAACTTGTCCATCCCCGATATCTCGCGAAGGAACAGGTCCAGCGAGTACATGATCTCAAGCGCGCCCTGCACAGTGGCGTCGTCTTGCGTCGGATGCAGCTCGGAGGCCTCAGGCGACCGTACGAACGTCTCGTTCACTTTGGGGCTGTACTTCATGGTGCAGGTGCCCTGACCCACATCGACATTGAAGTCAGCTCCCAGCGTGCCCTGGGATAGGTGTAGATAGTGCTTGAGCACGCGCATCTGGGACACTTCAGGCAGCGCCGGCGCGTCGCGGCGTATCATCTTGTCGGGAAGACGAGACACGCCGTCGCCAACACGCTTCTGGATGTCCTGCTCGGCCTCGGAGGCGACTATGCCTCGCTCGCCCGGCGTGGAAAGCTCGAAAATGACCGGCTCATTCCACCTTGCCTGATGGAACTCACGCACCCTCGCCATGGCATTCATCTCCCTTCACAGCGCAACCGAGGGCATCGGCAAGACACTCCAGTTGCTCTTGGGTGTGAAGCTCAGTTACGCAATAGAGGGCCGACTGCCCCAGCTCCGGGAAGTCGCCCGAAAGGTCCTGGCCTCCGAAGATTCCGTGAGCTAGGAGATGCTCGTTTATCTGGCGCACAGTGCGTCCAGTGCCGCTGAAATCAACAACGAACTCCTTGAAATGAGGGGCATCGAAGGCCGGCGCCTTTACTCCAGGGATATCGGACAGGCGCGCCATCGCGTACTGTGACTTCTGCATGATTGTCGTGCCCAGCTCGCGCATGCCTTTCGGCCCCATCAAGGACAGGTACACGCCTGCAGTGATTGCCCAGAGGGCCGCGGCAGTGCCGACGAACTCCCGGCCCTCCTCACGCTGGGCGAAGGATGTGCGGTCGTAGGCAACGTCTCCGAAGCCCCATTCGCCCGGCACAGAAGTCCTGGCGATCCCGAACAACCGGAACGGATACTCCATCACGAACCGCTCCTCGTCGCGGCACCCGATGAAACCGCCCAGACCTCCGCCGTAGTGCATGTGGATGCCCAGAGGCTGGATATCGCCGCACACCAGATCGCAGCCGTAGCGCGCTGGAGGAACCATCACCCCGAGCGAAGCGGGATCCGCCCCGACGATCAGGAGCGCACCGCACTGATGCGCGATTTCGGCAATGGCCTCGCCCTCGGTCTCGATCGGCCCGAGAAACGACGGGTTCTCAAAGTACACAGCCGCCGTGTCGCCTGAGATCTTCCGTCCAAGGTCGGCAAGGTCCATCATGCCGGTGGCTCGGGAGTGGGCGACGGGGACAATACGCAGCGCGGGGGTGCAGTAGTTCGTCATCACCGCCAGCCTCTCCGGGCTTACGGTGTCGGATACCAAAACGGTGTTGCGTCCGACGATCCTCGAAGCCATGCGCAGCGCAGTGCTCGCCGCCTGCCCCCAGTCGTATGTGGGCACATTCACCACGTCCACATCGAGCACTTCCGCCATCAGGCTCTGATACTCGAAGAGGGCCTGGAACCGCCCATGGTCTTCGTATGGCTCTCCTGCGTATGCAGTGAGAAACTCAGAGCGCCCGTTTATCTCGTCGCATATCGCAGGCACGTAGTGCCTCGCGCACCCTCCGCCGAGGAAGCTGATGTTCTCTTCACACGTCTGGTTCTTGCCGAGGATGCCCATGACGTGTCGCACCAGGTCGCACTCGGCTGCGATAGGCTGAGGGAGGTTCATCATCCGGCGGAACCTGAGTTCTTCAGGGATGTCGGAGTATAGATCCTCTGTGCTAGGCGCGCCGATCGCTCGGAGCATCTCCTGCTTCACCTGTGGCACGGAGTTAGGGATATATGGATGCACCATGTCACTCATAGCTCGACCCTCCTTTGGTCAGGCGAGTCCTCCTCCATCTACGACAAGCGTGGCGCCGGTAATCCATGTCGACATGCGCGATGCGAAAAACAGCACGGCATTGGCGATGTCGTCAGGCGTTCCCACACGCCCGATGGGGCGGGCGGCCGCCTCGCGCATGAATTCGTCCATATCCGCGCCAAGCTGCACGGCCTCGCTCCTGAGAAGCGGAGTGTCGGTGTCGCCCGGGCATACGCAGTTGACTCGGATAGACGCTGGACCGTGATCGATGGCCATTGCGCGGGTGAGGTTGACGATTCCGCCTTTGGCGGCACAGTAGGCGGCGGCGTCGGGTCCTCCCTTAAGGCCCCAACCGGATCCTATGTTTATGATGGATCCGCTCTCGCCGCGGCGCATGTGGGGTATCACGTACTTCGACATCAGGTAGGCGCCCTTCAGGCTCACGTCAACCACGAGGTCCCAATCAGCTTCGGCAAGATCGACCACGTTTCGGCGTCGAATCACGCCGGCATTGTTCACCAGGATATCAACGCGATCGAACTCATCCGCTACATGCCTGACCGCGCGCGCGCAGCCTTGGGCCGAGGCTACGTCGCAGCTTACGAAGAGTGTCCGCGCCCCGGTCGTCTGCGCGATCTCATCGGCAGTTCGCTCGCCGCCGCCTGCGTCTATGTCGAGCAGCGCCACGGAGGCTCCAGCTTCTGCCAGCCGGCGTGCCACGCCTCGGCCGATTCCGGACGCCGCTCCGGTTACTATGGCGACCATTCCATCGAGCCTGAGAAGGTTACCAATTGTCGCCTCACTCACGTTACATCGCCTCCCGCCGAATCAGCAGTCTTCATACATCGTCGCCTGCGATGCATGTTACAGCCCCGTCCCCGGCAAGCGAAGAGCCGCTATTGCCGAGGGGTCTCCCATCTCGGGGACGTAGGGCCTAATCCTAAAGGAATATGTGTACGGCATTGGGTAAAGGGTGTATTCTGGATGGGGTTTTGCGCCCCAGCTATTGTCGCCTCCCACCCCCATCTGGCGGTAGTCCAGATTCACCGTGAACCGTTCACGCCGCGGCACTTCATGTACGTGTCTTGCCGATTCCAGTTCATCCATGGCGCAGGGCCATGCGGCGAACTCAATCGTCGGCATACCCACGGCAAGAAGCCCAATTCCGTTGGGCCCGGCGAACATCGCCCAGCGCACGTCGCACCTGTTGCCCGTCTCCTGCGGCCTGCAATATGGATGGACTAGCTCCGCCGTGGGCATGGAGTAGACGCCAAGTTGGGCGCCTGTCTTCCGATCCCAGTAGTTCTCATGCGGGCCGCGCCCGTACCACGTTGTAGTGCAGAACTGCCCGGGTATCTCCATCTGCATTCCGATGCGGGGTATCTCGGGCAGGCGGCCCTCAGGGATCGTTGAGTGCGTGACCACGACGTCGCCCGTGCCAAATACCGTGTATGTCGTAAAGTATCGGGAGTCACCCGACGGCAGCATGCCTCGGGCGCAGACCACGACCCCAGACGCGCCAAGCCGCTCCACGGACAGCTGCAGCAGACGGCGATCGCGTCCGGCGCGCCTCCACACGCTGCATCTTTCGGGCATCTTGTTGCCCACGTCGTTATCTGTCGGGGCTCGCCAGTAGTTGGGCGCCAGCGCTGATGCGATGAGTTGGGTGTCGCCGACCGAGAAACGTTCTATTGCTCCGCTCTCCCTGCCGATGGCCACCTCAAATCGCCCTGCGTTCGACACGCCGCTGAGCATCACTGTTGTTTCGCTTTCTATCAGGTCGAGGTGGGGTATGGATGACAGCGTCAACGCCGTTTGCGGTGTCGACGCGCCTGCATCCACCGGGAACTGCTGCCACGCCACAACATGCCCCGCCTCCGCCCAGCGCGTCGCCTCCCGGCAGACGAAGCGAACAGTCAGGTGGTATTCGTCTCTAGCGCGGGGTATCGGCATGTCCAGAGGGATCGCCAGTTCGGTCGACTCCCCGGGGCCCAGCGCCAGGGCGGGCAACTCACCCTGCTGCACTGTTCGGCCGTTGCACGACAGCTCCCAAGCGGGCACTAGCGAATCTAGGCCGGCAAAGGAGTACTTGTTCCGGATCCGCACCTTGCCAGTCGACAGCTCCACCGGCTCTATCAGGATGTACTGATACACCTTGTGCACTTCGGCCATTGCCGGGTGTGGCGTCCGGTCAGGAAGTACTACGCCGTCGCAACAGAAGTTGCCGTCGTTGGGCACGTCGCCGAAGTCGCCGCCGTATGCCCAGTACTCCTGTCCGTCGGGTGCAGTGCGGCGAATGCCGTGGTCTGCCCATTCCCAAATGAACGCTCCAGCTAGGCGTGGATGAGCGTCGATCACGTCCCAGTAATCCTGTAGATTGCCCACGCTGTTTCCCATGGCGTGTGCGTACTCGCACAGGATCAGGGGTTTGGCGGGTCCGCGCCTGATGTAATCTTGGAGGAAAGCTGTGTCTTTGTACATTCGCGATTCCACGTCCACGTAAGGCGCATTCCACGCGGGCTCGTAATGAACCGGCCTACTCGGATCGAAGGCATGTATCCAGTCGGCTGCGGCCTCGAAATTGGGCCCTTCGCACGCCTCGTTCCCGAGTGACCAGATGATCACAGATGGATGATTCCTGTCGCGTATTACCATGCGCTCTGTTCTGTCGAGATGGGCGGTGCGCCACTCGGGCCTTCCAGCCAGGGTAACGCCGGGTGTGCACGGCACTCCGTGCGATTCAATGTCCGCCTCGTCTATCACATAGAGGCCGTACAAATCGCATATATCGAGCCACCTGGTATCGTTGGGATAGTGTGCTGTTCGAACCGCGTTGATGTTGTGCTGCTTCATCAACCGCACATCTTCCAGCATGACCTCGACGGGAACCGCCTGCCCCCAGTCAGGGTGGAACTCGTGCCTGTTTACGCCCTTCAGCTTGATAGGTACACCGTTCACGAGCAGGCGTTCTCCGTAAACCTCAACCGCGCGGAATCCGAAGTTGCACCTAGCAGAGTGGATGCAGGCGCCGGCCTCGTCGCTCAGTTCGAGCAGCACGCTGTAGAGCTCAGGCGTTTCAGCCGTCCACTTGCGCGGGTTGGCGATATCGGCTCTCATCTCAACAGAGCTTGACCCGTGCTGGTTGATGGCTTCGACCGGTGCGATCATCTGACAACAGCAACGATTCCCCAGCGGGTCAATGAGGCTCGCACTCAAAGTGAGGGGACGCGACTTACGCTGCGAGAGATTCCGAACTTGAGCTGACACGCGCACCACCGCGTCCTTATAGTCGCCGCCAAGGTCGCACGCTACTGAGAAGTCGCGTATGTGCACCGGAGGGGGCGAATACACAAACACGTCGCGGAAGATCCCCGCCAAGCGCCACATGTCCTGGTCTTCAAGGTAACTGCCGGCACACCACCTGTATACCTCTACAGCCACCATGTTTCTGCCCGGACGCGCGAGCGTGCTGATTTCGAATTCAGCGGGCATGTGGCTTCCCTGGTTGAACCCGACTTTGCACCCATTGACCCACACGTAGAAGGCCGAATTCACGCCGGCGAAATGCAGGAATATGGGACGATCGGCCCAATCGGCCGGGAGTTCGAATTCGCGCCTGTACGATCCCACCGGGTTGTAATGGGCCTGAATTCTCGGCGGCGCATTTTCGAACGGGTATGTCACATCAGTGTATATCGGCACGTCGTACCCGTGAAACTGCCAGTTGCTGGGCACAGGCAGTTCGGGCCAGCCCGACACATCGTAGTCGGCCTTGAAGAAATCCATAGGTCGCACACTGGGATTCGGCGACCAATGGAACCTCCACTTTCCGCCCAGCATGATGCAGCGCTCGGGGTAGTGCCATTGAGCCTTCGCGGGATCCAGGTAGGGAATAGTGGCGCATCGCGGCGCTTCAAGGCCGTACCCCACAAGTTCAGGGCTCTCCCACTCGTTTATCAAATGGTGCGTCACTCCCTTGAGACGTCTTCGTCGAAGGACTACTTGATGCCGCTTACCGTGATTCCGCCAATGATGTAGTTTTGGCCCACGAAGAAGAATATCAGCGATGGAAGCGCAACCATCATGGTGCCTGCCATCAGATAGTGCCAATCAGTGTAGTGTATTCCCCTGAATGTGTTGAGCGCCAGAGTCAGTGTGTAGTTCTTCTCCGAATGCAGATAGATCAGAGGCCCGATGAAGTCGCTCCACGCCGACATGAACTGGAGAATGCCTATGGTGATCAGCGCAGGCTTGGCAAGCGGAAGATAGATGCTCCCGAATATCCGCATGGTGCTGGCGCCGTCTATTTTCGCGGAATCATCCAGCTCGGGCGGGATACCCATGAAGTGCTGCCTGAGCAGGAAGATGTAGAATGCAGCGCCGAAGAAGTTCGGCACGATGAGCGGTTTCAGCGTGTTTACCCATCCCAGCTTGCTGAAGAGGATGTACTGTGGTATGAGCGTTGTGTAGTACGGAACCATCATGGTCGAAAGAACGAGGAAGAATATCTTGTCGCGGCCTGGAAAGCGTAGCCTCGCGAAGCTGAACGCTACCATCGCCGAGGACAGCAGTGTTGCGAACATGCTGATGAACGTGATAAGGCTAGTGTTCTTCAGGAACACTCCCCAAGGGTACATTGAGAGAACCTTCCTGTAGTTCTCCCAGTGGAAAGACTTCGGGATGATCTGGGGCGGGTACGTAAACAGGTCATCGGCGCCACCCTTCAGGGATGTGGAGATCATCCAGAGGAACGGCATCATGAACACCAGTGCAAGCAGGACCAGGATCGCGTATTGCATGACCTTTTTCACAGTTCGCACGCGCCACACCTCATATCAAGTCGTAGTTGACTCGAGCGCGGGAAGCTCTGATCACCAGCATCGTAAGGGCGAAGATTATGAGCGAGAGGGTCCAGGAGAGTGCCGACGCATACCCCATGTTGAACCATTTCCACCCCTGCTGGTACATGTAGAGAGTGTAGAACAGTGAAGCGTTGAGTGGCCCGCCTCCGCCGCCCATGATGTAGCCTGCAGTGAAGGTCTGGAGCGAGCCAATGAGGCCTGTCACAAACAGGAAGAAAGTCGTGGGGCTAAGCAGCGGCATCGTGATGCTCCAGAACTTCTGCCAGCCTGAGGCGCCGTCCACAGTCGCCGCTTCCCAGTACACACGGGGTATGTTCTGAAGGCCGGCAAGATAGATCACCATGGTCGATCCGGCGCCCCATATGCCCATGATGGCTAGAGCCGGGAGTATCCATTCAGTACTGTACAGCCACTCAGGCCCCGATATCCCGAACTTGCTGAGAACGTAGTTGAATATGCCGAACTCGGGGTTGTAGATCCAGATCCATAGGGTGGCGGTGGCTACCTCTGGAACTACAGACGGCGTATAGAAAACCGTGCGGAAAATCGACAAGCCCTTTACGTCCTGGAAGAGCAGAAGCGCAAGGGCCAATCCCATCGCCAACCCCAGCGGCAGGCTGAGTAAGGTGAAGAATCCAGTCACCTTCAGCGATTGGTAGAACAGAGGGTCATGGATCATTCGAGCGTAGTTTGCAAGCCCTATCCACTCGGGGGGCCCAAACACCTGCCACTTTGTGAAGCTGATGAAGAGCGTAGCCAGGATCGGGCCGGCTGTGAACACGAGAAAACCGATGATCCATGGAGATATGAACAAGTAGCCTTCGAGCGCCTCGCGCTTTCTTGGCGTGAGCCGGCTCACTGAACCCACCTGCTTTCCTTACGAGGGGAGGCATGCCCAATACACCGAGTAGGGCGGGGCATGCCTCCTCATCTGTTGCTGCTACCGTCCGAACGCCTTCTCCGATTTCTTCACTGCGTCGGACATTGCCTTCTCGGCCGTGGCCTTTCCGAGCAGGATCTGATCGAAGGCTTCCTCCAGATACTGGCTGCACTTCTCTGCATACTCGGGAGTCCTGAGGAACGCTGGGTTCTTCAGGGCATAGGCCAGTGAGTCGTAGAACACCCGGGTCACAGGGTCATTGAGGAGCCCTGTCGCCTTAATGGCCTTCTCGCTCACAGGGAAAGCCCAGCCCGCCTCGCCCTGGGTCTGCCCGCCTTCGAGGGCAAGGAACTTGAGAACCTCTATGGCCTCAGCCTTATGCTTGCTGGCAGCGGCCATCGCCCATCCGGAGACGTTCATCATTGTCACAGGCTTCTTGCCCGAAGGCGTCGGGACTATGACGGCGCCGTAATCATCGGCAGGGAGGCCTTTGCCGGAAAGATAGCCAAGGAGCCACATCCCTGAGTGGATCATCCCAAGCTTCCCGCTTGTGAACATTGCGTAGGTTCCCCCGGATGCCGAAAGGAGCGAGCGCGATGGAGAGACCTTGTCGACTAGGACCATGTCCGTCAGAAACTTCATGACGGCAATGGTCTCGGGCGAGTCGAACACACCCTTCATGGTCTTCCCGTCCGCCGACAGGTAGTCGCCGCCGCCCATCACAAACCAGTTCTGCCAATCGTACGGGTCGCCGAATGAAAGCGCCGCGCCCCATACCTTGTCATCGGCGTGGGTAAGCTTCTGCGCTGTGCTGCGGAATTCGTCCCAAGTCCAGCCGGGCTTGGGGTACGCTACTTTGTATCTATCGAATACTTTCTTGTTGTACCATATCACCTGGGTGGTCCAGTCCTTCGCAACGCCGTAGATGTGACCTTGGTAGGAGTTCCACTCTACCAGGGATGGGTTGATTCCGCTGAAGTCGATCCCCGTCTTCTCGAGAGGCGCTAGTCCTCCCAGGCTGGCAAGGGACGGGTAGTCCCACACTAGGAAGAGGTCTGGAGGAGTACCTGCAGCGAGGCTCGTCAGCAGCCTATCGTCGTAGCCGTCGGGCATCGGCTGCAGTTCAATCTTGATATTGGGGTTCGCTGCCTCGAACTTGTCGAACACTGCTTTGGCCCATGCTGAGCCTTCGGCTGAGTCCCACGTCATGGCCCTGAGGACTACGGGTTTCGGGGCTCCGATCGCGAATCCGGACGCTGCGAATACCAGTAGCAGTATCACTGCTAGACCATGTACTCTCTTCACGCTCGCATCCTCCTGTTCATCATTTGGTGCGCAAGGTTAGTTGCCACGCGGTCGAGGCAATGCCTGTACAGTAGCCCTCAATCACCTCCGTGTTCGACATATGGGCATTCATCGTGAGAAGGCGATGAATGCCCTGTATGTTAAGGTCGTGAACTAAGTCAATGGAAATATTCTGTACATAGGCGTAAACTCCTTCTTGGGTAGGCGACAAAATCACTCGTAACCGCTATTTGCCCAGAGCACGCATGCACGCAAAA
>DAOPWT010000033.1:0-16495 GCA_035351775.1 Bacillota bacterium | reverse complement strand
GCGCTCTGTTAAGGTGCTCGCAACACTGGACGGCCAGGTACAGCTGGCTTTCGCGGACGATGGGCAGCAGACCATCCATTATCGCTTCGGCAACATCGGCGCTCGACGCGGATCCGATTTTCTGGCCCGCGACCTCGCTAGTGCTGCACCCAACCACCACGATGTCGTGCGGCCTCAGCCCGGCCACGGCGAGAAGGCCGCGAAGAGCCTTGGCGGAGTCGGATGTTAAGTTGGTCATGTCTTCAAGGCTCATGTCGATTCCCTCCTGTATGTCGCCGAAGTGCCTCCCGGCTGCCCGTATATCTTGCCTACACCGCGCTTCAGGCTGTCGATTGCTTCGTCAGTGATCGGCACTGCTCCGCCGGCCAGAATCGCGCAGTAGTAGGTAAGGCACATCTTCTCAAGCAGATCGCAGACGAACAGCGCCTGGTCAAGGTCCGTGCCAACGCCAAGTGATCCGTGGTTTGCCATGAGGACCGCGTTTCTGCCGCCGAGGGCTTTCACAACATTGGCAGCCAGTTCCGGGCTGCCGGATGTGCCATACTCGGCCACCTCAACCTGCCCGCCGAAGCCCAAGGCGCACATGTCCGCTATCACCGGCAGGGGCTGTCTCGCGACGGCGAGCCCCGCTGCCATGGGCGAATGGACATGCACAACCGCCCCCACATCGGGCCGCGCCAGGTATATCCCTCGGTGAAGACCGGTCTCGATAGACGGGACCCGTTTCCCCGATCTTTCGCCAGTGGCCGCGCTCACCTTCACGATATCGTCAGGAGTGACCGTGTCATAGTCCATCCCCGACGGGGTTATCAGGAAGTTCGCGCCGTCCTCGCACCGGACGCTCACGTTTCCGCTAGTACCGATGGTCAGCCCCCTTGACAGCATAAGACGACTTGTCGATATGACCTTCTCCCGCAATGCCTCTTCGCTCATCTGCCCGACCCCTTTCAGCGCGACCCGGAGTGCTGCCCGACGCATTGATGGCTGTATTCTCTGCTAGATCTCTGTATCCTCCATATCATACGGACCTATGCATGCCCAATGCTCTGAGCAGGTATGGGCAGCGCTTAAGAGGTATCCCGCCCGCTCCGTCGAACACCTCACTGCGAAGGGGGGCCATCCGATGAGAGTTCTGGCGCTCGGGGGAGCGGGATACGTCGGCAGTCACGTAGTGCGGGAGTTGTGTGATAGCGGGCACCATGTGGCCGTGCTGGACAATCTGTCCACAGGGCACGCACAGGCAGTTCGCATCGCGAGTCGAGGGGCGGCCGAACTGATTGTAGGAGATGTCGGCGATCCGGAGCTTGTCAGGGACGTCCTGCGTTCACGCGAGATCGACGCAGTAATGCATTTCGCGGCAGCCAGCCTTGTGGGCGAATCCATGAGCAATCCGTCCAAGTATTGGCGCAATAACGTCTCCTGCACGGTTGAGTTGCTCGACGCCATGGCCCGGGCAGGCGTAGACCGAATTGTCTTCTCCTCAAGTGCAGCAGTGTACGGCGAGCCCAGGCAGACCCCCATACCGGAGGACCACCCCAAGTCGCCCACCAGCACGTACGGCATGACCAAGCTCGCCATAGAACACATGCTCGCAGGGTATCACAGCGCTCACGGCATCAAGTCTATATCTCTGAGGTATTTCAATGCCGCAGGCGCAGACGTCTCAGGCGACATCGGCGAAGATCACGACCCCGAGACTCACCTGATTCCGATTGTGCTGAAGACAGCTCTCGGGCTGCGGCAGCAGCTAAGCATATTCGGGACCGACTACCCAACACCTGATGGGACTTGCCTGAGAGACTATGTTCACGTGAGCGATCTGGCCAAGGCGCATCTTGCGGCCCTGGAGCGATTGGCTGGCCAGGACGGCGCATGTGCATACAACCTGGGCAATGGAGCAGGGTTCTCCGTTCGCGACGTGCTGCGCTGCGCCGAGAAGGTCGTCGGGCGCCCCATCCCCGCAGCCGAAGACCAGCGCAGGCCGGGCGACCCCGCAGTGCTAGTGGCCTCGTCCCAACTTGCCCAGAGCCAGCTGGGGTGGCAGCCGGCGCAGGCATCACTGGAACACATCATAGCGTCCGCATGGGCATGGCACAACACTGCGCCGGGCGGGTACAGCGAGTGAACTGACTTCAACGGGATCGACAGAGGTCAATGCCGCTCACCACGGCGCCTCGTCGCGGAAGGCGTTGTGAGCAACCTTGCCGGCGGCAATAACTAGTTTCGGGCGCCCTGTGAGACTGAGCGGATCGCCCTCCCACACGACCGCGTCCGCCGGCGCGCCGCAGGCAATATGCCCGGGACCGACCGTGACCGCATTCCCGAGTCCATTCTGCGCAAGGCCGAACATCGCAGCCGGGCCGCCGGTGATAGCGCGAAGCGCGCTCTGGCGCGGAAGGCCGGCCTTCATGCACAGGGCTGCCATTACCGGCAGGTATTCCGATGGAAGGCTGGGCGCGCCGGTCGAGATAGCGACATCGACCCCGGCCTCGGCAAGCGCCGCTGCCGTCTCGAACGTGGCATTGCGCGTTTCCACCGACATCCGGCCGTCCATCATGGGGATGAACACGACCGGCATGCCCGCTTCGCCGAGGAACTCGGCGACCATGTGTCCTTCCGTAGCACCTACGATTATGCCGCTCAGGTCAAACTCCTTCGTTATGCGCACAGCAGTCACGATGTCATTGGCCTTGGATGCGTAGAATGTAACCGGAGTTCTCTGCGCCATGACCTCAGCAAGTGTTTGGAGCGTGAAGTCGAATTTCGGCCTCTTCCCACTGTCCGTTGCCTCCCGGCAGCCGATCGCGTACTCCTGCGCCTTCATGAACTGCTCCCTCACTACCGCCGCTACTCCCATTCTAGTTGAAGGGTACTGAACGGACTTGGAGTACGTCGTCTTGGGCTCGTGCCCGAGAGCTACCCTGAGCGATGCGACGCTTCGTACCACCCTGCCATCCACAGGACATTCCTCTGTCCGCATCGCAAGCGCTTGCCCGCCAAAGATATTGGACTCGCCGGGACCGGTAACGACCGTGGCGACTCCTCCGGCCAAAGCCCGCCCGAAGTTGGCATCACTCCAGTCGACGGAATCGAGCGCACGCAACTGCGGCTGAACAGTCCCGTTTGAGTCGCTCAGGTCACGTCCTTCCGATCCTGCTCCTGTGCACCAAAGCCCCATGTACACATGGGCGTCCACCAGACCTGGAGTGACATAGGCCCCGTCCACGTCAATGCACTCCGAATCCTCCGGAAGTTCAATCGCCCTATCCACACTCACTATCGCTGCATCCAACAGCAAGCTAGTCTCGCCGACTTCGCGAACCCCATCAAATAGGACTGCGTTCTTAATCGCGATCACTTTCTGAACACCACCTTGCCGCCGATCAGTGTCATCTCCACGTCCGCCTGCAGCTTGAAAGGATGGTCCGTCATCACTACTAGGTCTGCATCCTTCCCGGGCTCAATGCTGCCCACACGGTCGCCGACTCCGGCTATCTGAGCGGCGTTTATGGTCATTGCCCGCAGAGCATCGCGTTCATCCATTCCTGCCCTGATAGCCATCGCGGCTGAGTATCTGGCATGCCTCAGGGGCGTGAACGGGTGATCCACTGTGAGCGCCACCTTGACCCCGGCCTTGGCCAGCACTCCGGGGGTAACAAATGACCAGTTGCGGGTCTCGCTGACGCCTCTGGGCCGAAAGAACGGGCCCACTACACAGGGCGCCCCGCTATCGACTATTTCCCCAACGACGAGGTGGCCATCGGTAACATGCTCCATTGTGAAGTCCACGCCGAACTCCTTGCACAGCCTGATCACTGTGAGTATGTCGTCGCCTCTCGACACGTGTACCCTCGCGGGCATCTTCCTCTGCAGCACCATCGCGAGAGCCTCCATGCCCAGGTCCAGGGGTGTGGATGGATCTGCCTCTTTGCGCTCAGTGTAGTCACGCGCCCGGTACATGGCCTCGCGGAATACGGCCGCAACCCCCATGCGGGTGGTTGGGTGGTTCTCCGCTTTGGTCCTGTATGGGTTCTTCGGATTGCCTCCGAAGGCGAACTTCATGCCGGCCGGATGTCGCAGGACCATCTGGTCTGCAACAGTTCCGCTAGTTTTTGTGACCGTGCTCTGCCCGCATATCACGTCTCCGCTGCCCGGTGTGACCAAAACAGTAGTGAACCCGGCCGCGGGCGCATCCTGAAACGCGGTGTCGAACGGATCCAGAGCGTCGAGCGCTCGAACCTGCGGAACAGCGGGAGACGACATCTCATTGGCGTCTGACCAATACGTGTCTTCGCCTTCCACGAAAAGCCCAATGTGACAGTGAGGATCCACAAATCCGGGCAGTACAACCCTCCCGGCGCAGTTGATACGCTCACAGTCTGCCGGGATCTCTATCCGGCTCCCTACATCGAGTATCCTGCCGTTGTCAATTAGTACTGTTCCCTCGTCGATGTCGCAATTCGCGACTGGTATCACTCTGCCGCCTGTGAGTGCAAGCAACATTGCCACCTCTCCTTCACAGAGCTATCAGTTCTTTCGGCGAGAGGGTAAGCACTTCGCAGCCGTCCTCCTTCACGACCACCGTGTCTTCTATCCTTACGCCTCCCCACCTCGGCAGATATATGCCTGGTTCGACCGTAACGACGCTGCCTGCCGAGAGCGTCCTTTCGCATTTTGGAGACATGAACGGCTCTTCATGAATCTCCAGTCCCAAGCCATGTCCCACTCCGTGGCCGAAGAAGTCGCCGAACCCTGCACCCTTTATGACATCCCTTGCGGCCCGATCGGGTTCTGTCCCCGCAACCCCTGCCCTAATCTGCGAACATCCCTCAGCCTGAGCCCTCTTCACAGTCTCGTAGATCTCCCTCTGCGTGTCGTTCGCCCTACCCATGACGATGGTTCTGGTCATATCGGACCTGTAGCCGCCGTACATCGCTCCGAAATCCATCGTGACGAAGTCGCCGTACTCGATTTTGCGCCGTGACGGAACAGCATGCGGCAGGGACGATCTGGGGCCAGACGCAACGATAGTGGGAAAACCGGCTGCAGCAGCGCCGGCTTTCTTCATGAAGTAGTCCAGCTCGATTTCTATGTCCTTTTCCTCTATCCCCCCCTCCACGATCTCAAGTATGTGGCGAAACGCCTCGTCGGCTATTCTGGCAGCCTTGGCGATGAGCTGGATCTCGCAGTCGTCCTTCACGTACCGCAGCGCCTCCACGATCCCGGCAGTCGGAACCAGCTGCGCCTCCAGGCCGGAATTGGCCAGTCTATGATAGAGGCTGAACATGATAGAGTTTTTCTCGAATCCGAGGCTGCACACTCCATGCTTTGCAGCCAGTCCCGCCAGGACAGTCTCAAACTCGGGATATGGATGTCGATAGCGAACTACATCGAAACCTGCGCACTCATCTTCTGCCTGCTCTATGTAGCGCGAATCGGTAATGAACACTCTGGCCGTACGTGACAAGAACAAGAATGATTCCGAGCCCGTGAATCCACTCAGATATCTGACGTTTGGCTCGCTTGTGACGATAAGGCCGTCAACGCCGTGGGTTTCCAGGTTGCCGCAGACTAGCTCACATCGTTTCATGGATAACCCGTACCCCCTTATGCCGCGTCTGCAAATACGTATTGCACGACGCGTGCCAACCGGCGACGAGCGAGGGCTCGAATCGCAAACTGGCTTATGCAGCGATGGGAGCCGAAGAAAGGAGTGCATGGGGGCCCGGACTTGACCCAGGTTTCTCAAATGAGAAGAACGTCCGTATCAGATGAGAAGGCCCGAGAAAGATCTAAAGGCCGTATTCCCGAAGCCTGCGATACAGAGTGGCTCTGCTCACTCCGAAGGCAGCTGCGATGGCCTCCTTGGCGCGAGTGGATGTCCCGTAGCGCTCCAGCGCGTCCTCGAGAGCGCTGCGGGTCATGCCGGGCTTCGCGGCAAGACCGATGGGATACTCCCGGTCGTATCGGTCCGGGCCAAGATCGGGTCGAGAACTGGGGACGGAACCGGAGCCCAGAGCGGCACCAGCGGAAGGAGGGCAAAGGACCTGGAACGGCAGGCAATCCGTATCGATGACAGTGCCTGTCGCAAGATTCACCGCATATTCAAGGGCATTCGATAGCTCTCTGATATTGCCGGGCCAGTCGTAACTGACCAGCTTGACCATGGCGGCGGGCGACACTGAGGTCACGTTCCTGCGCAGGTCATGCGCATACTTGGCAACAAAGTGGTCTACATACTCGGGGATGTCCTCCTTGTGGTCACGTAGCGGCGGGATAACGATGGGGATCACGGCTAGCCGGTAGAACAGGTCGGGACGGAATCCGCCGCGCATAGACATCTTGCGTAGGTCCTTGTTGGTGGCCGATATGATACGTATGTCGATCGGGACCGCTTTCCTGCCGCCCAGCCGGTCTACTACCCGCTCTTCGACAGCCCGAAGAAGCTTGCCCTGAAGATGGAGAGGCATGTCGCCTATCTCGTCGAGGAAGAGTATTCCTCCGTTGGCAAGCTCGAACTTGCCGGGCTTTCCGCCCCGCTTCGCACCGGTGAAGGCGCCCTCCTCGTAACCGAAGAGCTCGCTTTCGAGAATGGACTCGGGGATGGCAGCGCAGTTCACGGCGACAAACGGGCCTTGTCGGCGAGCGCTTTCGTGGTAAATGGCCCGGGCGAGCAGTTCCTTTCCGGTTCCGCTCTCTCCCTGAATCAAAACGGTCGAGTCGCCTTCAGCGATACTTGCGGCGATGCTCTTCACGCTGGCCATCGCCGCGCTGGAGCCCAGTATGTCGTCGAACGTGGAATGTCGTTCGCTTCGGATGTAATTCGCGACCATCCTGGGGATCTCCTCGATCCCGCGGAAGGTAATCACATGCCCGCGAGGACAGAAATCATCTGCGATCGGCCTCACTGTTGTGAGCCAGTATTCCCTGTTGTCTCTGACGCATGAGTAGGTCTCAAACTCAGACGAACTGACTTCTCCCAGAGTATCCGAAGACAACTGGGGGAAAATATCACTTACCGGGCAGGACGCCAGTTGATCCCGCGTCGACTTAAGCAGGCGGGCAGCAGACTGGTTGGCATGGAGTATCACCCCGGAGTCGCCGATGGTGAGGATTCCGTCAGTCACGGAGTCAATCACCACATCTAGCTGCCTTGCCAGGCCCTCGGCCCTTGCAGTCTGTTGCCTCTCGTTGAACGCCCGGGAAATCAGATCCGCCATTCTTTCGAGGAAGTTGATCCACCTCTGCATGTCGCCAATGAGAATCTCCTTCTGCGAATCCGTACAGGCCACAAGGATGACGCAGCCAGCCGGCCGCCCCTCAATCATGATGGGGCAGATAATGTCGGCGATGTCAGTGCATCTGTCTTTCTGCGTGCATTGACGGCATACGTCGTCATACTGCGGATTTTCGATGACCATAGTCCGCCCCTCAGCGAGTGCCCGCGCTGATACACTGCTTCGCTCCAGCGTGCGGCCTATATGCCGAGCATACTTGCCCGAACCTACGACGGTCAGCAGGTTCTCGTCGACCATCGCTACTTCAACTCCGGCTACGGCAGCGATCGCGTCCGCCACAGCCTGCGCAAATCCCTGCACCTCCGGGAGAACGGTCATGGCGATCAGCCCTCTACGGCAATCTGGATGGAGCACCCATTCCTGAGATCATCGTACATGTTGTGCCTCACCCTGCTGGTAAGCCATTCTACATTCGCTCACCACTTCCCTTCCGAAACGATGGCATTACGTGCCGCAGTGCTCTTACGGCTCACTTCGCCAGGTGGCACGCAACCAAATGCTCCCTGCCAACCTCGCTGAGGGCGGGTTCGTCCTCTCTGCATACTTGCGTGACGAATCTACACCTCGACGCGAACCTGCATCCCGCCGGAGGGTTGATGGCGCTCGGAATCTCGCCTTTCATGACAACCCTCTCTTTGCTCCTTTCCTCATCGGGATCGGCAACTGGGATTGCGGACAGAAGCGCCTGAGTATAGGGGTGGAGCGGGTTTCTGTACAGCTCCTCGCTCGTTGTGAGCTCAACCAGCTTGCCCAGGTACATCACGCCCACCCTATCTGAAACGTACTTCACCATGGCCAGATTGTGCGATATGAAAAGATAGGTGAGGTTCTCTTCTCGCTGCAGCCTCAGCAAGAGCTTCGTTATCTGGGCCTGAATAGACACGTCCAGGGCAGACATGGGCTCGTCGCAAACGACGAAGTCGGGCTCAACAGCCAGCGCCCGCGCGATTCCGATCCTCTGTCGCTGGCCCCCTGAGAACTCGTGGGGAAACCGGTTTATGTGCTCTCTGTTGAGGCCCACAGTGTGCAGGAGTTCGCAGACCCTCTCTTCCTGTTCTTTGCCGCGATAGAGTCGGTGTACATCAATCCCCTCCCCGATGATGTCCTTGACCGTCATCCGCGGGTTCAGAGAGGAGTATGGGTCCTGGTAGACAATCTGAGCCCTCTTCGTGAATTCCTTCCGCTCGCTGGGCTCAAGCCTATGCACCTTCATGCCATCGAAGACTACCTCACCCTCCGTCAGGCTTAGCAGTCCCAGTATTGCTTTGCCGCACGTAGTCTTGCCGCATCCGGATTCGCCGACAAGCCCCAGAGTCTCACCTCGGTAAATCCTGAAACTCACGTCGTCTACGGCTTTCACTACTCTCCTTCGGCCGGCCTGGAAGTACTTCTTTAGGCCCTTTACCTCGACTAGCACTTCATTACCTGGCATGCGCCTCACTCCTTCCTTGGAGCACTTCCGGCACTCCAGTGATGTCGGCGTCTGGATGATGCAACCAGCAATAGGATCTCTGGGTTTCGCCGCATGACACGCCGGCGGGAGGCTCAAGTTTGCAGATCTTCATGGCAAACTCGCATCTTGGCGCAAAGGGACAGCCCTGCGGAGGGTTTATCAGGTCAGGCGGAGTCCCCACTATCGAATACAGGGGTTCTTGCTTTGTGGAGCTTAGTTCAGGCACAGACTTCATCAGGGCAAACGTATATGGGTGCTTCGGGCCGTAGAAGACTTCTCTGACGCTCCCCTCTTCCACGATCTTGCCCGCGTACATCACGTGTATTCTCTCTGATATACTGGCCACTACACCCATATCGTGCGTTATCAAGATGACGCCCATGTCCCTTTCGCGCTGCAACTGCATTATCAGTTCAAGAATCTCCGCTTGTATTGTGACGTCTAGAGCCGTGGTCGGCTCATCGGCTATCAGTATTTCCGGATTGCACGCCAAGGCCAAGGCGATCATGACCCTCTGCCTCATGCCTCCGGACATCTCAAACGGATACTGGTTCATTCGTTCCTTCGCG
Organism: Bacillota bacterium; assembly: GCA_035351775.1. Classification (GTDB taxonomy): domain Bacteria; phylum Bacillota; class DTU025; order DTU025; family DTU025; genus UBA5389. The sequence continues at coordinate 7,175 of DAOPWT010000033.1, read as the reverse complement.
TTGGCGATCTTGACGAGTTCCAGCATCTCCAGGGCTTCTGCTCTGGCCTCTGCGTGAGTCTTCTGCTCGTGAATGATAATGCTCTCGGCGATCTGGTCTCCGATTCTCATGGTCGGGTTAAGCGCAGTCATCGGGTCCTGAAATATCATCGAAATGTGCTTTCCTCTGATCTTCGTCATCTCGTCCTCGCCGTACTCCAGCAAGTTCTCCCCGTGGAACCCTACTTCGCCGCCGATTTCCACCTGTTCGTTGGGGAGCAATCCCATAAGGGCCTTGGCAGTCACTGTCTTCCCACAGCCGGATTCCCCGACCAGAGCAAGTGTCTCGCCCTTTTCGAGCTCGAAGCTGACCCCCCTGACAGCTTGCACAATGCCGGCGTATGTCTTGAAAGACACAAATAAGTCCTTTGTATTCAGCATTTGCCCGTTTCTCATGCGTCGACCTACCTCCTCAGTTTGGGATCCAGCGCGTCGGACAGCCCGTCGCCTATGAGGTGGAATGAGAGTGTCGTAAGGACGATCATCAGGCTGGGGAAGAAAAGCATGTGAGGCTGAAACATCAGCTTTTCCTGGCCGTACGACGCCAAGGCGCCCCAACTGGTCTCTGGAGGCCTTATCCCGAGGCCTACGTAACTGAGAAACGCTTCGCCGAATATGAAACCCGGCACGGACATTGTGATCTGGACCATGATAATCCCCAACGTGTTGGGGAGGAGATGCCTCATGATTATCCGCCAGGTGTCCGAACCCAACGCCCGGGCGGCTTCAACATAGTCCTGCTCCTTAAGCTGCAGTATCTGCCCTCTGACCATTCGAGTCGTCCCGACCCATGAGGTAAGGCTCATGGCGAACACCAGGGCGAAGAGGCTCCGTCCCATCACCAGTGTCAGAATCACGACGATGATCAAGTAGGGCAGATTCCCCACGAACTCGACTAACCTCATTATGAGATTGTCAACCCAGCCTCCCTTTAGCCCCGCAAGTGCGCCCATGGTGAAGCCTATGACGATCATGACGACTGTGCACAAGAGGCCGATCAGGATGGATACTCTTCCTCCGTAGCATACCCTTGTGAACATGTCTCTCCCCAAGTCGTCCGTTCCGAACCAGTGTTCAGCGCTTGGCTTTTGGTTCCTGATGGAGGAGTCTATGTATTGATAGTCCTTGCCTGACAATGCAGGCCCCAAGAACAGCATCACAATTATGATCACCAGAAGGCCCAAGCCGAAGACTGCCAGCTTGTTCTGCCTGAACCTTCGCCATACATCCGCCCAGTAAGTGAGGGCAGGTTTCTCCAGGTGTTCGGAAGATACCTCGTCGACACCGACTCGCTCGAACACATCGCCCGCCAGAGCCGTACCATCCACGTTCATCGCTCTCCCCCTACACTGTCGGTGCTCCTGCTGCTTATCCTTCAGTTCCCGGAATCCTGATTCTGGGATCAACTACGCAGTACATGATGTCCACAGCTATCAACGATGCAACGTACAACACAGCGAAGAACACTGTTAGACCCAGCACCATAGTGTAGTCGCTGTCGCTGACCGCTTTCACGTAATAGCGCCCAAGCCCAGGTATCGAGAAGACTTTTTCGATTATGAAAGACCCGCCGAATATCCCTGCGATGGAAGGGCCGGTCATGGTGACGATGGGGATCATGGAGTTCCTCAGAACATGCTTCTGCAGGATCCGACGCCTATTGCAGCCTTTGGATTTTGCCGTAACGATATAGTCTTCGCCGACTACAGATAGAGCGCTGCTCCTCATGTATTTGGCATAGACGGCAATTCCACCGATCGACATGGTCAGCACAGGCATTATGTAATGCTCAGGCCTGCCCCAACCGAATATCGGCGCCAGTCTCCACCTGAACGCAACGTAGTACTGGAGAATAGCGGCGAACACAAAGAGCGGAGTGCATATCGCCAGCACTATGCAGACTCTCAGGACATGGTCCGCAAGTCTTCCGTGGTTGAATGCCATCAGTAACCCGAGGACAATGCCTATCACGAGGTCGAGCGCAAGCGCTATCGCGCCCACCCGGCCCGATATGGGGGCATTCTCCCGGATCACGTCATTCACTCTTCTGCCTGTGTATACAATGGATTGCCCGAAATCGCCCTTCAGTATCAGGTTCTTCATGTATCTCACATATCTTTCGAGAACCGGCCTGTCGAGCCCGTATTTCGCCCGAATCACCTGCTGCGCCCTCTCGGGCATCTGCTCGACCTTAGCCGCTATGGGATCGCCCGGCGCCCCGGCTATCAGAAAGAAGGTCGCAGTGATGACCAGGAACAGCGTTACTAGCTCGTAAACTACCCTCTTCGCAAGAAATCTGGCCATGGTATTCCCCCTCTGTATCGGGTCGCACATCAGGTGCGATATTAGGCGGAAAACAAGGCATAAGCCTTTCGGTTCGCCCTCATGCCTTGTCTTCCGCATCACGCGAGTGGACTGCCGGCCTGTGCGCGCTCTATCCTGCCCCTTGCCCAGTCCCTACCGGCCGGGCCTGCCTTTTGTGTGCAACTTGGTATAGTCGACGCCTGCGTGTGGATTCGTGTAGTAGCCGTTGACGTATTTGGCTACGTAGTATGTCGCCACCCCGCAGTAGTTAGGAGCGATTACGCCCGTGCCGACCAGCAATTGCTCAGCCTGCAGAAGCAGTTCAGCTCTGGCCTGCGGGTCAACGGTGAACGAGGCCTTATCCAACAATTGGTGGAATTTGTCCGCGTCGGGACCGGTCCACCCCGATCTCTTGCTGTGGAAGTAACCGCTGATGGGATCGAAGATCTCAAGGAGGGCGTTGGGGTCATTGTAGTACGGCCCCCACCCGGAGGTGCATATATCGTAGTCTCCCTTGCCAACCTTGTCCCACATGATGTTCCATTCAATCATGTCTATGGTAATCGTGACGCCAAGCGTCTTCTGCCAGTTCTGCAGGAGCCATTCAGCGGACTTTTTGGAGAACTCGGCAGTGCCTCTCGTCGCATACTTTATATGCATTTTTGCCGGATCCGGATCCAGTTTCTCTTCCTTGAGGCCCTCAATCAGAAGCGCCTTCGGGTCAGGATACTTCTTCATCAGCGTCTTCACAATCTGGTTCTTGCCGCTTACCCTCTCGCTGTAGAGCTTGTCGCCGCACATGGTGGCCGAAGGCATCATCGAATAGAGAGGTTCAGCCCTACCGTACAGCAGATCCTCGATATACTTCTCTCTGTCGTGGGCCAGTGAGAAAGCCAGCCTTATCTTGGGGTTCTTGAAGTACTTGTTGCTGCAGTTGAACCCGAAGAACTCAGGCGCATTGTCCGGCTCTTTCAGAGTCTTGAACCTGGCGCCCTCCTTCTTGAGCACTTCCTGCCAGTCGGGGTCGCTGGTTGCCCCGATATCGATCTCTCCGCTTATCAACGCCTGCACGTGCGTCGCAGGGTCCTGTATGATCTTTCTCTCTATGCGCTGGAGAGTGAAGTTCGCCGCATCCCAGTGCTTCGGGTTCTTGACGAAATTCATCTGCACCATCGGTTTCCAGCTCTCGATGAGGAATGGACCATTCATCACGACCTTGTCGATGGACGAACCGTAGCTGTCTCCCCACTGCTCGTACTTGTCTTGCCTCACGGGCTTGACTCCTGCGAGCAGGTCGGGGAAGTAGGCGCATGGTTTGGTCAGTCTGAACGACACGGTCTTCTTATCAACGGCGGTCACGCCGATGTCCTGCGGTTTCTTGCCCTCGTCGTAGTGGGCCTCCTCGAAATTCAGGATCACGCCGTCGAAGAGCCATGCATTAGTGCAGCCTACGCTGGGGTCAGCCATCATCCGGAAGGAGTAGACGAAGTCGTTGGCAGTTACCGGAACGCCGTCGTTCCACACTGCGTTGTCTCTGATCTTGAAGGTGTACACAGTGCCGTCCTTGCTGAGATCCCACGATTTCGCGGACGTCAGCTTTATGACCGCATTGCCCTTTTCGTCAGCTACTCTTTCAACCAGGCCCTCGAGGATGATGCTCTGAACACCGTTGTCAGGGCCCGTGGTGTGGAGCAGAGGGTTCAGCCCTGTAATATCGCTCCTACTGCTGAATACGAACTTCTGGACCTTATCTAGTCCACTTGCTGTGCTCGCGTGTGTCGCGCTTCCACCAAAAACCCCGGCACACAGCAAAGCAATCGCTACGAGGATAAGGGTCCGTTTTCTCACGCTTATGCCCTCCTTATGCACTCAAGATGGCCCGTATGCGGTTACGCAGGGACCGTCCCTCCGTACCGCACACGCACATGGGACGCAAAGTCGCGTCTCTGATAGAAACCTCTTCTTCTCCCAGCGTTGATCCATGTCACACAGTCTTCTCGCCTTTCACCCCCTCACTCGGGCAGATCGACGTCGCCTCTTCGCAGCGACAGCATCTCTAGGCCCGCGTCTGTTCGTACATCAACGACACAATGATGTATTGCATGACACGTGCCATCGGGCAGCAGGCAAACGCCCGTGGCGGCGAAACCGGCGCAGTGCAGCAAGAGAGCCCCACCAGAAGCAGTGCCGAGAGGCTCCCAACTAGTCGCTGGTTTCTCAATTGAGAAGGAATTGGGTGTCAAATGAGAAGGCTTGAGAATTGTGAAGGGGGCGAGGCACTCCTCTGATTGCTCTCGCGATGTTTGCGGCGCCCACGGAATCCGCGTGCTCTGTGTGGCCGCAGGCGGTACACCCAAAGCGAATCCCCCTGCGGCTGGCTTGGTCGACGACGCCACACGCCGGAACGGGCTTCCTTGTCCTTCATGCGGTGGGCAAAGGCGGCGTGGTCCCCGCTGAAAAACAGCGTCTTGCCTTCGCAATTGACCACCGCTAAGTTCGCGAGGCCCAGGTTGACCCCTGCCACCTTCGTCCCGACGCACGGCGTCACCTGGACGGAGATGGACAGAGCCAGGTACCAGCGCCCACGCTTCTCATACAGTTTAGCTGCGCCTTGCTTGACGGTTGCGCCAAGCTTGGCGAGCAGTTGTGCTCGCCGGTCTACCTTGGGATGGGTTCATCTCATCATGGGCTTGGGTGGCTACAGCGCGACCACATCCCATTCTCGCTCAGCGGCTGTTTGCTCGATAGTCTGCTTTAGTCTCTCAGCCACCTGCTCGACGAGAATACGCCGTCGATACTTCGGAATCCAGACCATGCGGTACATGAGCAGATATCCGGAATGCACGCCAGATTTGGTCTTTCTCGTATTCTTGTTTCACCAAATACGCCATCAGAAGGCAGCGAGCAAGCGAGCACGGGAGCGGCGAGCAGGCCGGAGGCTGGAACGCTTCATCCCCGGGATGAATCCCGAGGCTTTCGCTTGTGAATCCCTGCAACTCCTGCACGGCGAATCCCCACTTCTTGATTAGTTCATGTGGTTGCCGGTGAGTTCACTGTTTCCAGGTTGACGGTGGAAACCACGCGGTGTCGCATGTAGCTGTAGGATACGATCATGTCTGAAATCGGAGGAATGAAGCAATGTCGGCCACTCTACGGGACGTAGCACGCAGAGCCGGGGTATCCCACACTACTGTGTCGAACGTGTTGAACAACGTCCCAAAGGTCAGCGAAAAGACGCGCGAACGGGTGCTGCAGGCCATGGCCGATCTGCAGTTCGAGCCCAACCTTGCCGCGAAGAGCCTGTACACGAAGCGCTCCTACATCGTTGGCTATATGGTTCCTGCCATCACCAACGAGTTCTTCATGAAGCTGGCTAGAGCGGCCGAGAGAGTACTGTATCGAGAGGATACAGGCATGTTTCTGTGCGGTACAGGACTAGACCCCAAGCGGGAGGCTGATTACACATGCCGACTAATACGCCATCGAGCGGATGGCATCGTTGTCAACTACACTGCAAGCAACAGAACCGTCAGAGACGCGGTGCGAGCAGGAATACCGGTCGTGGCAATCGAGTCTCCGATTGACGAGCCCTCCGCATCCCTTGTGTGCCTTGACAACCAAGGCGCCGCCATGCTTGGCGTTGAGCATCTGTGCGAGCTCGGGCATCGCCGCATTGCAGTCATAGCTCTGGACTTTGAGAGCAACGTGAATCAGGAGCGCCTGAGAGGATTCCACAGCGGGCTCAAACTCCACGACATCGAACCCGTATCCGGCCTGGAGATTTCACTTGCCACTTCAGAAAAGGAGAACGGCTGCTTCGACTACGGCGCTGAGCTTGACAAGAGCCCGGTAACAGCGCACAGGCGGTTCTCCGAGATCGTCGAACGCCTCATGTTTTCAGACAAACCTCCCACAGCCGTGTTCTGCTTTGATTACCACACCACGCTTCTTCTGATCCAGAGTCTCATGAGGATGGGGTTAACCCCCGGAATGCAGGATCAAGAAACCCGCCCGAAAACGAATAGGATGAGCCAGAATCTGGTTAGGCCAGATGGGCAGATATCGGAGATCACGGAATCCCATCCCAAGATGAACAGGGTGCCCCCGGGTCCCCTTCTGCCCTAACCGCTTTCGCTGTAGTCCTGGCGAGGTCGCATGCAGAGGCCAGACCCAGAATCGCAGTCGGATGGGTTGAACAGGGCGCCAGGCGCCGGATCGGCGCGGCGCAGGAGCGGGAGAGGTCCGCGACTGTGAGAGCAACATTCTCTACACGCACCCTCACGCGACAGAAGTCTTGACTACGCACCATCGTTAGGCCGGTCAGGGTAGTAGAACTCCCTGTGACGCCACGATATCCTCCTGTTTCAACAATGAATCACCTCGGCCAAGCAGCAGCTCAGCGACGGGTGGATATCCCAGCCACGCAGTACAGGCCGCAGTTTTTCCGCAGCTACGTCCGTATTTGGATATTCGCCTCCGCTATGGCACGACTGTTGCATTTCCCTTGTAGTGATGCCGAAAGCAAGGAGGAGCACATCATGTCGATCCAACTCAAAACGGGCAGATCCGCAGTCGATCTCGATATGTCCCGTCTATGTAATCCGCTGGTCTTGACCGGAAAGCATCCCCCCAAGCTCAGCGATCCCCTGGCGGCAGTGGTTGACGCCATGGCTCATCCGATAGGGTCCATGACTCTTCGAGAGGAGGCAAGACGAAAGCGGGCAGAGCGAGCAGTCGTAGTTGTAAACGATGTAACACGGCCCACTCCCAATGGCATTATCCTCCCGCCGATACTGGAGGAGATTGCGGACGCAGGCATAGCCAAGTCCGACG
>DAOPWT010000032.1:4321-16927 GCA_035351775.1 Bacillota bacterium | reverse complement strand
GTGGCCATCGATCCGCCCAGGATACTCGGGTTCACCTTCAGCTCATTGGAGTCCTCGTACATCCTTATCTGGGTCTTTGCCCTGATCATCCTGGCCGGAATTGCGCGCATTGTGGGCTCCAAGACGGGACGTGCATGGAACGCACTGCGCGAGGACGAGACCGCTGCCGCATGTATGGGCGTGAACGTTCGGCGCTACCGGGTGTCGGCCTTTGTGACAGCCGCTGCTATCGCGGGGTTCGCAGGAGCGCTGTTCGCATCGTGGCAAGGCGCGGTCTTCCCGCAGAACTTCACCATGTCCGAGACCATCGCGCTCTACTGCATGGCTATCCTGGGGGGCATACGCAGCATACCCGGCATCATGCTGGGCGTGCTCATCCTGCAAGTCCTGCCGGAGGTGCTGCGGGCATACAGCATATACCGGATGCTCATATACGGCTTTGCCCTGGTGCTACTGGCCGTGTTCCGTCCGCAGGGGCTGATCGCACAGGGCGAGAGACTGGTGGGCATTGGACGCAGGTCTCTCACAGATCCGCCAGATTCGACTGATGAGGCCGAGGCAGAGGCCGAGCGCCAGCCCGAGCCCGCTACAGTCGCAGTCCCTGTGCGAACACCGGTACTCGAGGCGTCCGGCCTGAGCTGCAACTTCGGAGGACTTGCGGCCGTATCGAATGTGAGCTTCGCTGCCTACACCGGCGAAATCCTGGGGATAATCGGGCCCAACGGCGCGGGCAAGACCACGTTGTTCAACCTGATTACAGGCCTCGTTAAGCCCTCAGCTGGGGAAGTGCGTGTTCAGGGGCAGACCGCGACGGGGCTCGATCCGCACCAAGTGGCGTCTTCGGGAGTTGCACGAACCTTCCAGCACATCCGCCTGTTCGAGACACAGTCGGTGCTCGAAAACGTCCTGGCAGGCTGTCACCTGCAAGGAAGCAGCAACGTACTTGGGGCGCTTGCGCGATCAGCTGCGCATGCGAACCGGGAGGCGCAGGCAGTTGCCCAGGCTCGCAAGGCCCTGGCTCTGGTCGACACATCGCTCCTGACGCGCGAAGCTTCCCTGGTCCGGCATCTGTCGTACCCCGACCGTCGGCGGGTTGAGGTGGCACGCGCCATCGCAACAGGCGCCAGGCTGCTGCTACTGGATGAACCGGCTGCCGGAATGACTCCTGAGGAGATCACGGCCATGGTGGACGACATTGTGGCCCTTCGCAACCAAGGCTATACGATCGTCGTGATCGAACACCACATGGACCTCATAGCTGCAGCTTGCGACCGGGTAATCGCGCTCGACCACGGCGAAGTCATAGCGACCGGCGCGCCACAGGAGGTGGCGGCCCATCCCGAGGTAATCCGCGCCTATCTGGGTTCAGCGAAGAAAACCTCTAAGCCGCCATCACCGCCCAAGGCGCCTACATCGCGAGTTGCACCCATCCTGGAGCTCGCAGGCGTGCGCGCGTCATACGGCCCGGCTGAAGTTCTGCAGGGAATCGACATTGAAGTCCGCCCAGGCGAAGTCATTGCACTGCTCGGGGCAAACGCAGCCGGCAAGAGCACCGCCATCAAGACCATAATGGGCAGACTGCGCCCGTCAAGCGGCGAGATACGCTTCGCGGGGCGCCGCATAGACGGACGAACCACCAATGAGATCGTACGGATGGGAATCGGGATCGTGCCCGAAGGGCGCCGCGTGTTCTACGAGCTGACAGTGCTCGAGAACTTGGAGGCCGCCGGGAGCAGGGCCGAAAGTCACGGCCCCGCGCAGAGCCAAATGGAGCAGGTACTTTCCCTCTTCCCGGTCCTGGCCGAGCGCCGGAGCCAGCTGGCAGGGACCCTCTCAGGCGGCGAACAGCAGATGCTCGCAATCGCGCGGGCGCTGGTGGCCTCGCCGCAGCTCATATGTATGGACGAACCGTCCATGGGCCTCGCCCCCATTATGGTAGACCGGGTAATGGACGCCATCCGCGAGATCAACCATGCCGGCACAGCTGTGCTGCTCGTGGAGCAGAACGCGCGGGCTGCGCTGTCGGTGGCCGACCGAGCCTACGTCCTCCGAGATGGTCGAATCGTGGCGTCCGGAACCTCCGACGAGATCCTCGCAGACGACACGTTGGCCAGCGCCTATCTGCTCTAGGCTGTTGCCCCCCAGCCAGGTGTGGTAGTATCACTCCCTAGTCCGGAGCACCGCCTGCTCCAGCGCCGACACCGCGTAGTAGAGCACGACGGAAACGATGGAGAGCAGTATCACCGAACTCATGACCAGGCTCATATTGAACACCTGTCCGCCGTAGACGATCAGGAACCCCAACCCCGCCTTGGACACCAGGAACTCGCCGACGATCGTGCCCACCATCGATAGCCCCACGTTCACCTTGAGCGCGGCGATCATCACCGGCACACTCGACGGCAGCACTACCTTGCTGAGTATCTGCAGTCGTGTGGCGCCGAAAGTCCTGAGCAGTTTGACCCGATCCGGATCCACCTCGCGGAAGCCCACGTACACCATCATTATCGTCACAATCACCGATATCGAAATGGCCATAGCGATGATAGCAGTGACGGTCGTTCCCAGCCACACGATGAATATCGGGCCCAGCGCCACCTTGGGTATGGAGTTGAGCACCACGATGTACGGATCGAGAATGTCCGACAGCAAATCCGACCACCACAGCATCACCGCCACCACTATTCCGATCAGCGTGCCCACGGTGAACCCGATAGCCGTCTCGCCCACGGTCATCCCAAGGTGAAGCCAGAGATCCCCGCGGCGCGCCATTGCCGCCGTCGTCGCCAAAGCCTTGGATGGTTGCGACACGACGAAGGCGTTTATCCACCCGAAGCGTGCCGCAACCTCCCAAAGCGCCACAAACGCCGCCAGCAGCACCGCCCGTGCAGCAGCTACCAGCATGCGCCGCCTCGCCAGACTCCCCAAAAACGCCTGATGTTCGCTCGAAGTCTGGAACTGATCCGACTGCGCCGGCCGGCCCGGGCATCCAGTCGACCCGGACCCACTACACAGCTGCGGGCGCCCACTCCCGTTCGCCTGGACGCTCGCTTCCTCCCGCGACTGCGCGGCCATCCTCGGTCAGCTCCTTCCATATCGCGTTGAAATAGGTGCGGAACTCGGGCGCTTCCCGGCGGCCGATGGGCGTCTGCCGCTCACACGTGAGACTGATCCTGTGGCTGGACTTGATCCTTCCCGGCCTCTTGCTCATGACGAGCACCCTATCGGACATGGCTATCGCCTCCGAGATATCGTGCGTCACCATGAGCGCCGTGAGTCGCTCCGCCCTCATGATCCGGTACAGATCCTCCGACACTTCGAGCCTGGTCTGGTAATCCAGAGCCGACAGGGGTTCATCCAGCAGCAGCACATCCGGGCGGGTCGCAAGCGTCCGGATGAGCGCCGCTCGCTGCCGCATCCCGCCCGAAAGATGGCGCGGGTAATGGCGCTCGAACTCGCCCAGGCCGTATGCGTCAAGCATGTGCCTGACCATTTCGACATTATCGCGCGTCACCGCCCGTTTCACCTCAAGCCCCAACAGAGCATTGCCGAATATGGTGCGCCATTCATAAAGACAGTCTTGCTGGAGCATGTAGCCTACGTGTCCGCCGGGCCCGGTGACCGCCTCCCCGCAGACCTCGACGCCCCCGGATGTAGGCCTGATCAAGCCGGCTACCAGCGATAGCACTGTGCTCTTCCCGCATCCGCTTGGCCCCACCACCGCCACGAACTCCTGCGGCGCCACCTCGAGGCTTATGTCGGCAAGCGCAACGGTTTCGGCTTCCCGGGTGTGGTAAGTCATCCACACCCGGTCTAGCCTGATCGCGCTGGAGTTCGTCCCATTCACTCCACCGCTCATTTCGTTTTCAACGCAGCCCGCGTGATCTCCGTCGTCATCAGCGCACTTGCGGGGACCGTTGCCTTCAGCTCGCCCGCCGACGCCATAACCTCCTGTAGCCGCATGAAACCGCTGGGCGACACCTCGGGCGTCTTGGGCCAAGTTCCCTGGTCCCGATAGCGCTGCACGATTCGGGCGATCACATCAAGCTTTGTGTCCGGGAAGTAAGGCAGTATAACCTCGGCTGTCTCGGCCGGGGTGTGATCCTCCACCCACTTCATGCCTCTGGCGAGCGCCCTGGTAAACCGGATCAGCATGTCGCGATCCCGCACCAGCTGGCTGCGTCTCACATGGTAGACGGTGTACATGATCTCCCCGCCTAGAACCCCCATTGACGCAACGATCTTGCCCTGCCCCGCCATCTCCAGTTCGGTCATGGACGGCTCAAACTGGGCAATGTAGTCGCCGATCCCCGCCGCAAAGGCTCCCGGCGCCGCCGCAAAAGCCAGGCTGGTTACGATCTTCACATCCTTGAACGGCTCGATCCCGTGCTTCTTCAGCACCCACTCCAGCACCATCTCAGGAACCCCGCCCAGGCGCGCACCTATGATGGTCTTTCCCCTCACATGCTCCCAGCTGAATGGCTCCGGCATGCCAGTGCGGGCCAAGAAAAAGGACCCGTCCATCTGAGTCAGCTGAGCAAAGCCGATCAGATAGTCCGGGGCCCCCTGGTTGAAAATATAGATCGCCGCCTCCGGCCCGAAGAACCCGATGTCGCAGGCTCCCGAAATCAGCGCAGCCGCGCCCTTGTCGGCACCCCACGCGGTAGATAGGTCGATCTTGAGACCCTCATCCTCGAAGAACCCTTGCGCCAACGCCACATACTGCGGCGCGTAGAATATGGACCTCACGACTTCCGACAGACGCACAATAGTGTACCCGCGCCCGACCTTGCCCATCGCTGCGCCGGACACGAAGACCAACGCGAACACCATGGTAAGCACCGCTATTGCCGCAGCCCGGGCAATCCTCGCTAGATTCCATCTCACGTGGAACATGCTCCCACCTCCATGACGCCAGTCATGTACTGCAGGAGCATATTATGCTGCGGTCACGCTTGCTGACTATCTCTCTGCCCGCTTCTCTCCGGCTGCTGCCCGCAACATCGCGTCAGCAAGCGACTCCATGATCGGATGCTCGTACAGCTCCACTTCACCGCGATCGGCCATGGCCGAAAGCTCCGGATCGATGGGCATTCCGCCGATGAACGGGATTTCGAGGCTCATAGCCTGCTCCTCGCCGGACGGTTTTCCAAACGGATAGACTGCCTCGCCGCAATGCGGGCAGGTGATGTAGCTCATATTCTCCACCAGGCCGATCATGGGCTTGTCCATCATCCGGGCCATGTTGATGGCTTTGCGGACTATCATGGCCGCAACGTCCTGAGGCGATGACACTGCAATCAGCCCGTCGAGGGGTATAGACTGCATGACCGAAAGCGGAACATCGCCCGTTCCCGGAGGTAGGTCTATCAGCATGTAATCAATATCTCCCCAGTTCACCTCAGACCAGAACCGCTTTATCATACCCATCAGCAGCGGACCTCGCCACACCACAGGCGCGTCCTCCTGCTCAAGCATCAAGTTGAGTGAAACGACCCTGATCCCGAGCCTACTGGTCTGGGCCGGGAAGATTCCCGTCTCCGATGCGTCAAGCCGACCATGGACACCAAGCATCTTGGGAATGCTGGGCCCTGTGATGTCAGCGTCCATTATGCCAACTGTGCGCCCTCGCCGCGCCAGCGCCACTGCGCCAAGCGCCGTCACCGATGACTTGCCCACACCGCCCTTGCCGCTCATGATTCCGATCACGTGCTCAACATCTGACAACGCATTCTGCTCAAACATCTGTATCAAACAAATCGCGCTCCCTCTCTGCTACCAACTGCCGCCCACCCACGCCTATCCTAGAGGAGTTTTGGACATATGTCAATAACACGGCACGGATGGCGTACCGCCCCCTGTGCGTTGCGGTCGCATCGCCATTAGCATTCTCGCCATGTCTCCTCTTCATTTCGTTATCCACTGTCCCAATTCATGGTTGACACCCCTCAGGCCGTCTGGCCAGTAATGCGCTCTTTCAGTAGCGCTTTCCGGCATGATGAACGAACTCAAGGAAGCCCACCACGCGAACCCCGGCGAAAACCTCGTTTACTCCATTTCGCCAGGCAAGTATTGACCCGCGAAGTAGGATACCTGCCCATGTACGCAGAATCTATTATGTGCACACTGAGGAAGGAATGGTGGTTCTGATGGCAACGGCCCTTGGCGTTATCGATATCAACAGCGACGTCGGCGAGTCTTTCGGCGCGTGGCGGATGGGCTATGATGCGCACACACTGGCCTCGGTGACCAGCGCCAACATCGCATGCGGTTTCCATGCGGGCGACCCCGTCACCATGCGCGATACAGTTCGCACTGCCGCCCGGCTGAACGTGTCGTGCGGCGCGCATCCGGGCTATCCGGACCTGGTGGGATTCGGGCGACGCGACATGGCCATGTCGCCTGAAGAGGCCGCCGCCGACCTGGCGTATCAGGTCGGAGCATTGTGGGCGGTCGCACGGGCCGAGGGCGTCCAGCTCAGGCACGTCAAACCCCACGGCGCCCTCTACAACCGTGCCGCCCGCGATCGCGCGCTCGCCCTCGCCCTGGCCCATGCCGTCCGCTCGCTCGATCTCGGGCTCGTGCTGGTGGGGTTGGCGGGATCGGCGATGGAGCAGGCCGCTCATGAAGCGGGCATCGCATTCGCCGGAGAGGCATTCGCCGACAGAGCCTACAACTCCGATGGAAGCCTGGTTAGCAGGTCACGCCCAGGCGCCGTCATTGAGGACCCTGCCTTAGTAGCTGGGCGCGCAGTGTCTATCGCACGCGACGGCTCCATAGAAACGTATGACGGAGGCCGAATCAGCCTGGGCGCCCACACAATCTGCGTACACGGCGACACCAGGCAAGCTGCCGAGACCGCCCGCGCAGTCAGGGAAGCCATTACTGCTGCAGGTATCCGAATAGAGCCGTTGTGGAAGATCGTATCGTAGGCGCAGGCGTTCGGCAGTCGCAGTCGCAGTCGCAATCGCAGTCGCAGTGGCGGGTGCAGGTGCAGTCGCAAGTGCAGCTGAAGCCGCAGGCGCAACCCCGCCGCCCAAGGCCAGGCCGCACAGAGCGCAATATAGTAAGTCAGGACTGAAGGTGATCAGGATATGATCGAGATGACGCAAGCCTGGGAAGGCGCGATCCCCCGCGAGTTCCGCTTGGCAGTCAGAGCCGGCAAGTGGGCTGCCCCTACTGCAGGAGTGTGCATGGGATATGCCCAGGCCAATCTGGTGATACTCCCTGCCAAGCAGGCCATGGACTTCTTGGTATTCGCCAACAGAAACCCCAAGCCATGTCCGATCATCGAAGTTCTCGATCGCGGCTGCCCAGAGCCGGCATACAGCGCGCCGGGGGCCGACATCCGCACGGACCTGCCCAAGTATCGCGTGTATCGTCGAGGGCAGCTCGAGGAGGAACGCTCGGATATCGTAGATCTCTGGCAGGACGACTTCGTCTCATTCCTCATAGGCTGCAGTTTCTCGTTTGAAAAAGCTCTGTTGGATGCGGGCGTCCCAGTCAGGCACATTGAACTGGGCCGTAACGTGCCCATGTATATGACGAACATACAGTGCAGACGTGCCGGAGTCTTCCACGGGCCCATGGTGGTCAGCATGCGCCCGATCCCCGGCGGCGCCGTCGCCCGGGCGGTGGAAGTCACCGCCGCCATGCATGCCGTGCACGGCGCGCCGGTCCACATCGGGGCCCCCGAGGCTATCGGCATATCGGACATCGACTACCCCGACTTCGGTGATTCGGTGCCCATCGCGAACGGCGAAATCCCGGTGTTCTGGGCGTGCGGCGTGACACCACAGGCTGCAGCCCTGACAGCGAAGCCGGAGATAATGATCACACATGCGCCCGGGCACATGTTCATCACCGATGTCCGCGATCGCGACTTGCTCGATTTCATGTCCGGTCTGGGAGGCGCCGCCAAGTGAACGTCCATGAAGACGCTCCCAAGTTGCTATGGGCCGGCGACAGCGCCGTGGTCATACAGTTCGGCAACGACATCTCACCATCGCTGGCCTCGCGCGTCCGCCGCGCCGCCAATGCGCTGGAAGGCGCCAGACTCCCGTGGTTGGTTGAAGTGTTGCCGTCCTACAGATCCGTTCTGGCCGAGTTCGACCCGCGCCTGATCTCGCCGGCCGCAGCCATCGAGGCTCTTCAGGGCATCGTGAACGTAGCCGACGCTCCCGACGGGTCGGAAGTCGACGCGGCTTTGGTCGAAGATGATATCGTGACTATTCCTGTGTGCTACGGTGGGCAGTTCGGTCCAGACCTCGACGACGTGGCGGCGCACACAGGCCTTGCTCCTCGCGAGGTGATAGCACTGCACAGCGAGCCGCTCTACCTAGTCTACATGATCGGTTTCACGCTGGGCTTTCCGTATCTGGGCGGGATGGATCCCCGCATCGCCACACCTCGTCTGACCACTCCACGCACAGTCGTGCCCGCTGGGTCAGTGGGCATCGCAGGCAACCAGACCGGAGTCTACCCGTCTGCTAGCCCTGGCGGTTGGCGCCTGATAGGACGCACGCCCCTTCGTCTGGCAGACCCATCTGCTGATCCCCCATGCCTGCTCCGCGCGGGCAATCGCATACGGTTCGTCCCCATAGACGAGCCAACATACTACTTGGTGGGGGGCGCCGATAATGGCCAACGTGCTTGAGGTGGTGAATCCCGGCCCGCTCTCAATCCTTCAGGACCTGGGCCGACTGGGATGGATGAAGTATGGAGTGCCCCCGTCAGGCGCACTTGACCAGGAAGCCTTGGCAATCGCCAATCTGCTGGCAGGAAACCCGGAAGGGGCAACGGGAATTGAGGTAACTTACGGCAACTTCACAGCCCAAGCCCTCGCTCCGGCCGTGCTGTCATGCACAGGCGCATGGGCCCCAGTCCACATTGACGGCGTTCCCGTATTGCCGTGGGCTGCCTTTGCCGTCACGCCCGGGCAGATCGTGAGCATTGGCACCCCCGCCTGGGGAGTACGAGCGTATCTCGCGGTACGCGGCGGAATCGCAGCTCCGGTTGTGATGGGCAGTACGTCCACGTACATCCGGGGAGCACTGGGGGGCATCGACGGCCAAGGACGCGCCCTGCGTGCAGGCGACCTCGTGGCCGCATCGGAGCCGCCTGCCGCCGTGAGCGCCGTGAGCGCCGCAACCGCGCCTGCAAGCGATGTGACCGCACGCGCCGTCGCCGCCCTCGCCAAGCGGCAGGCCGTGTTCGCCACAGCGCATTCCTCTGCGCCCGCCCGAGGGTCTGCTTCCACACCATCTTCCAAAGGGCGTGCCATAGCCATACGTGTAGTGATGGGCCCGCAGGACGATCATTTCACAGACGCAGGCCGACAGACGTTTGTAGACCAGGAGTTCACTCTGACCAACAGAGCAGACCGCATGGGGCTGAGATTCGACGGCCCGGCCATTGAACACGCCCGCGGAGCCGACATCATCTCAGACGGCATGCCCCCCGGCGCCATTCAGGTTCCTGGAGACGGTCTACCTATCATAATGTTGGCCGACAGGCAGACCACAGGGGGCTATCCCAAGATAGCCTGCGTGGCCCGGGCCGATCTGGACCTCCTAGCGCATATGCGCCCGGGCGACCGGGTCCGGTTCGTCCCGTTGTCAGCTCAAGACGCTTATGAGGCGCTAAAGCAGGAACAGGCCGCGTCTCGGGCACCGGGTCGTGCACTCAGGATCAAGATCGACGGCGTCGAGCACGTGGTAGCGCTCTTCGAACTCCAGTGAGCTCGTGCGCTAGTATGGAAGGACGGATCGAAGTTGACGAAAGGCGCCAAAATCGACAATGATGCACTGAATGTCGTGGCAGAAACCATCGACCGCCTAATCTCCCTGGACTTCCGAGACCGTGGGATCACAAGCCGCCTTTACGCAGCTGCGCGAGACCGTGTAGGCGCGCCGCTTGCGTACACCGCCGCCCTTGCCATCTCCCAGGCGCTTGACCCTCCGGAACCCGAGGCTCTACCCGCACCCTGCATGCGCAACGGCGCCATCATATGCACGGGTTTCATGATCCGCTCAGCAGGCCAACCCGAAACAGACGGCCTCACCGGCGCGGCGCTGCTAGCGCGCGGGCTGGCCACTGCGTTCGGAATCGCCCCTGTGCTGGCCACAGACGATACAGCCGTAGGCCCCCTCGGCGCCGCCTGCCGAGCTGCAGGCCTGCCTACGGAGGCCGTGATCGTACCATTCCCCGCAGGCTCAGCACCAGCCGCAATCCGCCCGCTGGCAGCCGATCTGCTGTCATCCGTCAAGCCTGGGGTGGTCATCTCGATTGAACGGCCCGGCGCCAACAGGATGGGAGTGCATCATAACGCGCGCGGGCAGTCCATATCCGACATCGTAGCCCCCCTCGACGAGCTGTTCACACAGGCTCAGGCAGCCAAAGTGCCGACGATTGCCATCGGCGACTTAGGCAATGAGCTGGGCATGGGGGCTGTCGCGAACACCTTGCGGGCACTGAACCCACTGGGCTCGCAGTGCGCCTGCCCATGCGAGTCGGGCATAGTGTGCGACACACCTGCCGACGTGACGGTAGTCGGGGCGATATCAGACGACGCCGCGTACGGCATACTTGCCTGCCTCGCGGCGCTGCGCGGCGACATCAGCATACTGCCCACCCCCGACATGCTACAGGCGGTCCTCAGGGCGGCCGTCGCCGCCGGGGCCGTGGACGGGTTGACCGGAAAGTCAGAGTATTCCATCGATATGCTGGGCGAAGCTATCCATTGCGCGCTCATAGGACTGATGGGCGCTGTGCTGGCATGCGCAGGTTACGGGGGATGACGCGGCGCATGCCCGACAGCCCCTGCCCCTACATTCCGGACGCTTTGTAGACCTCTCTCGCCGCCGCAATCCCTGCGCCCGGCTCCACAGCCATGCCCTGAGCCGCGAGGGCGCCTTCTAAGCCGGCGAGGAGCAGAACTACATTCTCCCTGCTACACGAATGTCCCATCAAACCCACACGCCATATGCGTCCCTTCAGCCGACCCAGCCCGCCACCTATCTCCAGGCGGTAGTTGGAGAGCAGGTAGCGGCGGACGGCCGCATCGTCCACACCCTCTGGAATCGCGACCGCCATCAGCATCGGCGCCCTGTACCCCTCCTGAGCGAACAGGCGAAGGCCCATTGCCGTAACACCGGCGCCAAATGCCCTGCTGTGAAGGACATGACGCTCGTAGCGCCGCTCCAGGCCCTCCTCATGAATGATGCGGAGGCTTTCGTACAGAGCGTAGATCATGTTGACCGGCGCGGTGTGATGATAGAACCGCTCCTTGCCCCAGTAGCTATGGAGCATAGTCAGGTCCAGATACCAGCTCTGAACCTTGGACTTCCTGGCGGCCAACCTCTCAGCTGCCCGCGGGCCTATGGTGATCGGCGCCAGTCCAGGTGGGCATGATAGGCACTTCTGAGTGCCGCTGTAGCATACATCGATACCGGTACCGTCAACACGCACAGGCGTTCCGCCCAGGCTGGTTACGGCATCTACCACGAGCATCGCCCCGTACCGGTGGGCGATCTGAGCCACCGGCTCAAGAGGTTGCAGCACACCCGTGGACGTTTCAGCGTGCACAATCGCCACTATCTTGGCGGGCCGTGCCTTAAGAGACTTCTCGACCACATCAGGCTCGATGATCTTGCCCCACTCGCCCTCGATCACCTCGAGTTCACCGCCACACCTCTCGACGATGTCGGCCATCCTAGTCCCGAACAGGCCATTCACACACACGAGCACCCTGTCGCCTGGTTCGATGAAGTTCACCAAGGCCGTCTCCATGCCCGCGCTGCCGGTGCCGGATATCGGGATCGTGAACTCGTTCTTCGTCTCGAACACCGATGCAAGCAGGTCTTTAGTCCTGTTCATGATCGTGATGAACTCCGGGTCCAGATGCCCCAGAATCGGCGCCCCCAGCGCTCTCAGCACACTCGGGTGCACACCGCTGGGGCCAGGGCCCATCAGTATTCGTCCGTCTGTCGTGATTTCTGGATAGTCATTCACCTTGGTCATCCCTCCGAGTATGATCAATGCCGGGCTTGCCTTGGATACCAGATTTACCTTCGACACCCGCGACTCGAATCCTTGCATAGCTTTCCCCAACGCACGATCGCCGGTTCCGTCAGCCTCAACCCGCCCTCCATAGCCGCCCGGACCTTCGAGCGAAGCCAACCCATCTCTATTGCCACGTGCGGTTTCAGTGGGAGATCAAGCGGAGCCCGGCAGCGGGAAACGTACAGGGGCGGGCCGCCGAGGTAATGGTAAAATCTAGGTTTCACTTTTACGAACGCATTTTCGGAGATGTGTCGCTAAAACGGACAATGGGTGATGCATAACGTGACGTATAGGTGCATAAAGCGGCATGTCCGAGTACTCAGACGAGTCCGTCCTCAAGGTATGGTCTATTGTGGCTTGTCTATGTCGTCTTTTCCCTTTTAGTCTCATATGGTGGTTCGCAATATGGGGGTTTCAGACATCACAGATGTCCTTACATCGCTCTATACATATATACGTTCGCTTATGCACCAGCCATTGTCACGAAACTGAACGGATCGGCGAAAATGCGTTCAGAATATGAACAGACTAATTTTTCCCAGT
>DAOPWT010000032.1:2066-4221 GCA_035351775.1 Bacillota bacterium | reverse complement strand
CTGAACGGATCGGCGAAAATGCGTTCAGAATATGAACAGACTAATTTTTCCCAGTCCGCAGCCCCCCCCGCTCTCCTCCAGTCTTCCGAGATAGCAGGCCTGCCCGCCACCGCGAAATGCGGCGACGGCCGTAGCTGCCGGCGGGCTACCATGGCGACCGCGGCTATAGCTGCCGGCGGGCGGCCATGGCGACGCCGACTTGTGATGAGGATGCGTCACCGATCGCCTGATGTGTTGACCCCGGCAGGCTTCTATCGGTAATATGAGACTGACGTTGCGAGGTGTTGTTCTTGGACAGACTGCATGCGGCCTATCCGATGCTTTTCGCGGCAGAATTCAAAGAGAAGGTGTGGGGCGGTCGTCGCCTCAAATCGTGGTTTGACAACATGCCGCCCGGGCCCACCCCCATCGGCGAAGCCTGGGTTCTGTCCGCACATCCAAGCGGACCAACACGGGTGACCAACGGTCGCCTGGCAGGACGAACCCTTGCCGAGCTATGCCCTGAATTCCCCCTGCTCATCAAGGTGCTGAGCTGCGACGCCGACTTGTCAGTCCAGGTTCACCCGCCCGACAACTACGCGCATCTACGTGCCGGGGAATCGGGAAAATCCGAGGTCTGGCTGGTGCTAGAGGCTGCACCCGGAGCTTCGATCATTCATGGACTGGCCGAAGGCGTAACGCCGGACACACTGAAGCACTCCCTTGCCTCCGCAATCGCCGCCGATGTAATGAGCTGCTTCCGGCGAGTTCCGGTAGCCGCAGGCGACTTGATAGCTGTGCCTCCAGGCACCGTGCACGCGCTCGGCGCCGGGCTGGTGGTGGCGGAAGTGCAGCAATCTTCGGATACGACATATCGATTGTGGGACTACGGGCGGCTCGGAATAGACGGCAGGCCGCGCGAACTCCACGTTGAACAGGCCATGGATGTCGCGAGCTACTCGCGACCCCCCGCCATTACCCGCCCGTTCGCGTTCGAGCTCGGGGCCAATACCCCGCAGCTCATCTGCGGTTTCGCGGGCTTCGATGTGTGGCGCAGCGTGTGCTCGGGTTCATGGCATCGCATTGGATCGCCCGACACTTTCAGGGCCACCCTCGTGCTTTCCGGTTGCGGCACACTCCAATGGGACGATGACGAGAGCCCCATCAGCGCCCGTCCGCGCATCGCCCTTCGCCCCGGCTCGTGTGTACTCGTGCCTGCCTCATGCCCGAGCTACACCATACATTGCGACCACGGCCAGCTGGGGTTGCTCGAGATAACGCTTGCATAGCCGCAGGCAGCACGCGCGCCATCAACCCGCCCGCGCCTCATCCATGATCGCCGCCAGCCCGGGGCCGTACGGGGCCCGTACTATCCCCCGCTCGGTCACGATGGCCGTGACGAGCTCGTTTGGAGTGACGTCGAACGCCGGGTTGTAAACACCTACCCCATCCGGCGCAGTCTGCCGTCCGAACCCGTGGGTCACCTCCCGCGGATCCCTCTGCTCTATCGGGATCTCATCTCCCGCCCCAAGCGACAGATCCAGAGTAGACGTAGGACAGGCCACGATGAACGGTATCCGATGCATGTTCGCAAGGCAGGCCAGGCCATACGTTCCGATCTTGTTGCACACGTCGCCGTTGGCCGCAACTCGATCGGCCCCTACAATGACGATATCTACTTGCCCCGCACGCATCAACGACGCCGCCATGTTGTCACATATCACAGTCACGTCGATTCCCGCTTGCGCCAGTTCAAAGGCGGTCAGCCGAGACCCCTGAAGCAGCGGTCGGGTTTCGTCCGCCCATACCCTCAGCTTCTTGCCACGCTCGCGTGCAACATACAGCGCTGCCAGCGCAGTTCCCCACCCGGCCGTCGCCAGAGCGCCGGCATTGCAGTGAGTCAGCACACGCCCACCGTCGGGCACAAGCTGTGCCCCGTACTCCCCAATACGTCGGCAGGCTGCGGCGTCTTCATCCGCTATCGCCACTGCCTCGCGGAGCGCCGCCGCAAGCAACTCGCGCGGCTCCGGACTTCCCGACCCTTCCGGCCCTTTGGGCCGCGCCAGCGCTTTTGGCATCTCCTGCATCTTCGGCACCGCCTTCGGCTCAGCTCCGGCCGCGTCCCCCGCCGCACGTTCCACAGCTCTTCTCACCCGGTCCACTGCCCACGACAGGT
>DAOPWT010000032.1:0-1966 GCA_035351775.1 Bacillota bacterium | reverse complement strand
TCCCCCGCCGCACGTTCCACAGCTCTTCTCACCCGGTCCACTGCCCACGACAGGTTGACCGCGGTCGGGCGCACGCCAATCATTGTTGGGCACAGCTCATCTAGGGCCTCGAATACACGGGCAGCCGAGCCCGGCGCCCGCTCCACAAGGCCCAGGTATATCCCAAGCGCCCCGCCCACCCCGATGGCCGGCGCTCCTCGCACACGCAGCATCGCTATGGCCTCGCACATGTCGTCGAACGAGCGGATGTCGATGTATTTCAGCTCCGTTGGAAGAAGTGTCTGATCTATCAGGCGCACCGCCTCGCGCCCCGCATCCCAGGCTATGGGAACAAGGCGCCGCCCGGCGACGCCCCCATCCCGGCCACCATCATACGCCAACGGCTCAACCTCCTCTGGCCTCTCCGCGTTCACGCTGCCTGCCCTCTGGGGCTCCCGCGCCAGAAGGCCGGGCTGCGGATCACTCTGTCGTAGTGTTCGAGCCTATCTCGGCACTATCCTTCACAGATCCGTGCAGGACTGGATAGACCCGAGGCGAATACGCCCGGTGAATCGCGCTTCGTGCCGAGCGCGCAACAAGGAGTGACACAGATGGAGAGCTTCTCCTTCCCCGAAGGCTTCCTGTGGGGGACTGCAACCTCAGGCCACCAAATCGAGGGCAACAACACTGCCAGCGATTGGTGGGCATGGGAACCCGGCAAGATACGAGGCAACCTCACATCCGGCAGGGCGTGTGATGCATGGAATCGCTACGAAGAGGATTACGCCCTCATGGCGTCTATGGGGCTCAACGCGTACAGGATGGGGATCGAATGGTCCCGGGTGGAACCTGCGCCCGGACGCTGGGACGATGAGGCATTCAACCGC
Organism: Bacillota bacterium; assembly: GCA_035351775.1. Lineage (GTDB taxonomy): Bacteria > Bacillota > DTU025 > DTU025 > DTU025 > UBA5389. Next base: position 1,100 of record DAOPWT010000032.1, on the reverse strand, counting down.
TATGAGGACATGATGAAGTCGCTTTCGTCCAAAGGCATTGCCATATGCCTCACACTCTTCCACCTGACGCTGCCGAAATGGGTTGCCCACGCCGGAGGCTGGGAAAACCATGCCACAGTCGACGCATTTGCCCGATTCTGTGAACAAGTAGCGACTCGCCTCGGGAGCTATCCGCTCCTCTGGTGCACGCTCAACGAGCCCAACGTGTACATCATGTCGTCGTACATCGCAGGCGAGTTCCCGCCTGAGAAGAGATCGCTTTGCGCCGCCCGAAGGGTCATGCGTCATCTACTCACCGCGCACACAGCAGCCTACTCCATCATCAATGCCCACGCACACTGCGCCTCTCACAGCGAAGGCGCGCACACCCATTCGCCGAAATCCCTCATCGGCATCGCGCACAACATGATGCCTGTCGCCCCAGCCCGCCGCCGCTATCTTGACCGGATGGTCGCCGGCATCCAGGACCGAGCCTGGAATGCCTCGCTCATTGAGGCGCTCGCGACCGGCAGAATGAGCGGACTATTCGGCGACGGACGCCCGGTGCACGGCCTGGCCGGCTCATACACATACATCGGCGTCAACTACTACCTCCGACGCACAGTCGCCTTCCGACCTAACGGCATCGCCAACGGTTTCAGCGAAGACGTCTTCCCGCCGGGCGCCCCCCGCACCGACTTCGGCTGGCCCATCGTGCCCGAAGGCCTGTATGACTCCATAATGCAAGCATCTTCGCTCGATGTGCCCATATACATCACCGAGAACGGAATCGCAGACGCCCGCGATACCATGCGCCCACGCTACATCGTCGACCACCTGGCCCAGACCCGCCGCGCCATAGACGCCGGCGCGGACGTGCGCGGATACTTCCACTGGACCTTCCAGGACAACTTCGAGTGGCGAGACGGATACACCCAGAAGTTCGGCCTGTACGCCCTTGACCCCGAAGACCCACAACTTACCCGCGTGCCCAGGCCCAGTGCCGGGCTGTACGCCGCCATAGCCCAGGCCAACGGCGTGACCCAGATCGCCATGCATCAACCACGAGCTGGGACAGTCGATATGTGAAGAGAAAAAGACACACCACCTGCGTCAAGTGG
>DAOPWT010000031.1:0-17258 GCA_035351775.1 Bacillota bacterium | reverse complement strand
GTTGATACCCCTGAGACGACAGTACGCTCAGGAAAGCGTCAACCCTAGGTTCAGGTTCAAACCCTACCCGCAGGTATCCTCAGTATTCAGATGATCTGATCATGCGGCGACCGAAGACCCGAACCGAAGGTCCGTGGCCGCACGCAATGCTATTGTAACACAGTCTGCTTGTGAACGAAAGCACAATCCCCTCAGGCGCTCAGGCGCTTAGGTGTCGGAACCTAGGTGCAATCACAGCGATCACTTGTTCGGCGTAATGTAGTACACTAAGCTGTGGACGAATGCTTCGCGGACACATTGCCGAAAACAGGCTCGGTCTTCCTGGAGGAGAACGAAGCGATGCCTGTCGAAGAGAGAAGCATCACAGGAAGCGTTTGCGCTCGGAGGTGAGGCCGTGAGGCTACTGGTCATAGAAGATGATGGTAACATCGCCTTTGCCATCGAACGTTACTTTGGCGGCTTAGGACATGAAGTGATCTGCTGCAGAACGCTGGAGGAAGCCCACGCTGTTGATCCCAGGCGTCAGGACTTCATTATTCTCGATGTGAATCTTCCGGATGGAAACGGCTTTGACTATCTCTCGGCTATCCGCCACGAAGCCGTGCAGACGCCACTCCTGGTGCTTACGGTACGAGGCTGGGAGAAGGATATTGTGCGAGGGCTGGAGATCGGCGCCGACGATTATCTGACGAAGCCCTTCTCACTAAGTGTTCTGAAAGCTCGAATCGAGACGATTCTTCGTCGCTCCGTGAGTGAAGCGGCCGAGGGCGGATTGCGCTGTGGCCCCCTTCGACTGGATAAGGAAAGCAAGATGGCCTTTATTGAAGAGAAGCCTCTGGAACTCAGCGCGAGAGAGTATGAGCTTTTGGATCTCTTCGTGGAGAACCAGGGCCTTACCCTTCCAAGGGACCGGATTCTGGACAGGCTCTGGGGATGGGAAGGAGACGATGTGTTTGACAACACCCTGTCGGTTACGGTGAAGCGCCTGCGTGAGAAAATCGCTCCCTATCAGGGCTTTATTCGAACCATTCGAGGCATCGGGTATCGCATGACGGAGGGTGAAGAATGAAGCATAAGGCTGAGATGAGTCTTCTTCTCTCCACTCTATTCTTCCTGGGAAGCTGTCTTATTGTCTACAAGAATCCGCGTCTGGACTGGATCAGTATTCTGTGGCTTTTCCTCTTGGCGTCTGGCCTTGGGCTTCTCCACTGTCTACTCCTAAAGCGGAAAGAAGACGAAATCAGTGCGGCCGTGCTCAAGCTCTCAACCCTTCTCGAATCCATTGAAAACAGGGAAGAAGAGATGATTCTGGAGGATGACCTCTTTGGAGTCCTTCGAGATGAAATCTACAAGAGCCTTGTCAGCCAGCGACATGCAAGGGAAGAAGCCGTGAAGGCAAAAGCTCAACTCAAGCGCAACATGGAGGATGTGACCCATCAGATCAAAACGCCTCTCACCGGCATTCTCCTCCTTCTGGACTTGCTTGAAACCGATCCGGAGAATGCCAAGGAGTATCAGGCACGGATCCGTCAGGAAGTGGAGCGGCTCCATGGCCTCAGCGACTTGCTCCTGAAGCTATCTTCGCTGGATGCGGGAGCCGTCGTTATGCAAAGGGAGAGCTTTTCAACCACAGGACTTCTCATTGACGTGGAGCTGAGTCTCGACTTCCTTCTTCAGGCCAGAGGCTTGAGCCTGGCTGTTGAAGGGGAGGATTTCGCCATTCTCGGTGACCGAGTGTGGCTGATGGAAGCCCTGATCAATCTCGTCAAGAATGCTATTGAGGTGTCTCCCGAAAAGAGTGTCATCACAATCGTGTTGGAGCATAACGCCATCTATCAGAGCATAACCGTAGTAGATGAAGGCCCCGGCCTGAAACCGGAACAGGCTGCTCGCGTTTTCGAGCGCTTCTACAAGAGCGATCCTAGGTCCATGGGTTTTGGCATCGGCCTATCTATGGTGAGGTCCATCGTGGAACAACATGGCGGCGAGGTTTCGCTCAAATCCTCAGATAAGGGCTGCGCCTTTGAAATTCGTCTGTATCCGGAAATCAGCTAAGAGAAGCCTGCACCTCCGTTCACGAAGGTGCAAGCTCTTTTCTGTGATTGGCGCGATCGATCCGTTAGAAATCCTGTTGAAGCGCATCCAGTAGTCTTTGACGCAACACTCTTCGCTTTCCGCTCTCAATAGCGAGCCAAATGCCCAGGATACTGACGCCAAAGAACAAGGTAACGTGGAGGAAGTTCATGTTCAGGAACACCTGAAGGGGTGTAAACATGAACTTTCGTCTTGCTGTCAGGGCAAGGATGCCGGCAACTAAGAGCAGAATGTAGTAGACGAAAACACGCCTGATCAGGAAGAAGCCTTCGTAGTGAATCATTCTCTTGAGTTGCTCTTCCGTCATGCCTGCGCTTCGTAAGAGGGCGAAATCTCGTGTTCTAGCCTTGATATTGGCGTTGAAGCTGTTGTAGGCGTTGGAAAGGCCGATAACGACAAAGAGGATCTGTAGCCCGGCGCTTAGGAGAAGCTCGTTTCGGCTTTGCTCCTTCTCTCTGGCCATATGTGTAATACGATTGCTGATGAAGGTATCGGATTTCGGTACGTAGCGGCAGAGGATTCCTTCCACTTCGTCCGTTACCTCAGGCAACTCATCCATTCCAGCCTCCACCTTCAATTGATAGCTCAAAGGACTGTCTTCATTGACTCTTCCTTCCCTCATGAGCATCTCTTCCAACCTTGATAGCGACGTGAACAGAGCTATTTGGTCTGGCCACAAAGGACGAATGTCATAAGGGAAAGCATCGATTCTTCCGATGATGGGGAGTTCAAAGGTCTTCCCTTCATCATCTCTGTCTATCACCGTAAGGTGGTCTGCATTCCGGTTCGATAGGGGGAGGTAAGTACGGAACTCGTAGGCCCTGCCGGGATCGTCTGCTGTTCTATCAAGAAGCAAGCAGCCCTGGTTCTCTGTGTTTGGAATCCCTGATTCCTGCAACAGGCCCTCATAGTCATCATCTTCCAAACCGAAGATCGTCACTTCAGGACGATAACGACGCTCCGTTTCGGGGTGACTCAGAGAGTGCTTGAGTTGCGATGAGAGAAATCCCTCATTACCCTCCATTTGAAAACGGTAACTGGTCGTGGCATAAAGATGACTAGACCTCACGTTGGGAACCTTCCTCACTTCCTCGGATAGGGTTGCCGGGATCTCGTGAATGGTGAACAGGTTCGCTGTCAGGGTATAGGGAGAGGTCGGCTCATTGTATTCATTGGCCAAACCTCGCCAGGACTGTTCAATGAGTACGACGCTGAAGGCCATTCCTGCCAAAGCCATAGCAAGAGCAAGGCCCCGAAAGGTTCTGCGGTAGCTCACGCTATAATCCCTGGCGAGACCTAGGGAGATGTTCTTGGTGTAGCGAGTTGAACGCAAACGAAGGTTCTGAGGCCTCGTATCCACGTTTTTCATGGCGTCGATGATGGAAAGTTTGCTACTGCGCCTTGCGGGCCGTAAGGCTGCGAGAAACACACAGAGAAGTGCCAGCAAAGACAGGGCCATGAACACGGAAGGACTTGGCGTTACCAGCCGAAACTCATAGTCTGTGGCGGCGCTCACAGTGTTGACCAGGGAATGCGCGCTCTTGTGGTTAAGCCACATCAGGAAAAACAGGAGATTGGTGCAAAGGTAGGCGAGGACGAGTCCCCAGAGTATCGGCCGCAGCGACAAGCGAAGGGCCTTTTCTACGACGAACTCTCGAACTTGCTTATGGCTCATTCCACTCGATTTCAAGAGGCCGATCTGCCGCAGATCCTGGTTGTTCCACACGCTAAAGGCGTTGTAGATCATGACTACAAAGAGAGCTGACATGCAAAGGAGTATTCCCACGCGCAAACTCCAGCGATCCATGAAGTCGCGGGAGGGAATGAGGCCTCTTGCGAAGATGAGCTCTCCCTCCAGATAGCCGGTGTTGTAAATGAGTCCGCCTGCCTTAATGAGCTCTCCTTCATCTTTGCCAAAGTCTTGAAGGATCTTTCGCATCTGGGGATACGTATCGCGCTCATGCTTGAACCAAAGGGCCACATCCACGCCGGCGGCGTTCCGGAACAGATCCACGGTCGATGGGTTCTGCAGTAATCCGAGCACAAGGTAGTTCTTGCTGAAGCTCATGAGGTGTTCTCGATAGACACCGCAGATGTGGTAGCTTCTATGCCCCAACCAGAGCTCTTTTCCCACATCATAATCAGGATTCTCCATCACGAAAGTATCTGAGACTACGATGTCGCTTTCTCTTTTGGGTGCCTGGCCTTTGGTCAGGCCCGCATCGATTCGGCTCCACACCTCAATGCTCTGAAAACAGAGCTGCACACCAGGGCGATGCAAACCGGCCTCTTCGATGGTTTCGGTCTTGGATAGACCGATCTTATCAATTGCCGAATTGCTCTGGAGTTTGTGAAGCTCTTCTTCATTCACCTGAATGAGTATCGCTTGATAATCGCCCACGGTTTTCTTGTGATACTGCCGCTCACCCAACTCCAGTTCATTGAAGATAAAGAGCAGCGTCCCCATCATGATGACCGCCATCAGGATGGAGATGCGGATGGCAAAGGCATCGCGCCTGTTTTTCCCTGTGCTGTCTCTGGCCAATTCGTGAATGATTTTCATGATACCCTACACCCTCCTTTCGGAGAGTTCGCCGTCTACCATGGTAAAGATACGCCCGCAGGATAGTGCCACTTTCTCATCGTGCGTAATGATGAGAATGGTCGCCTGAAAACGGCGATTAATGAGATGAAAGAGAGAGACAATCTCTTCTGTGTTTTTTCGGTCCAGGTTTCCTGTGGGCTCGTCGGCCAAAATCACTGCTGGACGAGTTATGATGCTTCGCGCAATGGCAACACGTTGCTGTTCTCCGCCGGAAAGTTGGTTGGGGAAACGCTTGAGTCTGTTTTCGATGCCGAGGGTGTGAAGGATTTCCTTAAGGAACGCAGGGTCAGCATCGCGACCATCTAGTAGCAGAGGAAGAAGGATGTTCTTCTCCACTGTAAGGTTGGGGATCAGGTTAAAGAACTGGTAAATGATTCCGATATTCCTTCTGCGGAAAACGGCCATATCCCTTTCCTTCAATGTGGTGATGTCGACATCCTGTACATACACCTTTCCTTCACTGGGTTGATCAACGCCGCCAAGTATATGAAGTAGTGTGGATTTGCCAGAACCGCTGTCACCGACCACGGCTACGAAGTCGCCTCTTTCCAATGCCAGGTTGACGTTGTTGAGCGCAACGACGGGCTTCGCACCGGGATATGTTTTGCTTAAGCTCTGAGCGGCTAGAACGGTCATGATGAATCTCCTTTCAAGATTTGAGAGAATCCCTTCGACCTGCCTTAAGTATAAGAAGGCAAAGTGACAGGGAAGTGACAGGAAAAGAGGCAGACATGCAAGGCAAGCTCGAAGAGCTGTGAGAACTACGCTCACCGCCCAGACCTTCTGCAGGTAGAGTGTGCCGAATTGGAGGTGGGCGGAGACGTGCGTAGATGAAAGCGCTAATGCGACAGGATTCCGCCGGCAGATGAGAGAACTCGGGCCTTGGGAACCTATGATCCAAGGGCCATAATGGGCTCGCCTGGTTACCTACGACCCCTACGCACACCCAATGTAGGTGCAATCACAGCGATCACTTGCTCAGCGTCATGTGGTACAATGGACGGTGGACGACTGCCTCGTGGGCACAGTGCCGACAACCAAGGCCGTATCTGCAAAACAGCGTCAACGGACTCCGAATGCGATTGGGGGCGGACGGCAGTGGAAGCGGAGAAGGAAGCTGCGCTGGCCAGAATAGCCAAAGAGTACGGCGTGGATCTGATATATCTCTTCGGGTCCCAAGTTGCCAATGGGCTGAAGATCCTTCGCGGAATGGAAGTAGAGGTTCTGGATCCGTTGACTGACCTTGACGTGGGCGTTGTCACCAGCAGTCCTTTGCCCCCGCCCGCTAGACGCAGCAGGCTCTACGCAGACCTTTCCATTGCCTTGAGCGACATATTTGAGCCGTTTCCTTTGGACTTGGTTTTCCTGGAGGAGAACCACTCGGTGTTCCAATCGGAGATATTCAGGGGCGAATGTGTTTACGCTTCGTCGGAGCAGATCAGGGATAACTATGAGATGAACATCCTTAGGCGAGCCGCAGACTTCAAGCCGTTCCTGGAGAAATTCCTGCAAGAAGCGCTGGAGGGGTAGCGCATGAACGTCAACAAGATCCTGGTTCAACAGCGATTGCTCCTGCTTAGGGAGTATATTCTGCGCATGAGTGAGCTAGCGCGCAGCGATGAGGATGTGTTCTGCCAGAACACTACCGTTTCCGCCGCTGCGGAGAGTTATCTGAGGCGGGCTCTTGAAGTCGTTTTTGATATTGGCAGGCATGTCCTTGCCAAGATGGGCTACACCGAGCTGTCAATGGAGTACAAATCCATAGCTCGCGGCCTGGCACAGCAGGGTATTGTGTCGGAGGAGCTCGGCGAGAAGCTTACTAGGATGGCAGGTTATCGCAACCGTTTGGTTCATCTGTATCATCAGGTGACAGTAGAAGAGCTGTATCACATAATCACGGAGAACCTTAGTGATTTCCGTGCGTTTTCGGATTCCATCCAGAAGTTTGTGCCCTGATCCCTGGCCAAACGCCGTACGCCCTCAGAATCATCGTCCACTATCACGGCTTCGCGCACCGAGCCAGGGCGGCAAGCAAGACCCACGTATCGACTATGGCGACCGTGCCCACTCCTCCGCAACCGGGTCACCCCCCGCATGCTCGACCGAAAGGATAATGCGCCCGGGTCGGAGAAGATTTAACTAAGGTTTCCCGTAATCATGGCACATGATAGCGACTGCATGATCATGTTCCGTTTGGCGGGTTATGCTGAAAGCGGTGGGAATGCTGATATGGAAGAGCGAATACGGGATGAGCTGAGCGTCATCCGGGAGATAATCGTCAACACCGTTCCTGTCAAGCGAATGTTCCTGTTGGGCTCCCATGCATACGGTACGCAGGATGCAGAGTCAGACCTGGACATCTATGTAGTGTTGGCTGATGATGCGGACATGAGGGAAATCGATGCGATGAAGCTGATTCGCAGGTCAATACGCGACAGGAAGACGATGCCCATCTACGTGGTAGTCGGCAAAGAAAGCGAGTTCAACCGGCGCATATCGGCCCCCACCATTGAGCGGCAGATCGTGCAGGAAGGGGTAGTCCTCTATGGGTAGCTTGGAGTGGGCGAAGGAATGGAAGAGGATGGCCGACCAGTGCTCAGACCTGACGGCCTACGGCGTTCAAACGCGATGCCCGATGGGGCTGACCCGATCACGCATTGTTCCACCCTGTGCATGAAGGTATTTGGAGCAAGGGAGGTTCACGGCTTGAGCCGTCGGAGTATTGTCGCCGATATCTCGGGATGGTAGCATCAGGTGAGAGAGTGGAGCGGCGTCCAACCCGGAGGTGAGCCGTATGGCTGATGTGCTTCAGGCAATCATAGACAGGATAGTCGAGACTGCCGAGCCAGATCGCATAGTCCTTTTCGGGTCAAGAGGCCAGGGCAGAAGCACTGCAGAAAGCGACTACGATATCCTGGTCCTAAAGCGGGGTGTAACCCACCGCAGGCGCCTGGCGCAGGCGATCTACCTTGCACTCGCCGATATTCCGGCCCCGGTTGACGTGATTGTGGAAGATCCCGACAGAATCGAGAAATACCGAAATACTCCCGGCTTCATCTACAGTGAAGCCCTCAAAGGACGCGTGGTCTATGAGCGGTGAGCCATGGCTAGCATGGATCCAAAGAGCAGAAAGCAACCTCGCGCGCGCCAGGCTTGGCCGCCAGTCGGAGGACATCCTGTACGAAGACATCTGCTTCGACGCGCAACAGGCTGCCGAGAAGGCCCTGAAGGGCCTCTTGGTGTACTCAGGCCTGGATGTGCCTAGAACCCATTCCGTTGGCTACCTCTTGTCGATCATTAAGGAAAGCAGCGGCATGCCCGTTCCGCCTCAAGTGGAACAGGCCGCGCTGCTGTCGGACTACGCCGTGACCACCCGGTATCCGGGCGACTGGGAACCCGTGGGCGAAGACGAGTATAAGCAAGCCCTGACACATGCTGAAGAGGTGTGGAACTGGGTGGTCTCGGTCACCGGCCATAAGTAGTTCGAAAGACGGCTCTCTGCCAGGTCTCTTGCCTGCAACCCGTCTCTCACCAACGCCCTCGCCCGTCCGCCGGCGCAGTCTGAATGTACTCGATTGCTCTCTCCAGGGCCTCGTCGGGCCGAACCCAGAAGTCGGGCGTGTAGCCCCGGCCGTCGTAGTTGCACAGGTCTTCACCAAGCGATATCAGGCTGCCGCATGACAGTTCCAGTCTGGAATTGGGGAGCAGGCACACACCGACATTCCCCGCGAGCGTCGCTCCGTAGGTATTGGTGCCCACAAACGCCACGTTGTCGAGTTGGCGCAGGATTCCGACGAAGCTCTCGCCGGCAGAGTAGACGTTTGAGTCGATCAGCACGACGAGGAGTGTATCGTTCTCTGCCCTGACGCTCTCGGCAGCAGATACTCGGCCCCAGCCGGGCCTATCCGGATCAGCCATGCCGGCGAGCCACGACTGTACATCTGCCGACCCGGCGGAATCCTCGACTGCGGGCAGCTCTGCCCCTAGCGAAGACGCTGTGTTCTCGAGCATCTTCGCAGCTGTGCTCGTCACTAGCTGAGCGTCAAAGCCGGCCGGATACAGATCCACGCCGGCGAACCGCCTCGCCCACTCCAGGGGGTACCAGTCGCTCCCACCCCAGTTTGACCTCAGGTCCAGGATGACAGCTGGCGCTTCCCTGAGCTCGGCTGCATCGCGGACTAATGCATCAAGCTCCGCCATGGTATCGGGCAGCGGCATCAGGAATCGGGTAACCACCACTGGGATGCCTTCCACATGATTGAGCTGGTAGACCAGCCCCCAGACGATAGCGGAATCAGCCCCGTTAAGCCACACGAACTCGGATGAGCCGTCACTCCACTCTAGCTTGACGCATATGTCTCTGTCGGCGTCGCTTAGCGTGCCGAGGCAGTAGAGAACCTCTCCGTCACTGCCTAAGGACATCTTCATCCAGCGTGACGGATCCTCCCCCTCCACGGCAGCTACCCACCGGTCGGGCATCTGGCGTACGTAAAACCTGTCTTCGAGCTCGTCGAACTCCATGTCAAACCTTGCGAAGAACCTGTATCTTCGGCATGTCGACTTGCGCGCGATGGAGAAATGACCGTCCTGGACAAATCCAAGCCTCCGCTGAAGAATCGCAGCGAACTGGCTGGATGTTAGGTTCTTTCCGCGAAAATTGTCGATCTCCGTGAGGATGTCCTGCCTAGCCTGAAGGAAGGCCTTATCCCCACCGAAGAACTGGTACCCGGCGTATCCGTACCTCAGCACCACAAATAGAAAATCAACGTCGCTTTGCGCGTCGTCCTTCGAAATGAACCGCGGCACACTCTCACGGCCTGGAGGGCTGTAGACCACTGTCGACGCATCTGGTTCATCCCAGAAGCTGTCGTACCTGTACAACAGCCGTTCAAACTCCTCGCGCGCTTCAGATCTCAGGATGCCGGGGAAGCCAGGCTCCACCGCAAACGCCCCGCCCGGCATGAACTGTATCAGCATACATCCACAGATCACAGCTGCGGCGAAAACGGCACACACTCTTCGGATTATCACGTGATTCGCCTCCTCCACCTGCCGAGCAGTACACGCTATTCCCATTCCATAACGCCGCTCGCGCGCTCCCGAGGCGCCAGTCCGGCCAGGGCCCAACATGTGGCGATGACGGCGAGGCATACCATACTCGACATAATGAATAAACGCGCATGGTGTTGGGCGCCCAGCAGCCCATACCATACTGAAGACAAGACGAGGGGAGACATTGAGAGAAGGACCGCTACAAACCACGCATGCGTGAATAGCATAACAATGGTGCCCACTACGCCGAAGGACGCCCATGAAACCAGAGGCGCCACCACCAGGCTGGCAATGGTCCACTTCAGTGTGGGGATCATTGTCTTTCGGGTCTTTTCGCGAGTCATGAGGTTCGATACGATGGAGACGCCGGCGAACGTCATGATCCAGAACGCGAGCAACGGCATCTGCGCATTGGTTGCTGCGTTGAGTGCAGCTCTGTACGAGGCGGCCTCTGCGTCCTGCATATGGAGCGGACGAGGCCGAGTCATCACGGGAATCAGTGCAAATCCTGAAGCGCCCAGGACGCTCATGGCGATGTGCAGCCCGCCTGTGCGAAGGGCTTCCATGATGTCCTTGCGCACCAGCGCCCAAGACGGGCCAGCGTTCATCCCTGATTCGCCTCCTTCTCCTCCTCGACGGCTGAAAGGAACACGTCCTCGAGCGTGTTCCCCATCTCCCGGACCTCGCGAAGCTCAATGGATCCCCGGGCCAGCCTGCGCAGGACCTCACTGGACCCGACGCCCTGAGCCATCGCCACCTGGGCTGTGTCCTCAGCAACCCATGAGTGTTCCGCGACACCCTTGATCGAGGCTAGAACCGTGTCTACAGAAGCGCGCCCCTGCCCCCGGGCAAGCGTGACACGGATGAACGACACATCTCTGGATTGCCGAAGGCTCGACACGATCAAACCATCTCCCGTCTGCGAACTGGGAGGCTCTCCGGCTGGCTCGATTCTCCCACATATGGGGTGTATCCACAACACGCCATCCTCGTGATCTTCGGATGTTCTTCATCTTGGTGCGATGATTAGCCTCATGCGAAAGGAATGTGGCCAGGCGCAGAGAACTCTGGTATTCGCGAAAGGACGTGAGATCCCAATGGGGTGACGGTCCGCGAGGTTGTGTGCAAGTCCGCCCTAACCCGGACAGGGATTCCCGGAGCCCGTTACGCCCTCAACCCGTACACCGGGTGCACACACGCCTGTGTGTACTGCTATGCGTCTTTCATGACTAGATTCTCCGGACACACCGACCGTTGGGGCACGTGGGTCGACGCAAAGGTGAACATCGCCGATGTTCTGGAGAAGGAGATCCGACGTAAGTCGGCGCGCAGGCGCAAGTCAGAGAAGCTCACCCAACCGTCCCTCGCCGGCCTCGGCGAATCGGCAAAGCCCGCTTCGCACGAGTCTCGCCGATCGCCCGGGCTGGCCGAGTCACCCGAGGAACCCGCCACGCCCGATTCGCTCGATTCCGCCGGTCGCCCCACTGTGCTGCTTTCCAGCGTCACGGACCCGTACCAGCCGGTCGAAGCTTCTCTCTGCCTGACGCGCGCATGCCTTAAGGCGCTCGCCAACGCCGCGAACCCCCTCGCGCCCGAGGTGTCTATTCTGACCAAATCGGCGCTGGTAGCCAGGGATATCCCCATCCTTCGGGATCTGCCAGGCTGCGAAGTGGGCATGACCATCACAGCGCTGGACGACGCCCTGGCGCGGCAGATCGAACCAGGCGCGTCCGCGCCCAGCACCAGGCTGAAGGCTTTGGAGCAGCTGGCAAGCCAGTCAATCAAGACCTGGGTCTTCATATCCCCAGTTCTGCCCCATTACGGCGACTCGCCCGCCGCGCTCGCCGCCGTGATGAAGCGCGCTCGAGAAGCCGGCGTGTCCAGAATCGGCGTCGACCGGCTGAACCTGTACCCAGCGGCGATGGCGGGACTGGCCAGGATATCGCGCCCGGAAGCCGTCCAGGCGCTCCGCGCATACAAGTCCTCACCCCAGGAGTACCTGGCTCGTCTGCGGAGCTCAGTCTCTGAGGCTGCGGCGGCAGCTGATATGGGGATCCCGGTTCAGGTGTTCTTCTGATGCAAACGCGCGTGGCGGTGATGAATGTCCGGCGAGTGCTCGACTGCGATCATGCCCGGATCCAGACACAGGTGAACGTGTATGCGGCGCCCCAGGAATGACACCACGTCAGGGCGCCAGCTGGAATCCAAGCCCCACCTCAGTGAAATGCTTGTCTTCGGTAAGGACATTCATCACCTTGCGCTCTTTCATGACTATCATGGAGGTTAGGTCGGTGAAAGAGATCCGAGCCTTGTCTTTGAGGCTGACGCGCAGATCCCAGGCTGCCGCGAAGCGTTCCGGAGTAATGCGCTCAATGCTGATGTACCCGCTGCCGGCTGCCGCGATGATTGCACTGGTAAAGCGGGAGGCCTCGTCGAAGTTTTCCCTGCGAAAGATGAGAGTGATCGTCTCGTCAAGGACATAGTCGCTCGTATAGATACGCTCACCTGTGCAGCTGAGGTTTCTGTAGTATTCGGCTGCTTCTCTGTGTCGCGCGTCCTTCCTATGCCCAAGGGCAATCCAGCCCCACGTGTCTACAAAGACCGGCCCAGGCAGCATGTTTCATCTCCTCTCTTCTTCGCTGTACAACGCCTTTTCGATCTCCTCAGCCGAAATCGGCTCTCCGGAAAGCAGGCCAAGGACATCAAGTATCGGATCTGCATCCGATGACCGCTGCTGGGCAGTCTCGCGCACAGAGCACGGCTGGGTTGCATCATCAGCCGGACAAGGGTACAACACTGCAGCATTCTGCAGGAATGCCTCCAGGTCTCTGCGCCTAACCCTGGCGACTCCCTTCGACAACTTGAGTATGGGGATTCTAGACTCCTTTGCCCACCGGTATATGGTTGGGCGGGCTACTCCAAGATAGTCGGCTGCCTCTTGCACCGACAGCCATTCCTTCTCGGGTTTCATGGCGGTGCCTCCTATGCGGAATGATCGCCGACGCGTGTTTGTGCCGCTGGGTATGGACGCAAATGGGATCGCCAGCTCGCGCCCTCGCGTTGATACATAGTGTATCATATTGTCACAGCCGTCATCAAGTGCGATCGGCTGCCGGCGCAGCACCCTGCCTGGATGGTTCATGGCATTGGCGCAGAGGATATGCTATTATATGGCTGAGGTTGGCTGGAAGGCAGGATCAGAAGAACGCGCGTTCGTATGTCGACGAGTACATCTGCAGGGAGAGGCGTCGGCTTCAGGCGTGCGAAGAGAGGCGAACGCCGTCACTGACATCCCTGTCGACCTGGTCATGCTGGACGGCGCCAGTTCGTCTCTGGCGGAACGGATAGGCCTTGAGGGGTGGTTCTGTATGAGAAAGGTGCACGCCAGGGTTGAGATTGACCGTGTGTGTATCGAATACGAGTCCTGGCGCTACGAGCGAATGCGCAAGGTCACGCAGCGGATTCGCGCGCTCGATGATATCACCCTCAGCATCAGCCCGGGCGAGGTAGTCGGAGTCAGAGGTCCTAACGGATCGGGCAAGTCCAGCCTGCTTCGAGCGATGTGCGGGGTTCATACGCCGGTGAGCGGGGCTGTGCTGGTTTTCGGCAAGCCGCCCGACCTTTTCGACCCCGAGTTCAAGCGGAGAATCGCGTATTCCAGCTCACGCCGGACGTCCCTCCTCCCCGACCTGCCTCTTATCGACTCGTTCATCCTCCGCCGCGAGCTGTTCGCCATGCCCGGAGCGGACTGGGAAGGCCGCATGCATAGCCTCGTCGACCGCCTCAGCCTGGACGCCCTCATGGATCGGCCCCCACGGGAGTTCTCCCAGGGCCAGCGTGCCCGGGCAGAGCTCGCCATCGCTCTGCTTCACGGGCCAAGCCTCATTCTGCTGGACGAAACCACGGAGACCTTAGATTTGGAGTACATGCCTAGGTTCCTGGCGCTGCTGGACGAGCTGAGCACGGACGGGGCAACTGTGTGCATGATCAGCCATCGCCCCGATGACCTCGAATGCGCCCATCGCATCGTGACCATCGACGGAGGGAGGGTCGTGGGAGATGAACGGGTTCGGGGCGAGGCCACAGGGACTTGACAAAGCGGCTGGAATCAGGCTGCTGCACATAGCGGCGATTCTGGCGAAAGAACGCGCGACTCCGGTGTTGGACTTCGTGATGAGGACCCTGGGATCAGCCGTCCTGCTGATCGCACAGTTCGCCTTTCTGCGCGGCCTGGATCCCTCAGGCGATGCCCTTCGCTACTTGGCGCTCGCGCGCACGGCGTTCGCCTTCTCCGGAGGGCAGCTTCTCGAGCGATTCCTGATAGACGGCTACATGAGCGGCTCGCTCATGATGGACGTAACCACGCCCATCAATCCATTGGCGTTCATCATGGCCCGGTCATTCGCAGGCATGTTGGTGTCGGCTGCCGCAACCCTCCCCGGTGTGCTTGTGGCCGCCCTTCTGCTCGGAGGCATGCCCAGGGTGTCGTTGCAGGGCGCAGCGCTCTACGCCGTATCGCTCATCTTCGTCTGGATGGCGTCGACAGGGATCGCGCTCATCTCATCCGCGATCGGGGCAGCTCTTAAGCAAGGCGAAGCCGCCGTTCAGCTGAGGGTGTTCATCACACAGCTGGCGTCCGGGGCCCTGATCCCAGTCTATCTGTATCCCGACTGGGTTCAGCGGGTGATACGCGTCCTTCCCTTTGTTCATCTTGCCGATACTTCGGTGGCCATTGCCCTGGGAGGGAGTGTGAGCAGTATGTATCCTCAGATCATCTGGAGCGCGGCCCTGCTCGGAATCGGGATCGCGCTGTGGAGGAGGCGCCTCGCGCGCCTGGAAGTATATGGCGGGTGATGCGAGAGCAGCGCTGGCCCTGATGCGTGCGGCATTCCGCCGAAACAGACTGTCGGCGGCGGGGTTCTGGATATGGCTTGTGTCGGTAGGACTATACCAGCTCCTCGGGTTGGCCTTTGTTTGGGTCGCCTCGTCCAGGCTCAGCGCCGGCTCCGAGTGGTTGGCCACATACGTCTATGGCGTTTTCCAGGCGGCAACAGGCCTTGCCTACGCCTTCGGCGCCTGGACGGTCTTCTTCGCCTCCCGCTACGTCCGCAGGGGCGAGCTTGACGCGTTGCTGTTGCTGGCCCCCGACCCCCGCATGTCGCTGCCCTTCGCCAACTTCGAGCCCGTGGAGCTTGTGGGAGCCCTCTCGGGCTACGCCATCGCCCTCATTGGGTTGCGCGCCGGAGCGAGGCTCACCGTGCTCAATGCCGCCGTCACCGTGGCGGGCATCGCCTGCGGAGGCGCCGCAACATACAGCCTGTTCATGGCGGCCGCGACCATGTCGCTCTATACCAAACAGTCGTCGGCTGCGATAGGCTTCGCCATGGATCTCGTGTTGTTCGGCCAGTATCCGATGAACTTGTATCCCGGCGCCATGAGGACGCTTTTCACATGGATCCTCCCTATCGTGCTGATCGCCAACGCGCCGGCCCGCCTGGTCGATGCCGGCCCGGGCCTGCCTGCCGCCGTACTCGCCGCAGCGGCGCTCGCCCTCGCGGGAGCGAATGCCCTGTTCAAGCACGCACTCGGCAGGTTCATCAGGCACTGGTGAGCTATCGGTCGTGGAGGCGCATCTCGGGCAGGCAGACAAAATCCTGCTCAGCGAAGTGAACATTAAACGTGAAGGCCCTCGTGATACCCAGTCGCCTCATTATGATGAAACTGGTGCAATCGACGAGGCTCAGGCTCCGGCGATTCGCGGTTAGGAGAGCGGTCTCTGCCGAATCGTGCGCGGTGCGGTCAACCCATTCGACGTCCATCATCGGACAGATGCACTCCCGGAACGCCCGCAGGGCCTCCATTCCGAGTCGCCTCTGAACAAGGGCCGCGGCCTCAACCGCAATGTAGTTGCTGCATACAAGGGGCGTTTGGTCGCGGAGTAGCCCTTCCCACACGCGCCATGCCGCATCATGATTGACGTCATTCGAACTGAGTAGGGCGAAGAGCGCCGAAGTATCGACGAAAACGCTCATCATAGGAAATCCTCCGCCAGGTACTTGTCGTGATTCACCGATATGTCAGTCTCAGCGGACCTGAACTTCCCCGCAATCGAAAGAGCCCGCCGAACGCGCTCCTCGCGACTGATACTGCCCCGACCGGCCAGAACCATGTCGGCGCCGCGCCTGATCAGCTCCGCAACCGACACCCCCTCCGCGCTGGCCATTGCCCGCAAGCCCTCGATCTGCTCCTCTGTGAGCTGCACCTGCATGCGGATCATGAGCATCCCCCTTCAGTGAGTCTTTCCTCCTATGGTATCATGATATCACATACTGATGTCTTTGAACACAGCTCGCCATCTGAATTGCACACCGAATTGCACACCGCGCTGACACAATCTGGCTGTATGGAATAATCGTCTCGAAGACCAGCGGTCGAGAGGAGGCTGAGCGTAATGGGCTCGCACGGTTTCGACCAGTATCTTGAGCACGAAGATCGGATCGTTGCCCAGCGGGAGAAGGATCTTGCCGCGCACAAGGAGCGTCTCGCCCGGCAGGCCGCTCGGCTCACCGAGGTCCTGAGCGCCCTCGGGGCAAGGCGCGTCTGGGTCTTCGGCTCTTTTGCGCGAGGCCGCGTACGCTCTGATTCGGACCTTGACATGGCTGTGGAGGGCTTGCCATACTCACAGGATCAGCTACTGGGAATAGCCGAGCGATCGCTAGGCGGCGGGCTGACTCTTGACCTGGTACCTTGGGAGGCTGCAAGCGCCTTGCTGCGAGAGCGCATCCTGTCGGAAGGGAGGGTTCTTTATGAGCGCGAGGAGTGAGCGCGCGTGTGAGCTGCGCGGTCTTCTTGTGGACATGCGCACAGACATGAAAGCCATAGATCGGCTTTTCCGTGCCGCGGATCACGCGAAGGTAGCTTCGCTCGATCGTGGTTCTGACGACATGATTGTGTTGGCACGAGAGTGGCTCAGGTTCTCGACGGCTACTTGACGCATGCCGACGACTGGCATCGGCGCCTTCTTCTCAGCATGAGTGAACCCTTGGAGGGCGTGCAGCCGGCAGTCCTGACTGAATGCACTTTCGCGTGGCTAGATGAACTGCGCCGTTTTCGCCATCTCTTCCGACATGCCTACGGCGCAGAACTTGATCGCGAGCGAGTGCAGGATCTGGTCATCCAGACCCTGCAGATGCGGTCAACACTGGATGAGGAGCTATGCCGACTGGAGGCATTCGTCGAGGCCTTGATAAAGCGCCACGAAGAGCAGGACACGTGATAGACAAGCGCGTCTTCCCGATTGCTTCGAGCATACGGGGTCCGACCGCACGAAGACCGCCGCAACGACTATGGCAGCATCCGCGCCAGCGCCGCGGCAACGAATATAGCTGGAAGCATGTTGCCCACGTGAACCTTCTTCACGTCAAGCGTATTCAGGCCGATCCCTACGATCAAGAGCCCGCCCACTGCGCCCATCTCGGTCATGACGGCATCGCTCAGAAAGCCTTTC
>DAOPWT010000030.1:11703-17267 GCA_035351775.1 Bacillota bacterium | reverse complement strand
CCCAGACAGGCTGGGGTACGTGGTATAATGAGCCGTGGCGAGAGGAGGAAGACAGCCCTGATTCAGCCAGACATGCGTGTAAACGCCGTGTGGGAGATTGACTTGGACGAGCTGTCGCGACGTGGCATCGCCGGCATTATCGTCGACATTGACAACACCATTGCCCCTTGGGGAACCTATGACGTCTCCGCACCCGCCTCCGAATGGCTCGCAAGGGCCAGAGGCCGCGGGTTCGGTGTCTGCCTGCTGACCAACAACCACCATTCGCGCGGTGGCTGGTTCGCACGCTCCCTCGGGCTGCCTGTGGTGTGCGGTTGGGTCAAACCATGGCGGTGGGGGTATCGCCGCGCCATGCACATCCTGGGCACTCATCCGGATTCCACGGTGATGGTGGGCGACCAGCTCTTCACCGACATTCTGGGTGCAAAGCGCCTGGGAATACATGCGATTCTGGTATCGCCTTTGAGCGACAAGGAACTCCCTCACACCCGTATCAAAAGGTGGCTTGAACGATTCCTCCTCGGCAGGAGGGACGACAGCTGATGGCAGCCAGGTACGCTCAGATTGTCGTGGATGTACCCGTTCGCCGGGTGGATAAATACTACGACTACCTCATACCGGACCGCCTCGAAGCTCGAGTGGAACCAGGTTCGCGTGTTCTGGTCCCATTCGGAGCACGTAGTGTGGAAGGGTTCGTGGTATCGCGGTCGGCTCAGCCTGCAGTGGAGAATGTACGGGAGATCATCGACTGCGTGACAGACGCCCCCGGGGTGCCTCGCGAACTGCTGCAAGTGGCGGGATGGATGGTTGATACATATGTTTGCCTGCTGATCGAGGCGCTGCGGGCCATGGTGCCCTCGGGCACTAGGGTGGAGTCTTCAGTGATCGTGCGCCTGGTTGGCTCCGAAGACGATGCTCGGCGGGCCAAGATCGACGGCGCAGTGCGCAGGGTCTTCGACTATCTGGCGGAGTGCGGGGGCAGTGCGGCGCGTGACGAGATTGCACGGGCTCTGGAAGTCACCTCGGTGTCGCGCCATGTGGCGGCTCTGGCGCGGGCCGGCCTGGTCGAGGTGGACACGGAATGGGAACGCCCCAAAGTCCGGGCGCGCCGTGTGAGAGCGTTTCAAGTGGCTCCGTCGGCAGGCGATCCCGGCGCTGTGGCTCTTCGATTGGCCGGATCTAGCCCGGCGCAGGCCGCGATAATGCAGGTGTTCGCGTCGGCGCTGCTCTCGTCGGCGGCGCTCCGAGAAGCCGGCGGCAACCTTGATGACGCCGATACCGGTGCGGGCGGAGTCGCAATCCCCAGAGCCGAACTACTCCAGCGCGCAGGCTGCTCTGCATCTGCTCTCGATGCCCTGGTGCGCGCCGGGTTGCTCCATCCCACGGAGGTCATTGCTTCGCGATCGCCCATGGAAGGGCTGTCGTCGGGAAGTGCGCCCGCTCCCACACTTGCTCCGGGGCATGAGCTCACCGCCGACCAAGAGCGTGCGGTGGAGCGTGTTTCGGCGCGGATAGACTCGGACGGCGGGGTTGTGGTGCTGCACGGGGTGACCAGCTCGGGCAAGACCGAAGTCTATCTGCGCGCTTTCGAACACGCGCTTGCCCGCGGAAAGCGCGGGATACTGCTGGTCCCGGACATAGCGCTCACTCCCCAGATGGTTGACAGAGTAGTCTCGAGGTTCGGCCCGGAGCGGGTTGCGGTGCTTCACAGCGCCCTCGGGGCGGGTGAGCGCCTGGATGAGTGGGAGCGTGCGCGAAGGGGCCAGGTGGACATCGTAGTTGGGGCCAGATCCGCGGTGTTCGCGCCAGTGCCCTCGCTGGGGCTCATAGTCGTGGACGAGGAGCACGATGGCTCGTATAAACAAGACGATTCGCCGCGCTACCATGCACGCGATGTTGCGGTGTTCAGGGCGGCGCGTGCCGGCGCCACGGTGGTGCTGGGTTCGGCCACACCGTCTCTTGAGACGTATAGCAAGGCAGAATCGGGTGAGTACGAGGTAATCGAGCTTCCCAGCCGGATCGACGACCGACCGATGCCCGACGTGGACGTGGTGGACATGCGGTCTGAGCTGAAGGCGGGGAACCGAACTGTCTTCAGCCGTCTTCTCAGAGCGCGCATGGAACAGACGCTTGACCGCGGGCAGCAGGCGATACTCTTCATGAACAGGCGTGGGTTCTCCACATTTGTCCTGTGCAGAGAGTGCGGCCATGTGATGACCTGTCCACACTGCGATGTCTCGCTGACGCTGCACGGCTCTCAGACTCGCCGGTCTGAGCTGGTATGCCACTACTGCAACTACATCGAACGCGCCCCCGATGTCTGTCCGTCCTGCGGCGGCACGCACATCCGGTATTTCGGCGCCGGCACCGAGCGGATCGAGGACGAGGTCCGAAAGTCCTTCCCCGAAGCGCGAGTCGCGCGCATGGATGTCGATACCACGCGCCGCAAGGGGGCGCACCGGGCGATACTCGGCGCGTTCAGGGAGGGGCGTACCGACATTCTCGTGGGGACACAGATGATTGCCAAGGGTCTGGATTTCCCCAACGTCACGCTGGTGGGAGTGGTGTCGGCCGACACCGCCCTGAATCTGCCGGATTTTCGGGCAGCAGAGCGGACTTACCAGCTCATTTCGCAAGTTGCCGGCAGGTCGGGAAGGGGGGACGCCCCCGGAACGGTGGTGGTGCAGACCTACAGCCCGGAACATTACAGCATCCTGGCGGCAGCGTCCCACGACTATCGGGCGTTCTATGAAGCTGAGATAGCGTCAAGGCGCGAGGCGGGGTATCCGCCGGCGCGCCAGATGGCCCGGATCCTCCTCAGAGGCATTGACGAGTCGGCCACTGCGCGCCATGCGGGGGTGATCGCCGCGGCCTGCCGTGAGCTTGGCTGTGTTTCAGACGGCACCGTCGAAGTGCTCGGGCCGGCGCCGGCGCCAATACCCAGAATCGCAGGCAAGTACCGATGGCATCTGCTGCTGCTATCTGGCGATCCTCAGGCATTACGCGAAGCGGCGAAGGCAGGATGCGCCGCGCGCGGGCCAGGCGGCTCAGGCCCGATTACGGTGAGCCTCGACATTGAGCCGTCGGCAGTTCTGTGACTTCGCAGTGCGCCTGTGTATGCGCTATAATGTAGCAAGGCGACATACCGTTTTGGGAGGCAACTCTGTTGATTTTGGAGATACGCAAGGAAGGCGATCCGGTGCTTCGCCAGAAGGCTGTGCCGGTGGATGTGATCGACGAGAGAATGCGCCAGCTAGCTGCCGACATGTTGGAGACGATGTACAACGCTCCCGGAGTGGGGCTGGCTGCGCCGCAGGTCGGTGTCGCAGTCCGTCTTATAGTCCTAGACGATGGTTCCGGCCCTCACACGCTCTTCAACCCTCGGATAGTTTCGCTCCGGGGAGAGGTCTGCGAGGAGGAAGGATGCCTGTCGGTTCCGGGGATGATCGGGCAGGTAAGGCGCGCGGCGCAAGTGGAAGTCGAGGCATACGACAGGTCGGGCCGGCAAATCCTGGTGCGCGGCGATGATCTCATGTCCATAATACTTCAGCATGAAACCGACCATCTCGACGGGGTGCTCTTCACCGACAAGGCGGAGTGCCTGAGGCGCGCCGAGAAGAACGGTGAGGGCCGCGAGACGGAAGCGGAGGGCGAGTGACCGTTGCGAGTGGTGTTTATGGGTACTCCCGCGTTCGCTGTGCCCACGCTAGAGGCTCTGGCAGATGCGGGGCATGATATCCTGTGTGTGGTCACACAACCTGACAGGCCTGCCGGGCGTGGCCATAGGCTTGCGCCGCCTCCTGTGAAGACTGCGGCCCTGGCCAGAGGGCTGCAGATCATACAGCCGGAGAAGGTGCGTGACTCAGGCTTTGTGGAAACCATGCGGGAGCTGGCGCCGGATGTGGCTGTGGTGGCGGCCTTCGGCCAGAAGATCACATCAGAGCTTCTGGCTCTGCCCGGTCACGGGTTCGTGAATGTTCACCCATCGCTTCTGCCACGATACAGGGGCGCTGCGCCGGTTGAGCGCTGCCTGCTCAATGGAGACGCGGTGACCGGAGTCACCATCATGTACATGGACGAAGGATGGGACACCGGAGATATCGGCATTTGCAGCGAATTCACAGTGCCTCGCGACTCGTGCGCCGACGCAGGCTGGCTCCAGGAATCCCTTGCGCAGCTGGGCGCGGAACTGATGGTGGAGTTTCTTCGTTTGCTTGAAGAGGGGCGAGCTCCACGCACCACGCAAGACCACTCCAGGGCCAGTTACGCTCCGAAGATCTCTTGCGAAGAGTTGGAGCTGGACTGGCGGCGCCGCGCGCGGCAGCTGTTCGACACAGTGCGAGGGCTGGCTCCGGATCCGGGCGCGCGAACTACGCTGGACGGACAGCGACTGCGAGTGCTGCGTCTGCGCGAGCTGGGCCCGGAGCAATCAATGGAGCCTGTGCACCCTTCCGCGCTGGGCGCCGAACCGGGAACGATACTACTCGGCCCGGGAGGTATCGTGATGGTGGCGTGCGGCGAGGAAGGCCGGGAACGGGTTGTGCTCGAGGATGTGCAGCCTGCCGGCAAGCGGCGCATGAGTGGGGCGGAGTTCGCCCGAGGGCGACGCATTGGAGCCGGGGCCCGGCTGGGCGGCTAGTGTTGTGGGCAGTCGAGGCGGTGTGCCGGCCGGATCCATTTGCGCAGAGCGCGACTTATCTATTTTGCAGATGATGTTTGGGGGGTGACGCGGATGATGTACCCGTTTTTCTATGATCCGACGTACATTCTGGTGCTGCCGGCGTTCATCTTTGCCATGTACGCGCAGGCGCGGGTGCAGTCTGCCTTCACGAGAGGTATGAACATCCGCTCCCGCGCGGGAGTTACAGGAGCTGAGGTGGCCGGCAGGATTCTGGCCGGCAAGGGCGTGGATGTTGCTGTGGAGCAGATCGGCCGACCCATGGGAGACCATTTCGACCCGCGCAGCGGCACGGTACGCCTGTCGCCGCAGGTTTATGCGGGAACGTCCATAGCCGCGCTGGCCGTGGCCGCGCACGAGACGGGCCATGCCATCCAGCACAGCGAGGGCTACGCTCCGCTTTCGGTCAGGGAAGCCATTCTTCCCGTGGCGAGCTTCGGTTCGACTATGGCTCTGCCCCTGTTCATACTGGGTATGATTTTGGGCAGTCCCCAGATAAGCCAGTTCCTGATGACCTTGGGGATATGGCTGTTTGCCGGGGCCGTGGCGTTTCAGATCGTAACGTTGCCGGTGGAGTACAACGCAAGCCGGAGGGCTATGGCGATGCTCACCGACGGCGGCTACATCACGGATGCCGAGATGCCTCAGGTGAAAAACGTGCTGAACGCTGCTGCGCTGACGTATGTAGCTGCTGCGGCCGTTGCCTTGACTCAGCTACTGCGGCTCTTGGTGCTGAGGGGAAGCCGGCGTGACTAAGCGTCCAGATTTCCGCGCGGCTTCCGCGAGCGGCAGGGACCTTGCGGTGGAGATCGTGTACATCTGCGACCAGGACGGCGCGTTCGCGCACGCCGCCTGGTCGCGCGCTTTGTCGGGCCGGAATCTTGAC
>DAOPWT010000030.1:3891-11603 GCA_035351775.1 Bacillota bacterium | reverse complement strand
GGATTCATCAATGCAGCGCTGCGCCGCATCGCGTCGCCCCGGTTCGATCCGGGCTTCCCGGACATGGCCGCGCACCCAGTGAAATCGCTCGCTGTCACACTGTCTTATCCTGAGTGGCTTGTGGAATCATGGATCGGCCAGTTCGGGCTGGAGGCCACAGAGCGCATGCTCAACGCGGGCAACGAACCGCCGGCCGTAATGTTGCGCGCCAACACTCGGCGCGTGAGCCGTGACGAATTGGCGGAGAGGCTGGGCGGCGTTGCAACCGAGCCCGGGCGGTATGCCCCCGAGGCGCTGCGCATCGTAGGCCCCATAGAGTCGGTGGAATCATTGCCCGGGTTTGCCGAAGGGCTCTTCTCAGTGCAGGACGAGAGCTCGATGCTGGTTGCCCATGTGTTGGGGCATCCTCGTGTTGTCATAGACGCGTGTGCCGCTCCCGGAGGAAAGGCCACGCACATTGCCGAGCTTGCGCGCGATGAAGCTCGGGTTGTTGCATGTGATATCTCAGCACTCAGGGTCGCGCTGGTCAGAGAGTCGGCGCTGCGGCTGGGGCTTCGGTCAGTCGAAGCCATCGAGTGCGATGCCCGTGAGCTGCCGACGGAGTGGGCAGGGAAGGCAGACGCGGTGCTGGTGGATGCGCCATGCACCGGGTTGGGCGTTTTGGCGAGGCGCGCCGACGCTCGCTGGCGAAAAGGACCCCGAGATATCGCGAAGCTCGCGCCAGTGCAGGCAGAGATCCTGGCCGCTGCGGCCGCGTGCGTCGCCCCAGGAGGCGCGCTTGTCTACAGCACCTGCACCGTGGGGAGGGCGGAGAACTCCGACCAGGCGGAGGCATTTCTTCACAGCCACCCCGACTTCCGCCCATCACCACTGGCGCCGCACATGCCGTCCGACGCAGCTCGGGCCCTCTGCGACGGGGATTCGCACATGCTTCAGCTTCTACCTGGCATTTCGGGAACTGACGGTTTCTTCATAGCGCGTTTCGTGCGACCTTCGGCAATGGCTCAGTAAGCCCGGGCGAAGTACACCCAAGAATCGGTGTCCTTTCCGCAGCGGATGCACCGCCCCGGCCTGGGCGATCTGCCCATGGGGATGCACCTGATCGTGGCGCCCGTCTCTTCCTTGATGGCGGCCTCGCACGCCTGCTCGCCGCACCAAGGGGCATCCAGGAACCCTCTGCGGCCCTCCAGTATCTTCTTGAACGAGTCATAGTCCTCGACCGTTCGCGTGTTGTCCTCCACGAAACGCTTGGCTTTCAAATAGAGCCCCTTCTGCACGTCATCAAGCATGTCCACAACAGCCGCTTCCAGTCCATCCATTGGCGCCGCCGTCTTCTCTCCTGTATCGCGGCGCACCAGGACCACCTGCCCGGCCTTAAGGTCACGGGGACCGATTTCCAACCTGATAGGCACTCCTTTGAGCTCCCACTCGTTGAACTTCCAGCCCGGCGAGTACTCCTCGCGGCAGTCGGCCTCAACACGGCATACCTTCGAAAGCCTCTGCTGAATATCGCCCACAGCCGACAGGACAGCCTCACGAGACGAAGCAGTCAGGATGGGGACGATGACTACCTGTACAGGCGCGACTCTCGGAGGCAGAGCCAGCCCGCGCTCATCGCCGTGGACCATGATGATCCCTCCGATCAGACGGGTCGACACGCCCCAAGATGTCTGCCACACATGCTTGAGCTCATTATCTTCGTCCAGGTAAGTGATGTCGAACACCTTCGCGAAGTTCTGGCCTAGGTTGTGCGATGTTCCGGCCTGAAGAGCCCTGCCGTCCGTCATCAGAGCCTCGATGCAGTAAGTGCGAACCGCGCCCGCAAACTTCTCCCTTTCGGTCTTCTGCCCGGCGACGACCGGTATGGCCAGGTCTTCAGTGAGGAACTGCCTGTAGACGTCCAGGATCTTCAGGGTCTCTTCCTCGGCTTCCTCGGCGGTGCGGTGGCATGTGTGCCCTTCCTGCCACAGAAACTCCGAGGTCCGCAGAAACAGGCGCGTAGTCTTTTCCCACCTGACCACGTTAGCCCACTGGTTTATGAGCACAGGCAGGTCCCGCCAGGACTTGATCCATTTGGCGTACATGTGGCCGATCACCGTCTCTGAGGTAGGCCGAACTACGAGCGGTTCAGGGAGCTCCTCGTTGCCCGCTTTCGTCACCCATGCCACTTCAGGCGCAAACCCCTCCACATGCTCGGCTTCCTTGCGCAGGAAGCTTTCGGGTATGAACAGGGGGAAGTAGGCGTTCTTGTGGCCGGTTGCCTTAAGACGAGCGTCAAGGAGAGACTGCATGTTCTCCCACAGCGCGTACCCGTGCGGCCGTATGACCATGCAGCCCCGGACTGGAGCGTAGTCGGCGAGCTCCGCCCTGAGGACCACGTCGATGTACCATTGTGAGAAGTCCTCTGTTTTGGATGCTATGTGCTGAACAAACCCTTCCTGGCTTTCCACAGCTGTATATTCCTCCTTAGCAATCAAAACGGCCTTCGCCCTCTGAGGGCGAAGGCCGAAACCTCCGCGGTACCACCTCGCTTGCCGCCGCGCGCCCGGGCGCGGCGACCCGCTCTTGCCCGCACCGGCCGACCGAATCGATGGGACGGCCCATGCCAAAGTGCAGGTCCCATCTAACGGCGGGAATCCGTCGGACTCATCATCCGCAGCTCCGGGGTGGGATGCTCATCAACTCGCGCGGCGGACCTTACAGCCGTGGATCCGCTTTCTTGACGCCGTAGTCGATTGCGGCCCCTTCATCGCCGGTTTGAACGTGATTTAGGTGTCTTTACGATAGCACACACCGTGAGGAAAAGCAAAGGGTATCGCAGCGTCTGTTGCGCGTCGTCGCGCAGCGCGGGAGTGAATACGCCCCAATTGAGCCGGACAGGTTAATCCCGAGCGGGCGAATTCGGGCCAGCTGCATTGTGCAGCGTGGGTCTTGTGTGATTGCCCGCAGCTGGCGTCTATTGGCGCTGTAGTGCGGGGGTAGTATGCGGGCACATTCGCGTCGCTTGGCGATCATCCTATGCGTTCTCCTGTCGCTGCTATTCCTAGCCGCTGGAGGGCTGTTGGGCGTCATCGGTCTTCGACCGGCCTATCTCCGGGTACTAGAAGGGCAGCAGTTCGATCTCAATCCCGGTGTCAACTTGTCCGGCTCGTTTGTAGCCGATCCCCCAGATTCGCTCCTGATCAACCAAGCCGCCGGAGGCAGCATCTCAGTCACCCCTACCAAGCCCGGGCGCGCCCGCGTTGAGTTCCGCCTGTTCAATGCCGTGGCAGTGCGACGCTTCGTTGTCGATGTCGTGCCCGAACTCAGGGTGGCGCTGGGCGGGCACTCCATCGGCATACTCCTGGCAAGCCACGGAGTGCGCGTGATAGGGCTGTACCCGGTCATCGGCATAGACGGCGGCAGGTATATGCCGGCGCGCGACGCGGGCCTTGCCGTTGGAGACATAATTCTGACGGTTGACGGGCGTGAGGTGTCTGACCCCGTCGAGCTCGAGACGGCTGTGAACTACGTGGCGTCTGTGCGCCGAGGGGTGCCCATCAATGTCTCGCGTGATGGGAAAGAGCGAGGGCTAGTGGTTGATGCTGTTCCAACTGATTCAGGGTTCAGGATCGGGGCGTATGTTCGCGACAATGCTGCGGGTGTAGGTACACTGACCTTTTGGGATCCTGGGAGCCTCCGCTTTGGGGCGCTGGGGCATCTGGTAACCGACAGCCAAACAGGAAGGGAGATCACTATCAGTGATGGACGGATTGTGGCCGCCCGGGTGGCTGGAGTAGATGCAGGAGCAGTGGGACGCCCAGGCGAGAAGATCGGCACTTTTGCCGGAGCGAGCGACAATGTGGGCGTGATTGAAGTCAACTCGTCGATTGGGATATACGGCAGGTTGACCGCGCCGCTTTCCAATCCTGCGTTCCCCGAACCCATCCCGGTGGCCCTTGCCTCCTCGGTGCACGAGGGGTCGGCAGAGATCCTCACGGTGATCTCCGGATCGACGATAGAGCGCTTCCGAGTGGAAATCACTAAGGTAACTAGGCAGGCGCGCCCGTCGGGGAAAGGGATGGTCATCCGAGTCGTCGACCCCAGGCTGATCGAACGGACCGGGGGGATTGTGCAAGGAATGAGCGGATCTCCCATAGTTCAGGACGGCAAGCTCGTCGGCGCCGTCACTCACGTCTTCGTTTCGGACCCGACAAGGGGTTACGCTGTGTTTGCCGAGTACATGCTGGATGCCGCAGGCATCCCAAAGGAGCAATCGGAGTCGCTGCCCTAGGCCGAACCACGTCAAAAAGCCCATACACGGGCTGATTTGGCACATCATATTATGTAGCGCCAGAGGGAGAAGCAAGCCTGCTTCAGCTGTGTATACGCCCTGACGGGGTTGAGAGGTGAGGCCTGTGCCGGAGACTAAGCCGGAAACGGACTCGTCTGCATTGCTTGCGCTGGAGAAACTCTCTCCGCGCGAGCGCGAGATCATAGGAATGGTAGCCCTCGGGTTGAGCAACCAGACCATCGGGGAGCGACTGTTCATCAGCGACAAGACCGTGAAAAACTACGTTACATCGATACGCCGCAAACTGTGTGTTGAGAACCGGATTCAGATCGCGCTTTACGCGATCCGCTGCGGGCTGGTTGACCCAGGAATCAGTCAGCAGCAATAGAGGGATACTGTGCCACCGCGTAGAAACAATGACCGCAAGTTCTTCGCGGAGGCTTTGCAGAATGCTTGAAAGCCGCATAAGCGTAGTGCTCGTGGATGACAATGTCGAGTTCACGGCGGTGGTTGAGGAGTTCCTCTCGCGCCAACCCGACATGGCGGTGATGGGCAGCGCGTACAATGGCAAGGCTGCCATAGAGCTGATTGAAGAAGTTCATCCCGATGTCGTGGTACTCGACATGGTAATGCCGCACCTTGACGGCCTGGGAGTCATTGAATACATTCAGGCCGCGGGCCTGAGGCGCCGCCCGCGGATTATGGTCGTATCTGCGATCGGCCTCGAGACTACCGCGGCAGGCATTCTGGCCGCCGGGGCCGATTACTACCTGGCGAAGCCGTTCGACTTGAGTGTATTGGCCGAGAGAATCCGGCGGCTCGCGGCGATCCCGCCGGATATCCGGCCGTCCGAACGGCCCAGCGTGCCTGCGCGCACTCCTTCGCTTGAGTTTGAAGCCAGCAGGGCGCTGCGGGAGATCGGCATTCCTGCCAACCTCAAGGGCTACGTCTACCTGCGCGATGCCATCATCCTCGCTCTCACTGAAGGAGACATGCCCGCCAGCATAACACATGTGGTGTACCCTGCCATCGCCAGTAGGCACAATACCACAGCGTCCCGGGTCGAACGGTCCATGCGGCACGCCATCGAAACTGCATGGACGCGCAGCGACATCAATACCCTAGATGATGTCTTTGGCCACACAGTAGACGCAGAGAAAGGGCGTCCTACCAACTCTGCCTTCATTGCCCGAATTGCGGACAAGATCCGGCTTGACCGGGCGACGACCAGATAGCGCGAATGCACAGCGGGTGTCGCGGAATCCTAGTAGCATGGACGCTTCAGACGAGAGCGGGGCGGATCATGTAGGCCTGATCGAAGGGCCGGCACCAGCGCCAACTGCGGTTACGGCCAGAGGGACGGCCCGCGTAGACCGCAAGACCAAACACCTCCTGGAAAGGCTCGCGCCCGGCGAGATTGCCGTAATATCCCACGCCGACATCGACGAGGTTTCGGCGCGCTCCCTGGCGGCCAAACGCCCTGCAGTGATCATCAACGCCGAGCCATGCATAACCGGCCGGTACCGATGCCCGGGGCCGGCCATTCTGATGGACGCCGGCGTGCCCATGCTGGACTGCGTTGGCGGTCAGATCATGGATTCAGTTGCAGATGGGGCACAGGTCCAGGTGTGCGGCGACCGCATCTCTACAGCCGGCAGGGATGTGGGAAGCGGGCGGTGCTTCACGCGCGAGCATCTGGCAGACGCTTACGCTGCCGCTGAAGAGAATCGCAGGGCAGAGCTTGAGAGGTTCGTCACCAACACCCTAAGCTACGCTCTTCAGGAGAAAGACATCATCCTGGGCGAGCTCGACATGCCCATCATCAAGACCCGAATTCGTGGGCGCCACTGCGTGATAGCGGTCAGGGGTTCGAGCTACGTAGAGGATTTGGCTGCTGTAAGCTCCTACATCAGAGAGGTCAGGCCCGTGCTGATCGGTGTAGACGGCGGCGCCGACGCCCTGCTCGACGCGGGCTTGGCTCCCAATATCATAATCGGCGACATGGACTCGGTCTCCGACAAAGCGTTACTATCAGGGGCTGAGCTGATCGCCCATGCCTACCCCGACGGCAGATCCCCTGCCTCTGACAGGCTCACTTGCCTGGGCCTTTCCCATTCAGTCTTCCGCTGCCCCGGCACCAGCGAGGATATTGCCATGCTTCTTGCCCACGAAAAGGGGGCATCTCTCATCGTCATGCTCGGTTCGCATTCAAACATGCTGGATTTCCTGGAGAAGGGCCGGCCGGGCATGGGCAGCACGTTTCTGGTCAGGCTGAAGGTGGGCTCGGTGCTGGTGGACGCCAGAGGAGTGAGCCAGCTCTACAGGGGAAGGCTACGTCTGGGGCATGTTGCAGGTATTGTAGCTGCGGCAGCTGTCCCTCTGGTAGCCCTGGCCCTGGCATCGCGGCCACTGGCTGGATTGGCCAGGCTGATCATCCTGCGCCTCAGGGTCGCTCTTGGGCTTATGTGACTACTTCGAAATGGGGCGGGCGTCATGATGAGCCTCAGGTATCACGTGGTGTCGCTGGCAGCGGTGATCGTGGCCTTGGGCATAGGCATACTGATCGGGGCCTCGGTAGTGGGGGACCGGGGAATGATGAAGCAGCAAGAGCTGTTGATCAGCCGGCTGGATGCGGATTTCGAGCGCCTGGTCAGCGACAGGGATCAGCTGCTTGCGGAGGCCGAGATGCTGCACAGATTCGCGCGGGAGGCCACGTCTCACCTCTTGGCAGGGAGGCTTCGCGGTCGGGCGGTGGCGGTGGTGGCCCTGCCGGGAGCGGGGGACGCCACTGGGGCAATTGCACAGGCGTGCGAGGCGGCCGGGGCTCAGGTGGCACTGGTTGAGTTCACACAGGATGCGCTGGCGCGGGCGGGCCCCGGCGAGGCCGAAGCATGGGCGGGAGCGGTCAGCTCGTCCGATCTGGCCAGGGTGAGGTCGCTTTCTGCTATGGGAGTGGCGAAGGTGAAAATGGCCGAGGGCACCAAATACAACTCTATGGTCGTGGCTGCAGCCCCAACCGTCAGCGAGGCCGGAATACGGATCGCCCAAGCGCTTGCGCGGGAGTCGGACCGGCGGGGAATCAGGGCGGTACTTGGGTGGACCTGCGCCGTATCCAACAGCTGGAATGCCGACTGGCCGACTAACGCCAGCTTCGGCGCGTTCTCGCCCGGGCCCGCGGTGGGGCAGGTGCAGGGGCAGACGCAGGCGCCCCATTGGCCGGCCCAGGTCTACGGCATCGGGCGTCTGCCGGGGAACATCGCTGTAGTGCTCGCCCTGGCCGGCGCAGAGGGGGTGTTCGGGCTGCCACCTTCTCCCGTCTTTCTGCCTGAGAACGCAGCCCCAGCCAAGCAAGGCGCGGGCCAGGGCTCTGGATAGCGATGAGTTCGGAAGGCTTCAGCCCTTGCCGACCCGGGCTGTGGGTCGTGGCAGTGGTGCCGGC
>DAOPWT010000030.1:0-3791 GCA_035351775.1 Bacillota bacterium | reverse complement strand
GTCGCCGGATTTCCGGCGGCCATCGGCGGCGGATTCGGCCTCGCGGTTGGGCTGGCAAGGGCAGGGATACGGCGGCTGTGCGGCGTGGACATGAAATGGCCTCTGTCGGGGCAGCGCGCCATGCGAGCAGACCTGCTCTTCGGCATGCTGGATGCGGGCTTTGGGCCCGAGCGCGGCTTCGGCTTCGAAGTGGGGCTGACTGTGGATTGGCTGCGGGCCGGATACTCGCTGGTCGAGGTGCCCACGCTGATGACGCATAGGGCCAGAGGTCGCACAATCGCAGGATTCGTCCACAGGGGCAGGCAGTTCGCAGCAGTGGCGCGGGCGCTCGCGAAGCGTGTTTGGAAAGTGAGACCAGCGCCATGGCGTATATGACACATGTATGACGCGAGAACTGGACTGATCTGGATAGCCCTGCTCACTGCGCTTGCCGGAGCGGCCATCACGTGGGCCTGCGCTCCGCGTATCATCGAAATGCTCCTCCAGACGCTGGGCCCTCGAGTCAATTATCGACGGCGGCCCACGTCGTTTCCGGCGGGCCTCGCTCTGATCTTGGGGGCAGTGGGCGGCCCAGTCGTGGCAATGGTCGTGAGCCCGCAGGCGTGGGCAGGACCGCTGTGGCCGGCACGTGCTGCAAGCCTCATCCTTACGCTGGGTTTTGGGCTTGCGGGATTGGTTGATGATCTTCTGGGGGGGCACGACCATTCGGGTTTCCGCGGCCATCTGGGCGCAATGCGCCGGGGCGTTGTGACCACCGGCGTGTTCAAGATAGCCGTGGGGGTAGTCATCTCGGTCGGCGCAGTGTCGGTGCTGAAGACTGCAACCTGGGCCGCGGGCGCAATCGCCCCGGCGCGCGTCAGCGTATTGTCATTGGCCCAGCTCGCGTTGGATTCGGCGCTCATCGCAGCCAGCGCCAACCTGATAAACCTGCTAGATCGGCGTCCAGGCAGGGCCATCAAGGGATTCTTGCTTGGGGCCGCGGGCGCAGTAGTATGGACAGTGCTCTCGCGCGGCGCCGACGTGGCGTTTCAGGCCGTGGCTTCGTGCGCTGGTGTTGTTGGGTCGGCCATTGCCATACTCCCGCTGGACCTGGGGGAGCAGGCTATGCTGGGCGACACGGGCTCAAACCCGCTTGGGGCTGCTCTCGGCCTTTTGCTGCTCTACCTGGCGCCGGGAGCGAGGATCGTGCTGCTCGCGTTGGCCATATGGCTTACACTCACGTCCGAGCGCGTCTCCTTCAGCCAGGCCATCGACTCCAACAAGGTATTGCGCTTCCTCGACAGGATGGGGCGGAAGGACCCGTAGATCTTCGAGTTCATAGGCTGGCACAGCGTATTGCGGCGCAGCATAGAGCAGGAAACGCGGGGAACTGTGGAGGCTGCACTCTCATGGTATCCGCGGCGGTCAGTCTCGAGGCAGCTCGTCCTGGTCCTGGTCCTGGTCCTGGCCCTGGTCCTGAGAATCGTGGGCCGGCTGGCCGGCCTGGTTCTTGCTGAGCAACCGGTGCAGCAGGTTCTCGACGCGCTCCCTGGCAACTTCAGTCTCCGAACGGGCCACCTCCACGGTGACACTGAGTAAGTCGCCTTCCCTGCAATCTGAAGGCAAGTCCGCTACCGGCCACAGAATGTAACGCTCCTCACTCGGCCTGACCAGCAGCACCGCCATGCCTTCCTCGATACGGTCGACTGTCAAAAGCAAGTTCACGTTGCGCACCTCACTCCCAGTAGTACAGGGTTGTCAAGCTGTCGCAGCGCTGGAGCTGCTGCAGCGTTCGGGCTGTTGCAGTGTTAGGGCTATGCCGCAGAGTCAGCGCTGTTGCCGCGCTAGGGCTGTTGCCGCGCTAGGGCCGGCATACCTGGCACGGCCTGTAGCCTGCATCCTCCGCCTGAAGACGGCTACTGAACACTACAACCCGGGCCGGGTCGATGCTCCGGGCCCGATCGCACCAGGCGAAGTGGAACACGGTGGATGATGAGCTTCCGCGGTAGTCAGCTCCGCGCTTCTCAATTAGGGCCGACCACACCTGCGGATTGGCGGTGAGTTTCACCGCAACCTCGCCGTGCTGGTCAGTCCTGTAGATCAGCGTCTGATTTAAGATCAGCCTGGCCAGGGTCTCGAAGTGCGGATGGCCGTAGCTGTTGGCGGTGGCGCATTCGGTCACGGCCACACGCGGCCTGACCTGGCGCAGAAACTCTGGGGTTGTGGATCGTCTGGAACCGTGGTGGGCCACCTTGAGCAGCACAACGCGACTCAGCGCCTCATGCTCAGCCAGATACTGCTCAACACCTGGGCCGATGTCGCCGGTCAAGAGCGCTGACGACTCCCCGTAATCGACGCGCAATACGACCGATACGTCGTTCATGTCTTCAGCGAGAGCGCCTGTAGGCCAGATGATCTGAACTCCGGCGTCGCCGAGCAGGAACCAGTCATTGGCCCGCCCCAGCGCGAACGGGATGTTCTTTTCGTCGATTATTGTGAGGTATCTCTCATAAGTGGCCGAAGTATGGACCTTGCCCGAATCTATGACACGACCTACCGTGACAGCGTTGAGCACGTCCGCCAGGCCGCCGATATGGTCTTCGTGAGGATGCGTCGATACCAGAACGTCCAGGTGTTTGATCCCGAGCTCACGAAGACGGGCGGCAAGGCCCAGCCCGGCTGAACGCGGCCCTCCGTCCACCAGCATGTGATGCCCATCCGACGTGCTGACCAGTATCGCGTCTCCCTGGCCGACATCGAGAAACGTGAACAACACCGAGCCGCTCAGGGCGGTTTCGCTGCTCGGCCCTGCAGTGCTGCCCGGCCCGGCGGCAAGAGGCAGGCTGACACAGAGAAGAATGCATGCCGCTACCATGATCAGCAGCGGCTGAATCAGGGCACGGTGAATCAATGTACGGTTGCGGGCGCTGGGTCCTTGTGCTTTCATGCGTGTAGTATTACGCGGTAAGGCCATAAACTCCTGCTCCGCTTGTTCGCCCGCCCAGACGAGATCAGGTCACCTAGCTTGGGTGGCTTGGGCGGTCCGGATCGTGATATAGTCTCGGCCCATTGCATCTATGAAGCGAATGTACTCGCCTTCCATGTCAACGCGCTGAAGCGCAAGGATTTTGGGGATTTTCGCGATGATACCGTCAATCGTGAGATCGGCAGCGGCTATCTCAACGATCTCAATGCCGAGTTTCTTGCCGAGTCCGACTTTGGCAAGGTCTAGCAGCTGGGCTCGCTCGAACTGCTGCTCATCCTTGTGCAATGCCGTGAGCTGATGATGCTGACGCCCCTGGAACTCGAAGGCTACGTTGGGGTAGTACAGCCGATCCAGCTCAAGGGCTTTGCCTGTCTCGGGATTAGACATTCTATGGGGACGGCAATTATCGAGGTAGTTCGAGGACAGTACAGTATTGTCCAGCATGACCTTCATCATCGATTCTCCAAACAATGCCCAGAACCTTCGGTACTCGGCTAGGTCGGTTGACAATCGCGTTTGAATGGGAGACGGAGCGGTGGGGATGATGATAGTCGATGAGGACTTGGCGACCTCAAACCTCAGCCAGCCGTACTTCTTCAGAGCTTCGCATTCCTTCCGGACTGTCTTGCGGGCGAGCTTCGATATCGCCGCGATCTCGGCCAGAGAATCCGGCTGGTACCGACAGATAAGGTCGTAAATGGCCTTGGCGCGGAATGAGATATCAGCCGAAGCTAACAGGTAAGGATAGGCCAGGTCAGTAAGGCGATAGGACCTAGACATTGCCGATCACTCCCATACTTTGTCATCTGATGATAACATGTGCAGT
>DAOPWT010000029.1:0-17866 GCA_035351775.1 Bacillota bacterium | reverse complement strand
AGGCAACGAGATATGAGGTCGCGCTCATGGTGGCCAGGGCGCTCGAGTATCTCGACAAGGACATCCGAGAAATGACGGAGAGGTTGAACCAACTTCAGGGCGAGCCCGTATCGCCTCAACCTGAGCCAAGCACGGGTGAAGTGGTCCTTCAGGCTCCTGCGCCCGACGCAACCATTTTGGAGCAGGTGATAGCCGAGAAGATCGCCATCATGTCGGAGTCGCAATGGGAGGAGTTCGACGATAGGCTATCGGCTCTCCTTGCCCGAATTGATGATCTCTCGGAGAGCAACAAGGCGGAGCACGCAGCCTTATGGGAGGCGCTGGAGGCACGCAAAGTCGATCCCGCGGGCGCCCAGGATCTAGGGGAGGAAATGGAGCTTGCCCTTCTTCAGCAGAAGGCTGAGCTCATGATGGCCTTCTACGACTCGATCACGGCCGCCAACGACGAGAGAGACCGCGCGATTGAGCGCCTCAAGGCCGAGTTCGATCAGGCATTGCTCGACCAACAGGCCGCGCTGATGGCTGCTTACTATGATGTGCTCGAGGCGTACAAGGCCGAGCACGAAATAGACCATGCCGCGCTGGAGGCCAAGTTCGAGGCGCTTCTGGCCGAGCGGGCTAACGCACTGGATTCGGCATTCAGGAAGTCCCTTGCTGACCTGGGCTGCGGTATTGCGCCAAAGCCCGCGGATGACGATACAGTGGCGAGCGTTAAGGCCGAGTTCGATCAGGCATTGCTCGACCAGCAGGCCGCGCTGATGGCTTCTTTGTACGATGTGCTCGAAGCCTACAAGGGCCAGCACGAAATAGATCACGCCGCGCTCGAGGCCAAGTTCGAGGCGCTCTTGGCCGAGCAGGCCGCATCCCTGGATTCGGCTTTCAGGGAAGCCCTTGCCGGGTTGCGTGACGAGGTATCTCTGGCGATGCTGGAGCAGAAAGCCGAACTGACTATGGCTTTCTACGATTCCATTCAGGCACTGAAAGACGAATACGAACAGAAGTTCCAGTCGCTCGGAGATCAATGGGAAGTGGCGCTACTGGAGCAGAAGGCTGAACTGACCATGGCCTTCTACGACTCTGTGCAGGCGCTAAGGGATGAGAACGAGCAGAAGTTCGCCGCCATCGAGGGCAGCTGGGAGCAGGCTCTTCTGGAGCAGAAGGCCGAACTGACTATGGCTTTCTACGACTCCATCGCTGCACTGCGCGACTCGAACGAGCAGAGGTTTGCTGCGATCGACCAGGAGTTCGCTGCCATCCAGGAGAAGTGGGGGCGCGCGCTGCTGGAGCAGAAGGCTGAGCTGACAATGGCCTTCTACGACTCTATCGCGGCCGCACGCGACGAGAATGACCAGAAACTCGCCGCTGCGCAGGAGAAATGGGAAGTCGCGCTTCTGGAGCAGAAGGCTGAACTGACCATGGCCTTCTACGATTCCATTGAGGCGGTAAAAGACGAGTACGAGCAAAGGTTCGCTTCTCTCGAGGAGAACTGGGAAGTGGCTCTTCTGGAGCAGAAGGCCGAACTGACCATGGCCTTCTACGATTCGATTGAGGCGTTGAAAGACGAATACGAGCAGAGGTTCGCTTCTCTCGAGGAGAAGTGGGAAGTGGCGCTTCTGGAGCAGAAGGCCGAGCTGACCATGGCCTTCTACGATTCGGTAGCGGCAGAGAGAGACGCGCGCATCCTCGCTCTGGATGAACTAGCCGCCATGCACGAGCAGGATCTGATTGAAGCCAAGGCAGAGATGTCGGCAGCTACCTACGATGCGCTCGAAGCAGTACGCGGTGAGTTCTCACTGGAGATCGAGGCCATAATGGCCGTGATCGATGCGCTCAGGGCTGAGTATGACACCGAGCTTCGGGCCCTCGGCGCGCGAATCGACGCAGTGGATGCGGCGCTCAATGCGCGTATCGATGCTGTTGAGGCAGAAGTGGCGGATGTCCGGGCGCTTGCGGATCAGAACGCGTTCGACATCGTCGATACCTACCACAAGATCAAGACTGAAGACATTGCCCCGCTCACCGAGCGCGTCGACAAGCTCGAGGCATCCGCGGCCGCTGCGCATGCGCAGATCCAGGCGCTCCGTGGCGACTTCAACAAGGTGCGCATCGGCGGAAGCGATGAGCTGAAGTTCGTCGATATCGACGTTCACGGGGATGTCGGCGCCCACTTCTACAAGGATCCGTTCAACCCCGGCGCAGGCGAGTACGTCGGCACATCGAGCCTCGTGAACACGCTCAAGCTGACGCTCAAGCTCCAACCGCGTGAGGGCGTGAACATCGACATAGGCGCCAAGGTAGTCACCAACGTGTTCACGGGCTCTGACTCGCTGTCCAGCGGGGATATTGATGCGGTGATCACTAGGGCGCAGGATGTGACCAAGCTCAGGGCCGGTTCGCTGGGCAAGCCGGGCAACTTCACCAAGTACCAGATCAGCGCCGCTGAATTTGAGGGCGCTGGGGTGCGCGGTATCGGCGCTGACTATAAGCGCGGCGACCTGAGCCTCACGGGCATGGTAGCCAAACTGAATCCCGCAGGGCTCGATTACCAGTATGCGTTGGGCGCCGGTGCCAAGTTCAAGCTCACCGACAAGCTTACGCTGGGCGCAAGGGTACTGCAGATCAGTAACGACGAGTGGTCGAACGGTGAATACCAGATCCCAGAACCTACTGAGGAGATGGTATTCGGCGGCGACTTCTCGCTCAAGCTCTCCGACCAGCTCAGCGTGGGCGGCGAGATGTCGATGTGGAACGAAGGCACGGGC
This sequence comes from Bacillota bacterium, assembly GCA_035351775.1. Classification (GTDB taxonomy): domain Bacteria; phylum Bacillota; class DTU025; order DTU025; family DTU025; genus UBA5389. Next base: position 15,104 of record DAOPWT010000029.1, on the reverse strand, counting down.
GACTACCTGACCGCCTATAACTTGGGTGCTCAGGGCAAACTCGGGTTCCTCAACATCAAAGCATCGCATGAGCAGGTCGAGAAGGGCTATGCTCCGAGGTTCAGCAGCGATACTTCGTCTGATCCTGACTACCTCAAGAGCGATGCGCGCGCGTCCAAGCTGACCATTGAGACCGACTCGATCCGGGGATTCGTGATAACCGGCGAGGCGGCCCGTGAGGGCGACGCGTACTACGCCACGAAGGATAAGTCCACCTACGGCGCGAAGCTTGCGTACAACACCAAGCTTCTTGCGGCCGACTTGACCCTAAGGGGCGGCATTAAGCAGGCACAGACTGCGTTGCCGGTGCCTACTTCCGTTGCTACTACGGCTCAGCTCGGCTTCGATATAGCGTACAAGCCGATCCAGGCCGGGTTCACCTATGAGCGTGGGCTTGAGAGCAAGGAAGATGGCTACATCGGCTACGCAAAGGCCGAAATCCCGTTCGGGGACGCTTTGACAATCAAGGGCGGTTGGGAGCAGAGGTTCGTAACCCAGGAGTACTACAAGTACAACGCGGGTCTGGTCCTCTCCTTGCCAGTGGTGCCCGACAAGGTGACCCTCGGCGCTGAGGCTGGTTATGCGAAGGCAACAGGCGCAGGAATCAGCGATGCGTCCGCCAAATACGCCAAGTGGCTCATGAAGGGCGATCTGGCATGGCAGATCACCCCTGCTACCAAGGCAACCGGCATGGCGTCGTATGAGTGGCGCGAGTACGAGGCGTCTGCCAAGCCTTCCGGAGAGTACCTGCAGTTGGGTCTGGCAGTGGGACATCAGCTATTCGATGCCACTAGTCTCAACTTCAAGTACAATCTCAAAGACATCCATTACTCGGCTACCGGGTTCGATAACTACGCTGTGCGTATTCTCGAGCTGTCGCTCAAGACCGAGTTCTAGGTTGATGCGAGATGCGCCCCGGGAAGCACTGCTTCCCGGGGCGTTTTCGTAGATGGGGTGAGCTCGTTGGACGAGATCGTTCTGGCAGTGGATCCCGGACGCGACAAGGTAGGCATGGCAGTCGTGTCGAAGGCCCATGGCACGTTGCTACGCTGCATTGTAGGCGTGCGCGATTGCGCGACTAGGGGAAGTGAGCTTGCCAGGGCACACGGCGTGCACAAGATCGTCGTGGGCGACCGAACCGGCTCTCGCGAGGTCGTACAAGCGTTGGCGCTCTCGTCCGGGCTGGAGGTGATCACCGTTGATGAGCACAGATCGTCGATGGAAGGAAGGCAGCGGTACTTGCGAGAGCACCGAGGAAAAGGGTTATGCAGGTTCGTGCCGATCGGGCTGAGAACTCCGCCTGAACCGTTCGATGATTACGTAGCGGAAATCCTCGCTGCCAGGTATTTTGATCAGCAGTGCATGGAGAAGGAATCGACATCTTGACGAAGAATATATAAAAGCTGAGTAATTGGCGGAAGGGGGGAGCACGGCATGAAGTCTCGGTTTGCTCGCATACACTGTGGCCGCATGTTGGCGCTGTGTGTTGTGTGTGCAGCGCTGGTCGGAGCATTATCGCCGTCTGTCCGTGCCGCCGCCCCGCTGATCGCCGCCGATGACTGGAGGTACGTGGCTCTTCGGGAACTCGGCGTGGCGGGCCTGCTCGATGAGCGCGATGCCGGGGTCTACTCCAGCGGCGTGCCTGTATTGCACAGCGAAATGTCTGCCACGGTTGAACGAACAATCAGGCGCCTCAGAAGCGCATCGGTGGGCGGAGAGATCTCGGTGTCAGGCGGCGTTGCGCCCCCGTCCGGGCTGCTGAGGCTGACCGGTCCGACGCCCATCAATCCCACTATCTCCGCCAGGCAGGCCAACCTCATTGCTCGGCTCGTGGAGGAGTTCGGGCCGTCTTTTTCCGATCAGTCGCTTGCCAACCTTTCGCTGGGTGTGCCTTTTCGCGGCCCCGGCGCAGGCATGGTTCTGAGCCTGTCGGAGTCGGCGCTTCCCGTATCCAGCCATCGGCTGCTCAGCGATATCGGGATTGACGCATCCGCTCTCACCGCGTCTCCGGCCCCGATGCGTCCCCCGGTGAGCCAGCCCGAGCCGGTGAAGCTACAGGACTTGCTGAAGCCATCTATCACGCCTGGCTCTGAGGATGTCGAGGCGCGATTTCTGACTGGGGTGCCGAGCCCCTTGGGCACTCTGGCTGTTGAAATGTCCAGCCAGGCGGCGCGACGCCCCACAAAGGACGACACAGGTGAAGAAAAGCAGCCGGCGCGTGGCTTTGACCTCTCCACCAGTGTACGGTTGGCTGATATTCTCAAAGTGAGCGCGGAGTTCTTCACCGACGACAAGTCGCCACAGAAGGCGACTTCTACTGCCCTCGGAGTCGTGCTCGGCGAGGCTGAGGGAGCGGGGCTGAGCGTAGGGCACCGCGTGACGGATGTGGGCGTCGGCGCGACGAGCACTGGCGGTCTTCGCGAGACCGTCACATCTGTCGATGTGAAGTATTCGCTTCCCGACGTGGTCGGGCGCGCAGTGTCAGCTGGCTCTACCGACTCGATTACGGTAAGGGCCGGCTATGAGCTATATGGAAGGGAACAGCCGTTGCAGGCTGCAAAGAGCAGTTTTCAGGCCACAGCATCCCTGGTAATCGACTACAAGCTCTTGCTCGGCGATGCCGCATTTCTCCAGGCAGGTTACAGGTACGAGAAGATACGCGACCTGATCGCTTCGGGCGCTGTGTGGACTAAGTCCGAGATGTACGGCGACGGAGGCCTGTCGGCGTGGCCCGGAATCGAGCCGCTCAAGCTCGACGGTTCAGACGCGACTCGCACGATTACATCTATAGATTTCGGGTACAGGCTGATGGGCGATACCTCATTGCTGCTTGGGTATAAGCTAATCGACTTCTCGGATATCGGGGCTTTGGACTTCACGAAGAATCTCGCTACAGCCGAGGTTACCATAAGGTTTTAGTGGTCTGACAGTGCGTCGCTACAGGGAGGTAGAGAAATGAGAAGATCTGCAAACAAGGCAGCGGTGATGCTCGTCGCAATGGCGTTGTTGTGCGCTGCCGGCCATGCCGTGGCACAATCCGCAACTGCTAGCCCGGTTGAGCGCCTAGTAGCCATGGAGGGGCTGCTCTTCGGCTCACAGCAGCAGGGGGCCATTGTTACGCGCCTCCAGAACATAGAGAACGTTGTGTTCGGAGAGTCCGGATCGGGCACTCTGCCGGAGAGGCTCGACCAATGCTGGAACTTCGTCCTAGGTGACCGCGCGGGCGGCATGAACCTCAAGTTCAAGCTGAAGGCGGTACAGTGGACGATTTTCGGAAAGGTGACTGATGGGCCCATAGTGCCCATGCTTGTCGACCTAGAGAGTAGTGTTATTGGGCAGGCCGGCAAGGGGCCGATCGGGCCAAGGCTCGACATTCTCATGAGGCTTTCGATCGCCGGAGGCAGGCCGGAGGTTGGATACTCTCTGGTTCCCAAGGGGTCGTTGGTCAAGGTGAAGCTCTTGACGCCCCTGAGCACTGTGAAGGCGCGCTCGGGCGACGCTGTGAAGTTCGAAGTCGTCGATGACGTCGTGTTCGAAGACCGGCTGGTTATTCCGAAGGGGACGCCCGTTACGGCGCGGGTGATCGACACTCTGCGTCCTACCAAGATGGGCATCAAGGCTCGCATAGATCTGGATATTCAGCCTCTGGACGCCATTGATTCCGCGCCTGTTGTACTCGGGGTTGAGCAGGCCACTATAGCATCCAATTCTTCGGTCTCACTCGTGGCCGGTGAGGGCATTCGGGTGTTTGGCATCGTCGGCAAGGAGGGCGCTCTAGGAGGGCTGCTCAGCCAGAATCCCGAACTCGAGATTGCCGAAGGAGTCGAGCTCTTCCTCTCGGTTATGCAGACCGCAAAAGTGCTCGGGCTTGGTGTGCTCCGGGCCAAATAGACGGGTAAGCACAGACATACTACCATGGGAGGGCTGGGGCCTGCCGCGCGTTGTTCACGCGGGGTGGGCTGTCCAGCCTTTGAAATGGGGGGTCGCTTCCGGGCGAGGAAACTTGCCCCGGAATGGTATCATATGTAGTACGATAATACATGATAGGCTGGCCAATCCCCCGGAGTTTGACCCCGACTCCGGGTAGAGTGGCGGGGTTGGAGGTATTGGCGTTGAGCGAGAAGAGGCTTTTCACATCAGAATCAGTCACTGAGGGGCATCCCGACAAGGTCTGCGACCAGATAGCAGACGCCATACTCGATGGGTTGCTTACGGTGGACAGTGAATCCCGGGTTGCGTGCGAAGTGTGCGCCACGACAGGTCTTGTGTTCGTGATGGGCGAGATAAGCACCCACGGCTACGTGGACATCCCTCACATTGTAAGGGAGACCGTTTGCGAAGTGGGCTACACAAGGGCCAAGTACGGGTTTGACGGCGACACGTGCGGTGTCGTGACATCCATCGGAGAACAGTCCGGCGATATCAGCATGGGTGTCAACCACGCGCTGGAGAAGCGGACACGCAGCGACGGAGAACAGCCAAATCATGACTGGGATGCTATGGGCGCGGGCGACCAGGGGATGATATTCGGTTACGCTGTTCGGGAGACCGAAGAGCTCATGCCCTTGCCCATCACGCTGGCTCACAGACTCGCGCAGAGGCTTGCACAGGTGAGGAAGGACAAGCTTGTCGAGTGGCTTCGGCCCGACGGCAAGACCCAGGTGACGGTGGAGTATGACGGTCGCCTGCCGGCCAGAGTGGACACAGTGGTAGTATCGGCTCAGCACGATGACAAGGTAGACAACCTCACCATAGAGAAGGAGATCACCGCCAACGTGATCCGGGCGGTCGTCCCCGCGGGCATGCTGGATGCAAACACCCGCATCCTGGTCAACCCCACCGGCCGGTTCGAGAAGGGCGGACCGGCTGCCGACTCGGGCTTGACAGGCCGCAAGCTCATTGTGGATACATACGGCGGCATGGCCAGGCATGGAGGGGGCGCGCTGTCGGGCAAGGACGCGACTAAGGTGGACCGGTCGGCGGCTTACGCCGCCAGGCATGTCGCCAAGAACCTGGTCGCCGCGGGTGTGGCTCACCAGTGCGAAGTGCAAATAGCCTACGCGATAGGCGTCGCTCGCCCTGTAGCCATATCGGTAGATACATACGGCACCGGTTCGATAAGCGATGATCGCATCACGACGATCGTGCGAGAGGTGTTTGACCTGCGCCCTGCGGCGATCATCGAGAATTTCGGCCTAAGGCGGCCCATATATCGCGCCGTATCCTGCTATGGGCACTTCGGCCGTCCTGAGCTCAACCTGCCCTGGGAGCAGCTGGACAAGGTTGACGAGATAAGGAAGAGGATGTAGCCTCTCCTGTTCAGGCTGACCGCGAGGTGATCAGAGCTGGACTCTGTAGAAGGCGTCATCGACAGGATTACTTACCGGGATGAGAAGTCGATGTACACTGTGGCCCGCATCAAAGCTGGCGACGGGAGCATGGTGACTGCTGTTGGGCCGTTTCCATCGGCCAGCCCAGGGCAGATGGTCAAGGTGTTCGGCACGTGGGTACAACATCGAGAGTACGGGCGCCAGCTCAAGGTCGAGAGGGTTGAGACCGTGGCGCCCGCCACCCTTCTGGGCATCGAGAAGTACCTCGGCTCCGGCCTCATACGCGGGATCGGCCCTGCGACAGCCGCGAAGCTGGTCAAGCGGTTCGGCATGGACACGCTGACGGTCATAGAATCGAGTCCCGAACGCCTCACGGAGGTCCCTGGAATCGGCTCCAAGAAGGCCCGCCGCATCATTGACGCCATAGCCGAACACAAGTCAGTCCAGAAGGTCATGGTCTTCCTGCAGTCGCATGGAGTGAGCCCGGCATACGCAATCAAGATATACAGGCGGTACGGCGAAGAGGCCGTCGCTGTGGTGAGCCAGAATCCTTACCGGCTTGCCGACGATGTATACGGAATCGGCTTCAAGACCGCTGACAAGATCGCCGGGGAGGTTGGCGTGGATGCAGAGTCCCCCCATCGGATCGCGGCCGGCATCAAGTATTGGCTGGGGAAAGCGTCTGAAGAAGGCCATTGTTACTCAGAAGCCGACGAATTCGTCTCCTTGGTCGCTCATGAGCTTGGCGTGTCCAAGCCGCTCGTGGAAAGCGGCATCGCTTCCCTTGAGGGCGCCGGCGAGGTGTACCGCGAGGGCGAATCGGCCCTGTACCTAGCACCGTTCTACCATGCCGAAAGAGGTGTGGCCCGTCGCCTGTGCCAGCTGGCTCATGCCAAGATGTGGGCTTTGGACAGCCTGTCAGAGGAGGAGCTCGCGCAGGCCCAGGCTCGGGCCGGCATTCGCCTCGCCGACCAGCAGCGGGCCGCGGTAATGAAGGCATTCCAGACCGGTGTGATGGTCATGACGGGCGGCCCGGGAACGGGCAAGACCACAACTCTCCGTCTGATCATCGACCTTTTTGAGGCCAGAAAGATGCGGGTTCTGCTGGCCGCCCCTACGGGCAGAGCTGCTAAGCGTCTGTCTGAGGCGACCGGAAGGTCTGCACGGACGATCCACAGGCTTCTCGAATTCGAGCCGGGGGAGGAAGGCTGGCGATTCGGTCGAGGGGCCGCAAATCCGCTCGAATGCGATCTCCTGGTGTTGGACGAAGTGTCGATGGTGGATGTCTCCCTGATGTACAGCGTCCTTAAGGCAGTGCGGCCCGGATCGCGGCTGGTGCTAGTGGGCGATGTGGATCAGCTTCCATCGGTGGGCCCGGGCAATGTTCTCCGCGACATCATAGACTCCGGCGTCGTGCCCACAGTCGTGCTCAACCAGGTCTACAGGCAGGCGCCTGGCAGCATGATAGTGACCAATGCCCACCGGATTAACCGCGGCGAGTTTCCATGGTTCCGAGGCGCGCGCGACTTCTTCTTCATCGAAGCTGAGGATCCTGACCGAGTCGTGGAGGCAGTAGTCGCCGCCGTCACTTCGAAACTGCCGCGCCACCTGAGTTGCGATCCTGTCGATGACGTCCAGGTGCTGTCGCCGATGAAGCGGTCGGCCGCGGGCGTCGACAACCTCAATGTGGTTCTTCGTGATGTTCTCAATCCGCATCGACCAGGGGCTTCTGAGATACGCTGCAGAGGCTTGGCGTTCCGCAGGGGCGACAAGGTGATGCAGATCCGAAACGACTACGACCGGCTGGTGTGGAACGGCGACATGGGCAAGATCGTTCGCATTGATGCCGAAGAAGGCGATGTAGTAGTCAGGTTCGCCGAACCAGAGGGCGACAGGGATGTCCTGTATCACCAGGATGAACTGGACGAGTTGACATTGTCGTACTGCGTATCGATACACAAAAGCCAGGGGAGCGAATACCCGGCCGTAGTGGTTCCAGTCACTACCCAGCACTACGTCATGCTCCAGCGAAACCTGCTCTATACTGCCGTCACCCGCGCTCGACGGACAGTCGTGCTCATAGGCACGAAGAAGGCTCTGGCGATAGCCGTGCGCAATGCGTCTATGCTGCAAAGGCGAACAATGCTGGCGCCGAGGCTTCGCGAAGCCACTTCGGCATCCTGGCCGGATGAGGAGCAGATAGGATAGGCGCATGGGCTAACCTGGGTGATTTTGGTCCTTCCGGAAGGGACCTCCCAACCGCTGCCTAATGTAATATATCAACATAAACTGGAATAGGCAGGGTTGAAAGGTGTTTCATGCCTACATCCTCTTCACCCAGCGCGGCGCGCGCGCTGGGTTCGGTCATTCCCCCGATTTCGATTGGGCCTACGCCAACACTCATACAGCCACCGACCTGGTCGTGATCACGCCTCCTGTGCCGGCGGCTTCTGCCGCACTGGTGGCCGGGGAGGTCGAGCGCCATCTAGCTGGGGTATCGCGAGCAAGCCCGGGCAGAGCTCGGAACGCCATGGCGAGAACCGGCCTGCGAACGGCCCGATCTGTTCTGCGCGCCCTTGGCCTTTCCTGCCCGGCATTCCCGTCGTATGGGTCAGTGTCGCTTTCGTCGCGCTTCGATGCCGAACAGGCTGAGGGCCGCATTCCCCCGCGAAGCCTTGTGGTTGAAAGTGCCCTTGCGCTGGCAGGGCGGAGCTTGCTTCATGAGGAAGCGATCCGCGCCCTCGCTTCAGGCGGTTTCTCGTCGCTCGATAAGGCCGATGACTTGCTTGCAGCCATTTGCGCTGAAGGGCTGGGCCTGCTCGTGCCTGCGGTCTCCATCTCGCCTCTCGGGGCCCGAACCTGCAACAGATGCGGCTCAAGCGGTCCGTTTGCGCAGACGCCCTGTGCCCACTGCGGTAGGCGTGCCTGTTCCCTCTGCCTGCAGTGCAGGTCGATGGGGCCCTCCCGTGAATGTATCCCGCTGTATCTCGTTGCAGGCCACGACAGCGCAGATATCCGTGCCGGGGCCGTGGCCGAAGGCGCCGATCTGGTGATGCCGCACCCACTAACCGTTGCTCAAAGGCAGGCCGCCGACATGCTGCGCGACTGGTACGTCGACGGCTCATCCCGTGAAGTGCTGGTGTGGGCGGTATGCGGCGCGGGCAAAACCGAGGTATCGTTCGGCGCCATACACTCTGCGCTCCTATCGGGTCGAAGAGTACTTTACGCCGCACCCAGGCGCGATGTGGTCGCCGAGCTTGCGCCGCGTGTGCAGGCCGCCTTCCCGGGCGTTGGGTGCTCCACGTTCTGCGGCGGTTCCACCGGGACGAGAGACTACGATGCGCGCATCATACTCGCCACAACCCACCAGGTAATGCGCTTCTATCGAAGATTCGATCTCGTCGTTCTTGACGAGGCAGATGCCTACCCGTTCGCGGGTTCCGAGGCCCTTGCCGCTTCGGTCAATAGGGCTGTTGCCCCAGGAGGGCGACTTGTCATAATGACTGCGACACCGTCGCGCGGTCACCTTGCGCGGGTGAACTCAGGTGTGCTGCCATGCATCAGGATTCCTGCGCGTCACCATGGCAAGCCCCTTCCGGAGCCGGAGGTGGTCACCGCGTCAGGCAGTGACCTGCTGTCCAAGGTGGCAGAACTCGCACTCGCAAGTACCAGGTCGGGCTCGCCTCTCTTGGTGTTCGTACCCAGGCGCCGGCAGGCTCAGGAAGTGGCTTCATATCTGTCGGGCAGGGTACCCGGAGCTCGTGTGGATTGGGTGCACTCGCAGGACCCGGCCAGAGACGCCAAGCGTGCTACGATAGCGGCAGGCGCATGCGATGTGCTGGTGAGCACGTCTGTGATGGAACGCGGCGTAACGGTAGACGGAGTCGACGTCATCGTGTGCCATGCAGACGATGACGTGGTGTTCGACTACCGAGCTCTGATACAGATGGCGGGAAGAAGCGGCCGAACAGCGGCCAATCCAAAAGGCCGCGTCCGGTTCGTGTGTGAAAACGAGAACTGGCATGTTCGCACGGCGGTCGGAATCATCAGGGAGATGAATGCGGAGGCCGCAGAACGTGGGCTCGTGGCTCACGAATAGGGCCAGCTGATACCGTGTGGGGAGGCGGACCGATGGTGGATACCGCGCGCATTCGCCGCATTGCCCTGGATATCTTGTTCGGAGCCGAGGGTTCATGCCCGGTATGTGGGCGATCGGGCAGATCGCAGTCGCTGTGCAGCGAATGCATGGCTCTGATCCCCATGACGCGCCCGCCGACATGTAGCGTATGCGGGACGCCTCTTCGCGCCGGCGCCACGTCCGACAACGACGCTCGACGTGAGATGTGTACAGGGTGCCTCGGGATACGCCACTACTTCGAATGCGCCAGGGCGCCCGCGATATACGAGGGGGCAGCGCGGCAACACGTGCATGATCTGAAATACCGAGCCCGCGTCGAAATCGTTCCAGCACTGTCAGCGTTGATGGCGCATTGCGCCATCAATACCGGCATGGCCGACTCGTGCGACTGTGCGACCCCGGTTCCTCTTCACCCCGACAGGCTGATAAGGCGCGGGTTCAACCAGGCTGGGCTTCTGGCGCGATCCGTGTCATCGCTGCTGGGGATCACATTGATCCCCGGAGCGCTCGCAAGACACGCGTCCACAGGGACTCAGACCTTCCTTGACCGCAGACATCGGCGGGACAACGTCCTCCGCGCATTCGTCTGCGACGAGCCTGCTCGCATGGCAGGCCGTACGATCATGCTCATCGACGATGTGCTCACCTCCGGCGCCACTGCCGATGGGTGCGCAAGAGCCCTGCTCAGGTCGGGCGCCTCCAAGGTCTACGTACTCACGTTTGCCGTATCGGTGGCAGATGCGCGCGACTGGGCGCCACGCCGGGGTGGCGCGTTGCGCGCGTGATTGGCCGGATATATAATCGACTTCAAGGTGGATATCGGAGGGATGCTAAGCAAAGTGCTTGTCCCGTTCGCCGGTCTGTTCGGAGTCGCAGTTTTCATGAGTATGATAGCCTAGAAGACTCTGCAGAACTTGGAGGCACGAATAGTGATCACAAGGCAGGAAAAGCCATGGCATGCGATGTCGTCCGGCGAGGCGCTCATCACGCTGGGCACATCGCGCGTTTCGGGCCTGTCGGACGAAGATGCCCAGGCACGGCTGGATGAGTACGGCCCGAACAGCCTCGCCGAACCCGCACGCCGTACATTGCTCCAGCAATTCGCCGCACAGTTCAGGGAGTTCCTCGTGCTGCTGCTCCTCGTATCGGCCGGAGTGTCGGCTGCTGTGGGAGAAGTGGAAGATGCGCTGGTCATAGCGGTGATAGTCATTCTGAACGCAGTCATCGGTGTGGCTCAAGAGCGACGAGCCGAGAATGCGCTGGATGCCCTGAAGAAGATGGCATCTCCGCGCGCTCGCGTCGTCAGATCGGGCGAGCCCAGGCTGGTCGAGGCTTCGAGCTTGGTACCGGGCGACATCATCTTGATAGAAGCGGGCGACAGCATTCCTGCCGATGCCAGGCTAGTCGAGTCGGCCATGCTCAAGCTGGATGAGTCCTCGCTCACCGGAGAGTCGGTTCCGGTCGATCAGAACGCCGGCGTTATCCTGGATGACGACGCGCCCTTGGGCGACAGAGTGAACATGGTTCATATGGGCAGTTCTGTGACGTACGGTCGTGGGGTGGCCGTCGTGGCGGCTACCGGGATGTCCACCCAGATGGGCAAGATCGCTTCCATGCTCCAAGAAGGCGAGCAGGAGACCACGCCGCTCCAGCAGAAGCTGGAGGTGCTGGGCAAGAAACTGGGAACAGCGGCGCTGTTCATGTGCGCAGGAGTGTTCATCGCCGGGTTGGCCCGCGGGGAGCGCGCCTTCGACATGTTTCTGACTGCGGTGAGCCTGGCAGTAGCTGCGATTCCAGAGGGTCTCCCGGCGATCGTAACCATAGTCATGGCCATAGGAGTACAGAGGATGGCTGCCAGAAACGCCATTATACGGCATCTGCCGGCAGTGGAGACCCTGGGAAGCGCGGATGTCATTTGCTCTGACAAGACGGGCACCCTTACCACCAACCAGATGACTGTGCGCAGGTTGTACGTTCCCGGGAGGGCCATCGACGTGACAGGAGAGGGTTACTCACGCCTGGGGTCACTGCTCGAAGAGGGTTCTGGGGAGCCCGCGCCGCCCGATGCGCCTGTATCTCGCATGCTCACCTGTGCGATCCTATGTAGCGACGCCAGGGTGAGGGACGTGGGAGATGCCAACCGGCTGGAGATGATCGGCGACCCGACCGAAGGGGCGATAGTTGTGGCGGGCCTGAAGGCAGGGATAGACCAGGCGCAACTGGCCCAGTGGGCCCCTAGAGTCGCTGAACTGCCCTTTGAGAGTGAACGCAAACGCATGACGACCATTCATAGGCTGCCCGAGTCCTACCTAGCCTGCACAAAAGGGGCGCCTGATGAGGTAGTTCGAGTGTGCACCCGCGTGTACTCAGGAGGCGCGGCGGCGCCGCTGACTGATGACATGCGTGAGGACTTGCGGCGTATCAACGCCGAAATGGCTGGGAGGGGTCTCAGGGTCCTGGGCGTTGCACAAAGAGAGTTTGAGGTGATTCCCGACCTGATCAGCGTGGACGCTATCGAGAATGACCTGGTGTTCTTGGGCCTTGTCGGCATGCAGGACCCGCCGCGGCCTGAGGCGCGTCGGGCAGTACTTGAGTGTTTCAATGCCGGGATTACCCCTGTCATGATAACCGGGGATCACAAAGACACGGCTGTCGCCATAGCCCGCGATGTCGGGATAATGACCGCCGGGGCTGTTGCCGTCACAGGGAGCGAGCTGTCCCGGATGTCCGATGATGAACTGGATGGTATCGTAGACCGCGTGCGAGTGTATGCCCGAGTCGCTCCTTTGCACAAGGTGCGTATCGTTGATGCCTGGAGGCGTCGCGGCCATGTAGTGGCCATGACTGGAGATGGAGTGAATGATGCGCCGGCGCTGAGGCGCGCCGATATCGGGGCGGCCATGGGCATCACCGGAACCGACGTCGCCAAGAGCGCGGCCGACATGATCCTAACCGATGACAACTTCGCCACTATCGTAGCAGCTGTGCGCGAGGGACGTGTGGTGTTCGACAATATAAGGAAGTCAGTACAGTACCTGGTGTCGTGCAATATCGGCGAGATCATAGTGATATTCACGGCCATTCTGCTGGGCCTGCCCAGGCCGCTTCTGCCCATCCAGATCCTGTGGCTCAACCTTATCACCGACGGCCTCCCGGCGCTGGCTTTGGGGGTAGACCCTCCCGAGCGCGATCTGATGAGGAGGAAACCGCGCGGGCGCGAAGGATCAGTGCTGGATCGAACATCCTCTGCGCGACTGAGCATCTACGGAGCCTCCGTTGCCGGCCTGGGTTTGATGTCGTTTGCGATGGGGTTGGGATGGCCCGGGCCAATCGACGTTTCGCCGGACAACCTCATTGCCGCCAGGACCATGTGCTTGATGACCATGAGCTTCTCGCAGCTGTTCCATGCGCTCAACTCCCGTTCCGAGCTTGGCTCGCTAGCCAACGTTGGAGTGTTCGCAAACCCCAGGCTGCTGTTGGCCTTCGTCATATCCGGCCTGCTTCAGCTGGGCATTGTGTATCTTCCGGGTGTCAGCCGGTTCTTTGGCGTAGTGGACATACACGGGGTTCAGTTCGTTGAATCAGTGGGATTGGCCGCCATGATGCTAATCGTCGGCGAGGTTGTGAAGGCACTGTCGCGCATGCGCAGGGCCGGGAACTGATTCGATGTCTTTTTACGTTTTTCCAAGAGGCGCAGGATTTTCGCCCCCGAGGGGGAAGTACTATCCTTGCCAGGACGGCGCACTCAATTAGTCCGGAAGGGGCTGATGTGAATGGAGATCACCGTTATCGGGCGCAACGTCGCAGTGACTGACGCTCTCCGCGCGTACGCGGAGAAGAAGGTCAACAAACTGCAGAAGTACTTCGAGCGCGGTATCATGGATGCTCAGGTTTCTATGACTATCGAGCGCGGTATCCACAGTGTTGACATCACCATACAGGTGGATGGGTTGCTTCTGCGGGGCGAAGAACATACAGGCGACATGTACGCGTCGATCGATGGTGCGATCGACAATATCGAGCGGCAGATAAAGAAATACAAAACACGCATCAACCGCAGGCTTCGCCAGGAGGGCAACAAGTTGGTGGAATCGGCGGTGGCAGTAGGCCCCGCAGCTGGAGTCGCCGAGGCCCCCGAACCCAAGGTCGTGAAGACCAAGCGATTTGCGATGAAGCCTATGTCGGTTGAGGAAGCCATCATGCAGATGGAACTGCTCGGGCACGACTTCTTCGTGTTCATGAATGATTCGAGCGAGGATGTCAACGTGGTTTACAGGCGCAAGGACGGCAATTACGGTCTGATTGAGCCCGAATTCTGATTCGGTGGGCCTGTACAGTACGGCGGGAGCGGGGCGCGGCGGCGCTGCCGGTCCCGCCGCTCTTTATGACGATGCGCGCTGTGTGGAGGGACGTGGACACCGTGAATGCATTTGTCGGTTTTGTGTTCGAGGGCGGGCGTAGCTTGGGCGATGTCGAGGCATGGGTAGCCCGGGCGCGCGAGGAGATGGCCATTCTGCTTGCCCGCAGGCTCATCGATACCGGCCTGCTTGACAAGGTCGTATTCGTGACCGACCGCCCGGCCCTAGCCGATCGCGCCGCATCTTTCCCGGGAGCGGATGCAGCAGTCACAGCCTGCGACACCGATGCCCCCTTCCACTTCGGACAGAGGCTTGCCCAGGTCATCGCCGAGTACGGCGCTGCCGGCTTCATCTATATGAGCGGCGGATCCGGCCTTCTGATGGACCAGTCCGAACTGGCCGACTTCATTCTTGCGACTCAGAAGCGACCGGGCAGCATTGTAGCCAACAACGTCTACTCAGCCGACATGTTCGGCGCGGCCGACTCGCGTGTGATGGTCTCTGTAGACCTTCCGCCTTCAGACAACGGGGTTCCAATGGCGGCGCATGCGGCAGGAATACCTGTCTACGGGTTGCCTCCTACAACAGGCAACACATTCGACATCGATACACCATCGGATCTGCTTGTACTGAGCGAGGCGATCCCGCTCCTCGCGCCGTATGCCCAGCACATCAGGGACGTGATCGCGGTGGGCCCAGTCGGAAGAGCTGCCGGGGTTCTATCGGCTGCCAGGGCCGCTTTGGCCAGGGATCTTGCTGAGATCGCCCTTATTGGGAGGGTATCGCCCGCCACTGTGGCGGATCTGAACGCGCGCACTCTGTGCCGCCTCCGAGTCTACTCCGAGGAACGCGGAATGCGTGCCTTCGGTCGCGACAAGCCGGGAATGGCCAGAAGCCTGATCGGCAGGATGATCGAAGCGCGTGGGCCGGAGGCGTTCTTTGCCGACTTGGCCTGGTGCTGCAACGCTGCCTTCATCGATACGCGCGTGATCTTCAGCCATATGGGCGCCAGCCTGTCGCAGGAAGAGCGATTTTCGTCCGACCTGTTGCTTTGGGAGAAGGTACGAAGCGCGGACGCTGCGCGTCTGGTTCAGGCGGCGCTTGATGCCGAAATACCTGTTATGCTGGGTGGACATTCGCTGGTGTCGGGGGCGGTCAGAGCGCTGGCGGCGTGTACCGGCAGACGCGGTGTGGTATAATTGCTTGATGCAAAGACTCAAGCGAGGTGGCTTTGTTGCT
>DAOPWT010000028.1:17188-18420 GCA_035351775.1 Bacillota bacterium | reverse complement strand
GCAGCATTGCGCTCCCTGGTGTCCACTGAGGAAGAGGTGAAAGCAAGTGCGTTCCGATGAACAGATGGAGGCAATGGAAGAATTGCAGGCCGGCGAGGATTGGGTCATAGTGAAAGCCCTGAAAAGCGGCGCAACGCCCAGGCCGGAGTATCGCGCACGGCTCAAGCAGTCATTCCTTTTGGAGGCCGAGTCGGACGCGCGCCGTCGAAAAGCATACAAGCAGTCAATACTGGGGCTTCCCAGGTTCTACATCAACCTTGCAGCCGTAGGCGCCGCTGCGGCGCTCATACTGATGGTCTTCACCCATAGCACATGGTTCAGGCCCGCCCCCGCTGTGCAGACGGCAGAAGAGATACACGGCACGCTTCTAGGCCCGAGAAGCGGGGCGCTTGGGTTTGCGCCTGACGCGAGCGATACGGCCGATGCGGTGTATGTGAACTGCTCCACACCGTTCACCGACGACGTATCACGCACTCTTGAGCTGATCGCAGCTGAAGCAGGCGGCGCCGTCGAGCCCTCGGGCTCAGGCAACAGTACAGGCAAGGCACAGGCCACAGTGCTTACGGTCCCTTCCGATGTGCTCGATCACGTCCTTGACAGGTTTGCCGAAGCAATCGGCAAGGCCACAATCAACAGGCCCGTCCATCTCAACTCCGAGCAGGTCACGATCCACATCACATTCAGTCCAGATTGACCTGGGCCACCTTCCATTGGCCCTCTTCCAGCACCAGGGTAAGCCTGGTGCTGTTGCTGCTTAGGGGCATGCCGTCAACGGTCAACCCTGATGAAAACGCCACTGTGGCCAGTGTCGGACTGTGTGCCTCGCAGCGCACGCTCCACGCGCGCAGCTCAGCGCGCCTGCTCCCCAGAAACCGCGCCCACCCGATGGCCTCCAGCGTCTGCCCATGCCCGTTGCCGTACTGACTGGACGAGTTCGCGGCCACCGACGATTCCAATTTGCCCCGGGCATACACGTCCAGATGCCCGGCGAAATCGCTCACGGCGGTGTCTCTCCACATCTGGGCTGCCCTCAGAACACCCCCGTCTGCATCTTTGGGCCCTGCTGCAGCCGCCTCGCCCAGTTCGTCTTTGAACTTTTGCCATTCGGGCGCCACAAACCGCGTTCCCGGAAGGACTTGGGCCGCCACCGTCTCCCACACGCAAAGGCGCCGGATCAGCCATATCCTGCCGCACACCACACCCGGTCTGCCTGCGGTTGCACGCACAAATCC
>DAOPWT010000028.1:15672-17088 GCA_035351775.1 Bacillota bacterium | reverse complement strand
GATATCCACTCGGGATCTTCCATGGCGTCCAGAGCCTTTGCGACGCCTGCGATCCTGTGGGCCACGCTGGGATGGCTGGTAACCGGCATGCTCGGAAGGCGCGTGAGCACGCTGTACATCTGGCGACCCTCGTAGCCGCACATGGACGCCAGCAACACCCCCCGCGCATCCGCCTCGAACTCCTGTGCGTACGATGTGGTAGCCGCACCCGACAGTGCGTCCACGCCCAGATCCGCCAACGCGCAGGCGGCCTCGTACACCGGATCGGGCTCTGCGCCCTCCCCGTCTCCGTCGCCATTATCGTTCTCATCGCCTGCACTCTGCGCGTCAGGCAGCCACCAGCTGTACCAGTGCCCCGAGCGTATGTGGTGCATCTCGTGGGCAAGCACCGCAGCGATTTCGTCATCTGTGGAAGTAGTAACCAGGCCACGCGTGACGTAGATGCGTCCATCTGCAGTCGACACCGCATTAGTCCGAGTAGTGTCGAGAAGGGTTAGCCTGTAGGACTCAGGCTTGTCGCCTGCAGCCATCGCCAGCACGCGCGCGATCCTCTCAAGTCTGCTCCGGTGGAAATCCGACTTCCACTCCCCGCCGTTCTCGGAAAGAACCATCTGATGCGCTTCCCGTGCCAGGCCGGCCCGGGATGGGCTCGCCGCCGGCGCCTCCGCATCAAGCGCTCGCGAGGCTTTTCGCGCCACGAGCGACTGTACACGCTGAGCAGGAAGGTCCGGCGCCCCCAGGTGTGAGCATTTCTGTATATAGACACACAGATCGGCCACTGCGGCATCGTCGAGTTCGGCGCCGGAGAGGGCCGACCCAAGGCGGGCAGGCATGCGCAGCTCAAGAAGAACAACGGCGGCGGCGATCCCGGTCGCGGCCGCCAGAATGAGCGCGGCGAATGCAGCAAGGCGCGTTGCCCGCTGCCTAAAACTTCTCCCAGTGGAGTATCTCTTCCAAGTCGCGCTTGTTCGGCCTAGGCTTCTCATTCGCATATCCCAGAGGGAACAACGCAACCAGACGAAGCCCGTTCGGCGCTCTGCATATCCTGGCAATCTCCTTCTCATACGGAGCATTCTCCCCTGCTATCCAGCAGCTTCCAAGCCCATGCGCATAGGCGGCAATGAGCATATTCTCCACCGCGGCACAGGTATCCTCTGTGTGCCTGGGCGTTTGCCTGGCAAATGCCAGCACGCACACGGGCGCGTCCGCAATGCACTTGCCGTATGTAGCAGCGGCGGCGATCTCCTCCCTCACCGTCCGGTCGGTCACAACCACAAATTCCCACGGCTGATCATTGCGGGCTGACGGCGCCAGCCTGCCGCAGTCAACTATGTCCTCGATTATCTCCCTGGGCACAGGATCCGGCAAGTACCGTCGCACAGAACGCCGGCCTTTGATAGCCTCAATGGCTCCCAT
>DAOPWT010000028.1:0-15572 GCA_035351775.1 Bacillota bacterium | reverse complement strand
CCGGCAAGTACCGTCGCACAGAACGCCGGCCTTTGATAGCCTCAATGGCTCCCATCGTCGCCACAATGCGTTCTCCTTTCAATTGTCAATCACGCCCAGCGTTGCCTGGCGCGCCCGTTCGATCACCGCGCGGACGAACCCGGTGGCCTCATCCCTCGTCGGAGTGCGACCGAGCTCACGCTGGAGCTCCCTCAGGATGCTCCTTACGATCCGGTTGGCGTCATCTTCATGTGCGCCGAGGCGGCCCTGAACGATGACGAGACCCTCCTCGGATACTATACATATCCCTTGTTCACTGGCGTAATCCCTCGCGGCAGGAGTGATTATCGACCCTTTTGGAACCGTCATGCAGTGGCCCGCCTTCGTAGCGGCAAGCTCTGCCAGAGTGATCAAGAGAGGAGCAGACATGTCCACACCTCCAACCATCATATGGTGAACTCCGCAAGGCCCGCGGCAGGAGCCGGGATCACTACCGCCTCGGTGAGCATGCCCCGGGCGCTCGCCAGCTCGGTCGCTGCTTCCACAGCCGCCGCGACATCGCTCACCTCGCCCGTCACAGTCGCAAAAGCCTTGCCGCCCAGGCCAAGGGCGAGCCTCACTTCGACCAGCTCGACGCCGGCGGCCTTCACCGCAGCGTCGGCCGCGAGTACCGTTGAGGCGATGGAGTATGTTTCAATGATGCCCAGTGCCCGGATTCGGGGCGGCGCCAAGACCCCTGTCACTGCAGGCCACACCGACGGATGTATGTTGGCGATCACGAGCTGGTCGACGACGAACTGGCCTCCTGCCTCCACCCCGGCCTCCACAGAGCTCTGCACATCGGCCACGCCTCCGTACACCAGTATCGCGTACTTGCCCGGGCACACGGGCTTGGCCGCATGAAGCTGCACATTCGCCGCCTTGAGCATCGCGTCGGCCGCCGCGTACCCGCGCGCAATGCTGATGAGCTCAACCACTCCAATTGCATTCATAACTCAACCAGCTCCTCGCACGCGGGCGCATATCCCACAAGGCCCAACCTCGACACGATACGGGACGAAGGCATCAGCCTACCCGGCCTTGCCGGATGTACGACCTCCCCGCCCGCCTGCCCGGTCCACTTGAGCCGCGCCTCGGCCATGGCTCGCTTTATGACGGCATTTATGTGGCCCGGCGTGAGCCCCATCGGGCAGACCAGATTGCACACCCCGCACTCTGAACAGAGAGCCGCGGTCATGAGCTCCGGATGGCGGTCCAGATCCTCCGGCAGCCTCGGCTGCATGTAGCCAAGGTTCCTCATGACGAGATGCGGACGAAGGGGACGGCCGAGCAGATGGCGCGGGCACATGTCTGTGCAATGAGTGCACTGCACGCATGCAGAGCGCGCCAGCCTCACCTGGTGCTCCATGGACTGCCTTCGCCCGACGATCAAGGGATGCCCCGACCGCAGGAGTATCACTCCCGACATCGTCTTCGTAACCAGCACCGCGCCCAGATCCTGACCGGGCGGCAGAGCCCGGCCCATCATGGGTCCATCCAGAAGGACTTCGAAGCGTCCCCCAAGAGATTCTCGCACTCCTCCGGCGGCCTCGACGAGCTGAGCCAGGCTGGTTCCAACCGGCACTCTGAACGTGCCTGGCCGCCAGACCTCCCCCGCCACTGTCAGATACTTGTGCGTCACAGGCGATCCATCGCGCACAGCATTCGCCACATTGAGCAAGGTTTCCACATTGCTCACCACTGCCCCCGCCTGAAGCGGAATCCCACCCGCAGGCACTACCCGACCGAGAAGCTCATACACCAGTACATGCTCATCGCCTGCAGGGTAGTAGTCGCCCACCTCGGCCACGGTGATATTGGCATAGCCTCTCGCCGCGCCTCTCATGGCGTCAACTTCCCTGCTGTTCTTGCGTTTGATCGCGATGACGCCCGCACACGCCCCCACACACTGCATCATCACTGCAAGCCCCGCTACCACATCATCAGGGTGAGCCCTCATGATAGCCTTGTCCTTCCCAAGTACAGGCTCGCACTCTACCCCATTGGCGATGACCGTGTCGGCTTCGCCGCGTGCCTTAATGTGCGTAGGGAAACCCGCTCCTCCGGCCCCCACCACCCCGGCCGCTTCGATTCTGTCGGCATACGTCGCGCGCGCGCTCACCTGGCTCACTCGATCATCAGCTCCACCCCGGTTCGTCTGATCGCATCACGAGCGAGCGGCGTGACAATCACGCCGACCGACGCGACAATAGCCCGCCTCGGCTGAGATCGAGCGGCCGCGAGCACGTCTTCCTCAGTGATCACGATCCGAGCCGTCAGATCGATTGACGTGCCCGCAGAAGCCGTCACAGATACGGGCGCGCCGGCTGTGGCCCCTGCAGGCACAGGCTCAGCCGCCCGGTCCGCACGGTCCGCCCGGTCCGCCCCGCCCATGTCCACAATCCACGCCATGTCTCCGCCCCGGCACCCGGCCGCGTTGGCTTCGTCCGTGTCTAGGTGAAGCTCCAGGCGGTATGAATCACTCACCCGGCACACCACCTGATCGAACATCGCTGCCCGCCTGCCGGCGCCTGCAATCACGGCCACCAAGTCCCCATCGGCGATGCCCAGATGCCGCGCGTCCAGTGCGGTCATGTGTAGATGGCGCGCCGCTACAATCGCGCCTTCAGGCAGCGCGACCGAGCCCAGAGGGCCTATCAGCACGACGCCCGGCGAACCGGCGACATCGCCGGAATCCCGCACCGCCACCGGAATCCCTATGGCAAAACAGTCGGTGGTCGCCAGCTCCACCTGACTCTTGCCTCGCGCCGGCCCGAGCACCCGAACGTGCTCAAGCGCACCGCGAGGCCCAGCCACGACCAGCGTCTCCTCTGCGGCAAACTGCCCCGGCTGTGAAAGCGGGTTGCGCGGCGCAAGCTCATGCCCCGGCCCAAACAGGGCAGCCACGTGCTCAGCCGACAGATGGACATGCCTTGCAGATACGCCAATGGGCACCGGAGCAGCACGCAACAGTGTCCAGTCAACACGCCTGCCCGCTCCCCGACTCACCTCGCCCGCCATGAGCACTGCCTCCGTACCCGGCCCTTACTTCTCGTCCGGGCGGCATCCCTGGTTCGGCAGGATCATCTCCACATCCGAATGCGGCCTCGGAATCACGTGGACTGACTTCAGCTCGCCGACTTTGGCAGCAGCTGCCGCTCCCGCCTCCACTGCGGCTTTGACCGCGCCCACATCTCCACGGACCATTACGGTGACAAAGCCCCCTCCGACGTGCTCCTTACCGATGAGCCTCACGTTGGCGGCCTTGACCATGGCGTCAGCCGCCTCGATAGAACCAACCAGGCCGCGGGTTTCGATCATTCCCAGTGCAATATCCATTGCTCTTCCTCCTGACCCGCCCGAGCCTCACGGCCCGGGGCTATTAGTCTTGCTTGCTAGACCATATCAGACAGAGCGGCGTCGACAAGCCGGACGATGGCAGCATCGTCAAGGCTATTGAGCACCTCTCGCTCGCGCTCGGTAAGCTGCGGGCGGCCATTGCCCCGCCCCGCGGCGCCGTACTCCGGCGTCACCAACATGCCGCCCAGATGGTAGGCAAGTCGTTTCCTGTTGATCAGATGCAGCGGGCCAACGTTGTCGGACGTTATGTTCCCGCCCCATGAACCGCACCCCAGTGTGAGCGATGGATCCAGGCCGGTCGTGAGGCCGATCGCCCCCTGCGATGAAGGCGTATTCACCAGTATCCTGTTGACAGGCTTTCGGAGAGCGAACTCGCGTATAACAGCCTGATTGCCCGAGTGAATGACAAGCGAATGGCCGAGGCCGCCATAGCTAGCCAGCTCGATGCAGCGCCCACACGCGTCCTCCCAGTTCCTTTCGACATAGAAGGCCAGCACCGGGCAGAGTTTTTCGGCAGACAGCGGATACTCCGGCCCGACGCCTGTGTACCGTGCCACGAGCGCCCTGACCCCCTCGGGAACACGTATCCCCGCACGCCCGGCTATGTATGGCGCGCCTTTGCCCACTACATCGGGGTTGACACCGCCGCCGGGCCTGATGACCACTGCCTCCAACGCCGCCTGCTCCCGCGCATCGCACAGATACGCACCCTGAGCCCGAAGCTCGCCCAGCACCTCTTCCTCGATCGCGCCTTCAGTCACTATAGCCTGCTCCGACGCGCATATGGTGCCGTTATCGAAAGCCTTACTCGCCAGGATGTCGGCCACGGCCTGGCGCACGTTCGCCGTGCGCTCAATGAAGGCCGGGACGTTGCCGGGCCCCACGCCGAACGCCGGCTTGCCGGAGCTGTAGGCCGCCCGCACCATCCCCGTGCCGCCTGTGGCCAAAATGGCGGCCACCAGCTTGTGATGGATCAGTGCGTCTGTCGCCTCCATAGTGACTGTTTCGATGCAGCTCACCAGCCCGTCGGGGGCGCCTGCCTCGACTGCGGCGGCATTCATTATCCGGGCCGCCTCCATCGAACAACTCGCCGCGCGCGGATGAGGACTGAATATGATGCTATTCCTGGACTTCACCGCGATCAGGGCCTTAAACATGGCCGTAGACGTAGGGTTGGTAGTAGGCAGGAGCCCCGCAATGACTCCCAGCGGAACAGCGATCTCCGATACACGGCGCGCCGGATCGTCAGCGATGAATCCCACTGTGCGAAGATTCTTAATATGGTTCCACACAGTGCGAGTGGCGAATTCGTTCTTGACCACCTTATCTCGCACAATTCCGATGCCAGTCTCTTCAACTGCCATAATGGCGAGCTTGTTGGCACTTTCAAAGCCCAGTCGGGCCATGCGCTCGCACACACGGTCCACATCCTGCTGCGAAAAGTCCGATAGCCCCGCCTGGGCCGCGCTCGCCTTCCGTATGAGCTTTTCCACTTCGGAAGCGGAGATGCTATCCACCCCCCTTCAGTCGTGCGCAGCGGCTTTCACAATAGCCACACTGGCACTAGCTCCGATCCTGGTAGCACCGGCAGCGACCATCTTCTGCGCTGTGTCTAGGTCGCGTATTCCCCCCGACGCCTTGACCCCCATATTGCTGCCGACAGTGCGGCGCATGAGAGCCACATCGCTCACGGTGGCGCCGCCGGGCCCGAACCCGGTAGACGTCTTCACAAAATCTGCTCCGGCGTACTTCGCAATCAGGCAGGCCTTAATCTTCTCTTCGTCAGACAGCAATGCCGTCTCCAGTATCACCTTGACGATGGCTTGTCCGGCCGCAGCGTCCACCACGGCATGTACATCGCGCTTGACCGCATCGTAGTTGCCCGACTTGAGCGCACCTACGTTGATGACCATGTCCACTTCCTGAGCTCCGTTGGCCAGCGCGTCTCGTGTTTCCATCGCCTTGGCCGTCGGCGTGGTGGCTCCAAGAGGAAACCCGATGACCGTGCAGACGCGCACTGAAGAGCCTCTCAGAATACTGGCTGCAAGCGCCACATTGGTGGGATTGACGCACACCGATGCAAACTCATACTTGAGCGCCTCGTCGCACAGCTTCCTCACTTGCGCCTCCGTCGCGTCGGCCTTGAGCAGAGTGTGATCTATCATCCCTGCCAGATCGCGGTGGATCTCGGGCGTGCCCGGATGGGCGCTGATCCTCTCCGCCCCGGCGCTCACCACCTGCCCCACAGCCGCCGCGTTCAGTCCCGCGCACATGCCGCACCCGGCGCAATCGCCCACCGCTCCCTGGCAGGCCTCGTTCACAGCAGAGCGGCGCGCCCCGGCACCGCCTGCAAAGCCGTCAGCCCCGGCATTCCCTCCCAGTCCGGCCCCGGGCGCCTCCGAAAGGGTAGGCAGCATTTCCCGCGTGATACGTGCTATTAGCTCATCCAGATCCAACCCCAAGCACCTCCAAAGAAAGCAAACCACACGCAAGGCGCCCTGTTTCAAACCTGCACGGCCTACAGAACCACCAGCGTGCTGCTGCAGGTGTCCACTCTATCTACGATTCCGACAACAGTCGAGTCGATGGGGGCGTCCTTATTGCCCATGGCCTGTCGTGACGAATTGCCCTCGGAGACTATGAGAACGTAATCACCCTCGCCGGCGCCGACGGTGTCGATGGCCACAACCTCAGACCCCGAAAGGGCCCCGTCAGGAGTACACACATCGCATATCAGCAGCTTACACCCGGCGAAACTGGGGTTCTTCTGGGTGGCGACTATGGTTCCCACTACCTTCGCCAGATTCACTGCTTTACACCTCGCACAGTGCGCGCCATCGAATCCACGATCCCGACAGCTGCGGCATCCACCGGCGCTATGGGAATCGGCAGAGGCATGCTGGCTTCCCGGCCGCGAACGATAGTGACACACTCATCTGCTCCGGCGCCGATTGTGTCCACTGCTACGTGCGGTTTACCTATAGTGTTACCTGCCGAGTCGACTTGCACAACTATGAGGAGTTTCGCGCCTGCAAGGCTCGCATCCTTCTCAGTCGCTACCACATGCCCGATGACTCTAGCTGTGTACAATCAGGCATCACCTCCGCGGGCCAAGGTACCTGGCCTCAAAATCCAGCACCTTAGACACCCTTCGCATGTGCCTTCCGCCCTCGAACTCGGCGGCAAGCCACACCTTGACTATCTCCCGGGCCAGCCCTGAGCCTATGACTCTGGCGCCCAGTGTCAGGACATTGGCATCATTGTGGGCTCGGCTCATCGCGGCCGTGAACGTATCACTGCAGCTGGCTGCCCTAATTCCGGGGACCTTGTTCGCCACTATTGCAGACGCCGCGCCTATACCGTCTATCATGACTCCTCGGTCTGCAGCTCCTGCTGCCACCGCTTCAGCAACGAGAAAGGCAAAGTCGGGATAGTCCACTGGATCCTGGGTATGGGCGCCATAATCCGCCACTTCGTGGCCGAGCTCGGCGATGAAGGCCTTCAGCTCTTCCTTCAGCTGATATCCTCCATGGTCGGAGGCGATCACAACCTTCATCCAGTTCTACCCCCTTCCTTCCGAGAATCCCTTGCGGAAAATCCACTCGCCCCGAACCTCTATGGAGTCTACAATGGCCATTATGGTAGCGTCTGTAGGAGTATTCTGAGTTCGCGATGTCTGCCGGGCAGAACTGCCCGACACAACCAGCACGATCTCGTCCTGGCCCGCCCCCACACTGTCCACTGCCACAAGAGGCTTGCCGTCTGCCGACAAGTCAAGCACATTGACCGGCTGCACAACGAGAAGCTTTGATCCGACCAGTCGCTCGTCTTTGCGTGTGCAGACCACAGTCCCGACTACACGAGCAGCTATCAAGAAGCCCTCACCCCCGATGCATGAATCATCTACCATTGACCATCATCGATCGTTGAGACGCCGACAGGAGCCTCTCACCTCGAGCGCTGTGGGCAGAACCACTCTTCGAACAGGCCCCACATCCCGTTTTTCGATACGCGAAAACAGAAGATCAGCAGCCAGTCGCCCCATATCGGACATGGGTCTATCCACCACAGTAAGGGGCGGGCTGAGATACCCAGCAAGCTGGAAGTCGTCGAACCCGATCAGCGATACCTGGTCTGGTACGGGCACGTCCATGTCCTTAAGGCACCGGAAGATGCCCATGGTCATCAAGTTGTTGCCGCCGATGATGGCGGTGGGGGGATCCGACATACACATCAGCTGCTTGGCAAGCCGGTACCCGGACTCTGTTCTGAAGTCGCCCAGAAGCACGTATTCAGGGTTTACCGGAACGCCCGCGGCCTGCATGGCGTGCTCGTAGCCCCGGAGTCGTCCAACACCCGGCGTGGTGGTAGTCGGCCCATGGATAATGGCTATCTTGGTGTGGCCCAGCTCAAGCAGGTACCGGGTCGCCTGCGAGGTGCCGGCCTCATTGTCGATTATCACTGAGTCGTACAGGAATCCTTCAATGTGCCTGTCTATGAAGACGATGGGAAGATCCGCGTCAGCTCCGGCGAGCGCCTGCCTCAGAGTGCCTCCTGATTCATCTACCAGTATCATCAAGAGGCCGTCGGCCCTCTGTTGCCTCAGGCTGCGAACAACCTTGGCCTCACAGGCAACATCCTCGTTGGTATTGCCAAGGATGATGGTGTAGCCATAGTCGGCGCACACTGCTTCGGCCCCGTTTAGGACTTCAGGGAAGAACGGGTTCGAGATGTCGGGTACCACAAACCCCACAGTCTTGGTCTGCCCCATGCGTAGGCTCTTCGCGATCGTGTCGGGCACATAGCCGCTTTCCTCTATGACCCTGAGGACCTTTCGGGCAGTCTTGGCAGACACCGGACCACTGCGGTTGATAACCCTCGACACCGTGGCAGTGGATACACCGGCGATTCTGGCGATATCTTTGAGGTTCATCTCGCAGCCTCCCGCCTCCGGCCGTCCACCAATGCAACGCTGGTCAGGGTCAATGTATTCGATTACATTCTACTGCATCAATTGGAAATGTCAAGGCGTTATCCCGCCATCCCGTCAGCCCACCATCCCGCCATCACTTGCCGGCATCGGCGTCGGCAACGGCTCTGCGCCCAGGCCGAGCATACGGTGTTGTTCCTCGATGATCCTGCGGTAGTCGTCGCCGGTCTTGATTCTCTCCGGCAGATCGCCGATACCCTCTTTCAGCTGAGCCAGGTGAAGGATGTCCAAGATGACGTGCTCCACGGCCATCTGCACAATCATCGGATTTGACGTGACTATGCCGAGGTCCGCGTCTGGCCGGATATCGCCGATCAGAGCTGTACGGCAGTCGGCGGCGACCATTATGCGCCTGGTGGGCCACTTCTGCCTGATTATCGCCTCATCCAGGCCGTACTCGTAGATCGTGCCCACCCGAAACGGCACCTTCGAATGACAGAACAGGATCACCGTTCGCCCGGCCTGCTCAGCCGCCTTCAGCTCATCCCGGAGCGGAGCGCAGTCGCTGCCCCAGGCCGACACCACGACCTCGCGCTCCGCCCCGCTGATCAGCTCGCGAGCCTTGCGCATGGTGTCGTCGTATCCCGCAACCCCCAGAATGTAGTTCTCAGCGTCCAACCCCGAGGCGACATTCCTGAGCCCGGACTCGAGCCGTTCAATGTTCGACTCATACGTCTCACGGTATCTCTTGACGAGCTGAGCTGGGGGAAGAGGAGCGTAGATCACCGGATCCGAGTCCACGGCCAGCGCGTACCCCTTATCCGCCAGGCGGTCGAGCACGCCATATATCACGGACCTTGTGATCCCCGACCTCTTGCTGATTTCGTATCCGTTTGCCGGGCCATGCCTGAGCAGCGCCTGGTATGCCTTGGCTTCATTCATCGAAAGGCCCATGTCCTGCAGAGTGTTTACGAGTTCTCCCACTTGATCACTGCCTCCGCGCATGTCATATGCGCATGTGATATAGTAGTAGTGACGCTATCTACCACTATTCTACTGATCTGCTTGTCCTCATGTCAATGTGTGTGAGACGGAAGCGGAGGCGATGGCAGAGTGACCAGTCTACACGAAATCGTCGCAGACGGCGCGCTCTCCCATGTCCTGCGCTCCTTCAAAGAAGCAACAGGCATCGCGGCCCGAGTAGTGTCTCCAGACGGCGACTCGGCCCTCGCGCCCACCGCATGGGAGGACTGCTCTCTGTGCGCCCTGGTACGGACCTCAATCGAAGGGCAGTGTCGCTGCGCCCAATCGTATGCGCGAGCCGCGCAACAGGCCTCCTCCATAGGCGAACCATGTATATTTCAATGTCATGCAGGCCTCATATGCTGGGCGGCGCCGCTTATGGCAGGCAGCGAGCTTCTGGGCTCTATCCTGTGCGGCCAGGTCATCATGTGGGATTCAGACGACCTCTTCGTCGATGAAGTCATGCAGCGCACACATGATCTGGGCATCTGCCGAAGCCAAATCCGATCGGCCGTGCCCCAACTGGAGCAGGTCTCGCCGAGGCGGGTGCAGTCGGCTGCGGAGTTGCTTTCTGCCATGGCGACATACATAGTCCAATCAGGGGACCTCGTCCTCAAGCAGCGCAACGAGATATACCGACAGCAGCGTCTGCTGGGCGAGGCGATCCAGGAGCGCAAGCGTCTCGAAAAGGAACTGAGCGCCGGGCCACCTGCGCGCAACATGTGCTCACCCCGGCAGGAGCGCGAACTGATGAGCACAGTGCGGTCCGGTCGCCGCGCTGAGGCCAAACGGATACTCAACGAGCTGCTTGCCGACATCTTCCTCACAGATCCAACCCGCCTCGACATCATCAAAGCGCGTCTTTTGGAGCTCGCCGTCTTCCTCTCACGCGCAGCAGTCGAGGCCGGCGCCGAGCCCCAGCTGATACTGGGTCTCAATTACGAGGCCGTCCAGGCACTCTCACGGCTGGATGCCTTCGAGGATATCTGCTTGTGGATCGTGGGTGTGCTCGATAAGTTCCTCGACGGAGTAGCGAACGCGCCCCAGTCCCGTTCGGGACTGGTTCGCGAGTGCATCTGCTTCATACATGCGAATCTTGATGCCAGGCTATCCGTGACCGACATCGCCGCGCACGTTCATATGAGCCCATCCCGCCTCAGCCATCTGTTCAAAGCAGAGACAGGGATGTCGATCATGCGCTACCTGTCGAGAGCACGGCTAGACGAAGCCAAGCGCCTGCTTGCCTCGCCCGATACTAGCGTAGCGCGGGTGTCGGAACAGGTCGGCTTTGCGGATCCAGCCCACTTCAGCAGGAGTTTCAAGCGGGCTGAGGGCATCTCGCCCAGCGACTACCGTCAGCGGGCGATAACAGCAGGATAGTGCAGGAAACCGCAGTACAGTACATGGACTCCCCTCTCGCGACTGCTAGAATGGGTACCAGATGGGAGGTAATAGCATTGTTCGACTATGGTGAAATGCGAGACGCTCTTCAGCGCGGGCAGGCCTCAAAGGTCAGGGAAGAGGCCGAGAGGGCGCTGGCAGGAGGCTGCGACGCCGCCGAGATCCTGAGCGAAGGCCTGGTTTCCGCCATGGCCATCGTGGGGGAGAAGTTCAAGAGAAACGAAGTCTACGTCCCTGAAGTCATGGTAGCTGCCAGGGCCATGACCGCCGGCCTTGAAGTGATCAAGCCGACCCTGGTACAGACCGGAGCGCCGCCCGCCGGCAAGATCGTGATCGGCACAGTAAAGGGCGATCTTCACGACATTGGCAAGAACCTTGTCAGGATGATGTATGAAGGCGCCGGATTCCACGTAGTCGACCTGGGCGTAGACGTGACGCCGGCTGCGTTTGTGGACGCCGTCCGCCGCGAAGAGCCTGATCTTCTGGGCCTGTCGGCCCTTCTCACCACGACCATGCCGGCGATGAAGAGCACCATAGATGCCCTCGAGCAGGCCGGCGTCAGGGGCCAGGTCCGTGTGATGGTGGGCGGCGCCCCCGTCACCGCAAGGTACGCCGAGGAGATCCGCGCCGATGGCTATGCTCCCGACGCCACTACCGCAGTGGAAATCGGGCGGGCGCTGATCGGCGCCTGAGAAGTGCGGGAGGTCATGACATTGAGACTTGACGCACTAGTGAAGTCGTCCCCGCGCCGACTAGTCGCCCCTCTGCTGGGCTACCCAGGCGCACGCCTCACAGGCTCGTCTCTTAAGCAGAACGAGTTCAACCCCGCGCTGCATGCGGCCACCATATCGAGAATAGTCGAACGGTTCACCCCGGATGTAGCCTTCTTCATGATGGACCTGTCGCTCGAGGCCGGGGCGCTGGGCCTTTCGGTCAGGTATCCCCTGTTCGAATCGCCCACTGTAGAGGAGCACCCTGTGAAACAAGCCGACGATCTCGAGCGTCTGCGCGTGGTGGACCCCTTAGAGGACGCCCGCATCCGCTCGTACATAAGGACCATGGAGCTGTTGAGCCGGTCCATATCTATTCCCCGCGCAGCCTACGTCACGGGCCCCTTCACCTTAGCAGGACTGCTCATGGGTGCGAGCGATATCGCCATGGCCACCATAACCGATCCGGACCTAGTGCACCAGACGGTCCACTTCTGCACAGATATATGCATCCGGTACTCCCGCGCGCTCACCGAAGCCGGGGCCGACATCATCGTGATCCTCGAACCTACCGCCACCTTCCTCTCGCCTCAGGCCTTCGCCGAGTTCTGCGGAGCGTACGTTCGAGAGGTGATTGCCAGCCCAGGTGCGGCCGGAGACGCAGTGTTGCATATCTGCGGCGACACGTCACACATCCTGCGCGAGATGTGTGCCACCGGCGCCTGCGCTCTAAGCCTGGATTCGCCAGTGGATCTCCGGGCTGCGGCGAGCCGAGTAGACCCTGAAGTGATATTGATCGGCAACATCGACCCCGTAGGCATCATGGTGCAGCAATCGCCGCAGGAAGTCGCCTGCGCCACGCGCAGGCTGCTCGATTCGATGGCACAGTGCGACAGTTTCATACTGAGCACCGGGTGCGACCTCCCGTACGAGACACCCCACGAGAATATCGATGCTTTCATGAGTGAGGGAAGACGGTGACTGGGCATTTCAGATTGACGATGCCCGCGCGCGGCACGGATGCGAATACCCCATCAATCCAGGCCAATGCGGACGAGACTGTCCTGGATGCGATGAGGCGCGCCGGCGAGAGCCTCTACGCGCCCTGCGCCGGGCGCGGCATATGCGGCAAATGCCGTATCATCGCTCGGGGCGAACTCACGGCTCCAGCAGACGCCGAGCGCGATCACCTATCCCCCGACGAGCTCGCAGCAGGCGTCAGGCTGGCCTGCCAGGCTCGCATCGCAGGCGATGTCACAATACAGGCCGCCGGCCCCGGGCCCAGCGACGCCTGGCGCGATATCGCCGGTTCCGCCAACATCCTCCTGCAAACGCGGGGCTTCGGCCCAGCCCGCTCCCGCCTGTCAGAGCGCGAACCGCAGCAGCAGCCTCGGCCCTGTTCCCAGCTTCATCGCCAACCTGCAGATCTCGCAGTGGCTCTGGATATCGGCACCACCACCCTCGTGGCGTATCTCGTGGACAGCAATACGGGACTGATAGAAGACGCCGCAGGTGCGCTCAACCCCCAGGCCGCGCACGGTGCAGACCTGATATCTCGCATCGCTTTTTCCGAAACCCCGGGCGGGCCCGAAACACTCAGGCGCGAGGCGACACAGGCAGCCGATGACCTTGTGCGCGTGCTGCTGCAACGCTCCGGCGTATCCGGCGATGATGTGAAATGGGTGGGCGCCGTTGGGAACACCTGCATGCACCATTTGTTTCTGGGCATCCCCGCCGGCGGGCTTGGCAGAATCCCCTATGCGGCTTCGGTCCTCGACACGGGAGTTATGTCGGCTTTAAGCGCCGGCCTGACATCAGTCAACCCGGAAGCGGGTTTCTTCTTCCTGCCGAACATAGCTGGGTTCGTGGGCTCCGACGCGCTGGCGGTTGCGCTCGTAGCTGGTATGGATGAGTGCTCCCGCCCCACCCTGGCGATAGACATCGGCACCAACGGCGAGATACTGCTCGCCGCAAATGGCAGGATTCTCGCATGCTCCGCAGCTGCAGGGCCCGCATTTGAGGGCGTCAACATATCATACGGGACGATAGCTGCCCAGGGCGCTATCGATTGGGTCGGTTTCGCCGGGCCCCCGCCCCACGGCGACATAGAGATCCACGTGATAGGCAACATCGAGCCGCACGGGATATGCGGATCCGGGTTGATCAGCCTGGTGGCCGCGTTGCGACGGGCGGGGCTCGTATCCGAGGCCGGCGCGTTCGAGCCCGAAGCCATCGATCCTGAAAGCCCGCTCGCCCGGCGCATCGCCACTGACCCTGGCCCAGGCGGCATCGAGTTCATCGTCCGGGACCCGGGTGACGTTGCGCTCCCTCACGGCATTGCCCCTGCGCGCGTCGCCCTCACCCAGCGCGACATACGCGAACTGCAACTCGCGAAGGCCGCTATCAGAGCCGGAGCAGAGGCGCTGATTGCTAAGGCCGGTATCCGCGCCGCCGACATCGAGCAGATCGTGCTGGCAGGCGCCTTCGGAACCTACCTCGACACAGATGCTGCGCAGGCCATTGGCCTCCTTCCCGGCGCGCCGCAGGCCCGCATCACCGCGCTCGGAAACGCCGCAGGCGAGGGTGCTGCCCTGGCTGTCGCAAGCTGCGACGCATACCGCGAAGCCCGTCGCCTCGCCCGCATCATTGAGCACGTAGAGCTGGGAGCTGACCCCAGGTTCATGCAGGTTTTCGCAGACTCCATGCTTCTTGCGTGAATACTGCGAACGCTTACGGAGAACGCGGAGATGAGGAGAGAGATGCGAAAGGAAACGCGCAAGGTAATCGACCAACCGCGAGCAGTAGACCTGCCTGCTGAGTTGGTCCCGTCCGCCCAGATACTGGAGGCCCTCGGAGTGAACACAGCGCCTGCGGGCGCGGACGTGATCCGCTCAACCCTAGAATCCATCGACACAGCGAACAGCATTATAGCAGGAGGGCTCGTGCGATGCCGCCTGATAGCGGCGGAGTATGGCATCGATAGCCTGGTCGCCGACGGGATTGCTGTCGATGGTCACACAATCATCCCGTGCGACAGTCCCCTCTTCGAGGGCGTCGACCGAATCATCGCTGCCATAATCACCCTCGGCCCCCGCCTTGAACAAGCGGTCAGATCGGCCTTCGACGGCAACGACCCACTCTTGGCCATTACTCTCGATGCCGTCGGCACTATGATGATCCGAAACGCCTCTATCTGCTTTCAGCGCGAGTGCGCAACCCGCGCCAGCGCGATCGGCCTCGAGCTCGGCCCCCGCGTATCGCCCGGATGCCAGGCCGTCCCGATTGAAGCCCAGAAGGCACTTTTCTCGCTGCTAGGCGCACAGTCCATCGGCGTGACCCTGACAGACTCACTGTTGATGATCCCCATAAAGTCCGTCTCCCTCATTCTTCCGCTGGCCGTGACGCTCCCTGAGAGGCTCAGAGTGTTCAGCATGTGCCACACATGCCGCCGCAGCGAGACATGCATGCGGATTACCCTGTGATCGTCGGCGACTGGATCGAGCCGTACGATTCCGACGCCGATCATTGCGGCCCATGCGTCCTGGCTGGGATTTCGCAGCCGAGTGTGTCGCGCGAGCGATCGGGGTCAGGGGCGGAGTCAGGGTCGGGGTCGGCTTGAGAGCAGCCCGAGGGTGATCGGAAGCCACAAGCTGAGCTCCTCCCGTGTTGTGAGGAGGTAATTACAGGTTTTTGAATGGCAAAGGCCTATCCGCGGAAATTTCCCGCCGTATCGCGGCCGAAAATTTCCCTTCAAGCCGATTCTCGCGTGGGAAAGTCAGTTCAGCCGACACGATGGGTATTTATGTCTGGAGTTATCGGGCATATCTTAAGTTGTATTCCTTACCGTCCCTCATATTACCTGTGAGCACGTGTTGGCCCCATCCCGGTCTGGCAGTTTCATGATGCTCGATGGGCTTATATGGGAATTCGTGGCCGCTCGCGGAGATTTTCTGCACGCAGGCTGAAGAAACTTTCCGGAAATCGCCCCGATGCATACAAAAACCTGTAATTGGCAGCGGACCCACCCTCCGACGCCACATGCCACATGCCACATGCCAGACGCCACATGCCACATGCCAGATCGGGTGCCGCGCCTCACTCCAGGCAGAACAGGCACGCCGAATTAGACC
>DAOPWT010000027.1:7415-18710 GCA_035351775.1 Bacillota bacterium | reverse complement strand
AAACCTATTCGAAAACGAACAGGATGGAACAGCTCTGCCTCAGAGCTGCAAGGTTTAGGCCGCCAAAGTGCCGATCAGCAGGGACTGGCCCGACCGTATGGAAAACCGTAGTACCGCAATCAGGTACTTGACTTTCCATGACTGGATGATACCATAGATAAGAGGTAAGGGGCTGCATTGGGGCATTCGTAAACCGCAGCCCTGTAACAGTGTAAACGCGATGAAAGGGATCAGTAGCTTGCGCTTCTCTCCTCAGAGAGCTGGATGCGCCCTCCGACCGCTTGAACGGAAGCGCCGAACAGGCGGCGGGCGTCGGAGGATGCGGGTGGGAACCGGTGAGTGAAGGCAAGTGAATCCGCCCTGGAGCGGCCGGCCGAACAAGAGTAAGCCGTGTCGGGTCCGCCCGTGATAGCGGCAACGAGTGGGTACGCCTGAGAACAAGCGCGCGGTGGCAAGGAACCTCGGATGCTTGTCCAGGCGGCCAATCGGGGTGGCAACGCGGGAGATTTGGCCCGCCCCCGGCGGTGATCGCCGGTAGGGGCGGGTTTTTTGATTACGGGACTGTCGTGACGAACTGTCGTGACGACCATTCAAAGTTGGGAGTGTGGGACATGCTTGATCTGAAGTTCGTTCGCTCAAATCCGGACGTTGTACGGGATTCGTTGATCCGCCGGGGAGAATCCACCGAGGGGCTAGATGAGCTGCTTGCGGCAGACGAGAAGCGTCGGGCGATCTTGGTGGACGTGGAGGAGTTGAAGCGCCAGCGCAATGAGGCCTCCGAGAAGGTTGCGCGCCTCAAGCGCGAGGGCGCCGACGCGTCTCTGATCATAGATGAGATGAAGGGCGTCTCTGAGCGTATTCGTGGACTTGACGAGGAACTAGCTGCGGTGGAGTCGACAATCTCCGAGCTGCTTCTGGGCATACCCAACATCCCGCACGAATCGGTGCCTCTGGGTCGCGACGACAGCGAGAATGTGGAGATTCGAAGATGGGGTAAGCCTAAGCAGTTCGGATTCGAGCCCCAGGCTCACTGGGATCTCGGTGTCGACCTGGATATCCTGGATTTCGAGCGCGCTTCCAAGATCACGGGCGCACGGTTTGCCATCTATAAGGGAGCGGGTTCGCGCCTTGTCAGGGCTTTGGTCAATTTCATGCTCGACCTGCACACTGTGGAGCACGGCTACACGGAGGTGTTCCCTCCGTTCCTGGTAAACGCAGCTTCTATGGTGGGAACCGGCCAACTGCCCAAGTTCGCCGATGACATGTTCAAGTGCGAAGGACTTGACTACTACATGGTGCCTACGGCAGAGGTTCCCGTGACCAACATGTACCGTGGCGAGATACTTGACGGCGCCAGCTTGCCGGTGAAACATGTTGCCTACACCGCCTGCTTCCGTGCAGAGGCGGGCGCAGCCGGGCGCGACACGAGGGGCCTGATCCGGCAGCATCAGTTCGACAAGGTGGAACTCGTGAAGTTCGTGCGTCCAGAGACTTCCTATGACGAGTTGGCAAGCCTGGTCGCCGATGCACAGTCAGTGTTGGAGATCCTGGAGTTGCCCTACCGTGTCACGATGATGTGTACCGGAGACGTGGGATTCTCCGCTGCCAAGAAATACGACCTGGAAGTGTGGATGCCGAGCTACAACCGGTATGTGGAGATCTCGTCATGCAGCAACTTCGAGGCATTCCAGGCTCGCCGCGCCGACATCAAGTTCAGACCCGCGCCGGGGGCCAAGGCTGAGTTCGTGCATACTCTGAACGGGTCCGGGCTGGCCGTGGGGCGGACAATCGCTGCCCTGCTTGAGAACTGGCAACAGGCCGACGGCTCTGTCGTGATACCGGAGCGCTTGCGTCCCTTCATGGGAGGCCTCGAAGCAATCACTAAGTAGGGCCGTCGGGCGGATCGCCGCAGGGACGTCTGAGCGTCGACGCGTGCACGCCTCGCAGGGATGTCTTGCCTTGACGCCCGTTACGGTGCGGTGTATACTCTCTTTAGCGTCGGGCCGGAGGGGTGTCCGAGTGGTTTATGGAGCCGGTCTTGAAAACCGGTGTCTCAGCAATGGGCCGTGGGTTCGAATCCCACCCCCTCCGCCAGAATTGAAAGTCATGTGAATAGGTTTCAGCCTTAGCGGAGAGATACCCAAGCGGCTGAAGGGGATGGTTTGCTAAACCATTAGTAGGGGAAACCCTAGCGGGGGTTCGAATCCCCCTCTCTCCGCCAGATTTATATACAGGTTCCATGTCTTGCGGCATGGCCCGGCGGAAGTCGGAGGTCATGCCACTTTTCATTTGGCGGGTGGTCAACCGGTGATCATGAACTGCCTATCCAAGCCGTATCACACGAAACTTTGGCGTGCCATCTACGAGTATGACCTGATCGAGCCGGGCGACCGGATCCTCATCGGCCTATCGGGCGGAAAAGACAGCATGTTCTTGGCATACGCGCTGAGCACGCTTCGGTCATACTCCGACATCCCGTTCGACATCGAAGCGGTCACTGTGGACATAGGCTTTCCCGACCCGCTCGACATCGACCGGATCAGACAGGCATGCGCCGCCATGGGAATCACTCATCATCTCGTGCCCACAAAGATCGCGCAGGTGATTGAGGAGCGCCGCAGCAAGGCCAACCCGTGCGCTGTGTGCTCATATTTCCGCAGGGCTGCCATGAACCGGTTCGGATCCGAACATGGGTTCAGCAAGGTCGCCCTGGCCCATCATGAAGATGATGCCATAGAGACGTTTCTCATGAACATCCTGTACGCGGGCAAGCTTTGCGCGTTGCCATGGAAGACTAGCCTGACGCGCACCGGCATTACGGTGATCCGCCCCATGATGTACCTATCCGAAAAGGATGTCATCAAGGCGGTCAAAAGGGCAGGCATAGAGGCTGTTCCGAGCTGCTGCCCGTATTCGGGCGGCACCATGAGGGCCAGGGTCAAGAAGCTCGTTTTGGAGCTCGTGAGGGAGAATAAGATGGTTCGCGCAAACCTCGTTGCTTCGATGCGAAGTGGGCTTGATGTGGAACTATGGCCGCCCATCGGGCGTCATAACAGGCAGAACCTTTGTTGACAGGGGTTTTCCTCGATGCCTATAATAGCTATGGCGTGTGGTATATTGTCCTCTAGTTGCAGTGATTGGGGGAGCTACCTGTGGGATGTCTGGAGCTTGATCATCGTGCCAGGCGGCGAAACGCGGAATCAGCCGCAAGAGTACTCATACTCGTATTACTATTCACAATACTGATGTCCACCGCCGTTACCCTCTCCGCATCGGCTGCTCCCACAGGCGACGAGATCGCTGCAAGAGTAACGGAGAAGCTCAAGGAGATCCGATCTGTTCAGGCTGACATCGTTGCATCGTTTTCTGATCCATCCAGCAAGAGCCCTATTAACATGACTATCAGGGTCAGTGCCGACAGGAGTACCAGCATCACGCGGATGGAGATTACGCAGCACGCAGTATTCGAAGGTCAGATAGTCATACTCGATGTGAAAAAGGATCTCACTACAGTGTACATGCCAGTGACTGGTCAGGCTTACAGGGGCAAGTCCGCGACGATCGCAGCCCAGCTGGGCCTGGATATGGGGTCATTTGATCTTGACAATCTGCTTTCTATGGATCCTGCTGGGATGATGAGTTTCAAGTACCTGCGGCAAGACAAGTACGACCGACTTCCGCACTACGTGGTACAGACCAAGCCCAACATGGAAGTTGAAGGGCACCAGCTGGTCTGGGTGGACTGCGAGACTTATATGGTCCGCAAGATCGAAGCCTTTGATGGCCAGGGCAAGCTGGTAGCCTCCATAACCATCAATAACCTCAAGATTAACCCGAAACTTGATCCGGTCAGACTCCGGGAGCTTCCAAAGGGCACCCGGATCACCGATGTGAAGTGACGGTCCGCAGCCTTAGGGGGGAACCTCGTTGAACATAGCTGAATACTCAGTACGCAGGCCGATAACGGTGACGATTCTGGTTGCGGCATGCCTTCTCTTCGGTTTCCTGTCGCTTGGCAGGATCGGCCTGGACCTTTTGCCACAGATGAACCTACCAATGGCGGTAGTGGTTACGGTGTACCCCAACGCCGACCCCGAAACGATCGATAACCTGATAACCGTGCCTGTGGAGCGTTCGCTCAAATCGGCGCGGAACATCAAGGCTGTTACGTCCACCAGCATGGAGAATGTCTCAGTCAGCCTGGCCGAGTTCAACTGGGGGTCGGATCTCGGTTCGGTTCAGGAAGAGATTCGGGTCGGCATGGATAGGATCAGATACCAGCTCCCCGAGGGCGTTCAGGATCCTATCGTCAGCCTCATCGACCCATCGCAGCTTCCGCTGATGATGCTCACCGTGGGAGCCCAGGGAGATCTGGGCGAGGTGACTCGGGTGGCTCGCGAGGTCGTCAAACCTGCGATAGAGAGGGTTGACGGCGTGGCGGGCGTCTCTGTCAGCGGCGGGGCCGACCGCGTGATCTCCATCGAGTACGACCATGAGAAGCTGGCAGAGGCAGGGCTCAGTCCGCTTCTGCTTCAGCAGCTTATCTCGCTACAGAACCTCTCTGTGCCGGCAGGCGTCGTGGTAGACGACGGGGTGCGCTATCAGACGCGGGTAGGCGCCAAGTTCCAGTCGGCAGAGGAGATCGCATCCCTCACGATAGGCATGAACACCAAGCGGAGCGATTCCGAGTCCGGCCAACCACGGCTGGGTGGCCTAATGGGCCTTTCGTTTCTCATGCCGTCTTTCCTGACTACAATCGGCGATGTCGCAAAGGTAGAGGAGAAGTTCCAGAAGACGGAAGGCTATGCCCGTGTGGACGGCAATTCGTCTGTGATGTTGCTGGTGTACAAGCAGTCGGGCGAGAACACGGTGACTACGGCCAGACGTGTGAACCAGGCTCTGGGCAGGCTCACCAGCGAGCGAAGCGATATCTCGGTGGCGCATGTGTTCGATCAGTCTACGTACATCATGAGGTCCATCAACGGCCTTAGGGACAATCTGGTCATCGGGGCGGTGCTCGCCGTTGTCGTGCTCTACATCTTCCTTCGACATGTGGGGAGCACTCTCGTGGTTGCAGTCTCCATTCCTCTCTCAGTGGTATTTGCGTTCGTGCTGATGTACGCGTGGAAGCTCAGCGTCAACCTGATGACCCTTGGCGGGCTGGCTCTCGGTGTCGGCATGCTTGTGGATAACTCCATTGTGGTGCTGGAGAGCATCTACAGGCGTCAGGAGCTTGGCGATCCGTCTCTGACGGCGGCCGTGAACGGCACTCGCGAGGTCGCGGCCGCAATTGTGAGCTCCACCATGACTACCATTGCAGTCTTCGCCCCTGTCGTCTTCATAGAGGGAATGGTGGGCACGATCTTCCGTGACTTGGCCATGACTGTCACCTTCTCCCTTCTGGCGTCGCTGGCCGTTGCGCTTACAGTGGTTCCTCTGCTCGCAAGCGGGCTGGTGCGCCTCCGCAAGAAGGCATCGCCGCATGGCTCAGTATCCGAGCCTGAGCGACCACGCACACGAAGCCGCCTGACGCTAATCGGCAGCTACGATAGGGCGCTTACATGGTCCATGCGTAACCGATGGGCCGTGCTGGGTGTGGTGGGAGCGGCTGTAGTGGCGGCCATTCTGATATATCCGAGTCTTGGTATCGAGCTGTTCAAGGACATGGACATGGCCCGCGTGGACGTGAGTGTCCACATGCCGGCCGGAACGCCCACCGATATCACCAATCAGGTGTCGATGCTACTCGAAGGCAAGCTCATGGAGATGCCCGGGCTAGAGCACGTAACGGCTGAGGTGGGCTCGACGGGCGGTGATGACTTCTTGGCCATGGCGGCTAACGCCGGGTCCAATTCGGCGAGTATCAGCGTTGCGCTGCGCCGTGAAGGTCCTGTTCAGACCTCGGCTTCCGAGGCTGCCGAGTTCATCCGCGCAGCTGTCGCCAGCGTGCGGGAGGAATACCCAGAGCTTGAGTGCACGGTAGACACAAGCGGGTACGGCTCACTCACAGGCGGGCAGATTGACCTTTTCGGCAGCAAGGTGTCTCTTGAGATACTGGGATCGGACGCCAAGGAGTTGGCCGAGTTTTCGTCTAGAGTGGTGGATAGGCTGCACGAAGTGCCCCAGTTCGTGGAGGTGTCGTCATCTGCGCAGGATCTGCAGCCTGTGATCTTGCTCAATGTCAATCCCACTCGCGCCCTGATGGGGTCGATGACAGTGGGCCAGGTAGGGCTGGGGGTACGAACCGCCATGTTGGGCACGACAGTGACGTACGTGGAGCGCAAAGGCGAACTGATCCCGGTCATTGTCAAGCCTGCGAGCGATGGGGTCCCTACCCTCGAATCAGTGTTGGATATGCCGATAAGCTCATCTTTGGGAACCTCCTCAATCTTGCAGAGTGCGAGCCAGATGGGAAGCAATGCCTCGGCTGCAGCCCGCGCGTCCGGCTCGGGCACCTCCTCGCTCCTTGCGCCGCCTACCGAGGTCCTAGTTGGACGTGTGGCGACTCCGCAGGTGATCGAGGGGCCGATGACCATATACAGGCGCAACGGTCGGCAGTACGTCAATATTGACATTGCGTTCCGGGACGTGAAGTTCTCCCAAGCCGGCGAGTTGGCGCTGGCCGCCGCACGCGAAGTGGAGGCGCCTTCAGGCGTTGACTTGGCGCTCGGCGGCGCGACAAGGGCCATAGATGAGGCCATGTCCGAACTGACGCTTGCCCTGTGTCTGGCCGCAGTGCTGGTGTACATGGTTATGGCCGTGCAGTACGAGTCGCTTCTGTATCCGCTCATCATAATGTTTACGATGCCGCTTGCCGCCATTGGCGCCATAGGGCTACTTGCCGCTGCTGGAGAGAGTATCAGTGTGACGGCCATAATAGGGCTTATCGTGCTTGCCGGCGTAGTAGTCAACAACGGTATTGTGATGGTGGATTTCATTAATCAGCTTAAGGCGACAGGCATGAAGACTCCGGAGGCGGTGCGCAAGGCGAGCCTGGCGCGACTGCGTCCCATTCTCATGACTGCGCTCACTACGATTCTCGGCCTGCTTCCCCTGGCAATGGGGCGGGCCGCGGGCTCCGAACTGGAGCGTCCGCTGGCGCTGACTGTCATCGGGGGGCTGACTACTGCGACTTTCCTTACGCTGTTTGTGATCCCCATCATCTATGAGCTAATGGACGAGGTTGGACATAGGCTGAGTCACAGGGGGGTGCATTGAATGAAGCGCCGCGGGATGATTGAGATCGCCGCGTTGGTGGCGCTGGTTCTGGCGATCGCGTCGCAGGGAGCGGTCGCGTCTTCGATCGCTGTGGTAGAGGGCACTCCGGTCTTCTTTGGCGGGCTCTCGTTCTCGAATCCGCAAGAAGAGCCGATGCAGGTAAAGCTTGATTGGCTAGGTCTTGCATCCGACTTGGGGTGGAAGGGGGCTACATTCCGCGTCGGCGCAGCGGTCAATCCCCGAATACCTCGGCATGATGATTCGGCTACCGCCTACACTCTCGGGCTGGGAGCGGAGATGGCCCGCATTTTCAGCATAATGGCAGCGGCAGAGGGTTCTGCAATGGCCTTCGTTCAGGACTCGGGCAACGGAGCGATTTATGCCATCGCCGGTCGGGCCACGGGGGCCACAGCCCGCATAGGAGTGCGGGCCAATTTCGGGATTGTGCCCGCCGAATTCGACACTTGCCCCGCTCGTCTCATGGGCCAGGACTACTGGGTTGAAGAGCCGGGACGGGATGTGGCAGGCAAGGGTTGGGTCGACCTCAGCGCCGCTCTGCAGAGCACGAGGACGCGGGCCGATTCTGTACGCCTGGCCTATATGAGGTCGCTGGGCGCCGACGAATGGCGCGGCGACATCGGCTACAATTCCAAGTACAGCCCCGAGGGGACCGGAGTATCGATAATGCTATATTCGGGCCTCGCATTCGGCGGCCCCTCCATGATGCTCAACTCGAAGCTATCATTTAGGGCCGACGTAACTGACAGCTCGGGTGCTGAGATAGCCCTAGTAGCGCAGACGGGCGGCGGGTCGGAGCATGCTTGGATATCCGGAACTGGATGGCTGGCGCTGGGCGACCGTGCCAATCTGAACGTAGCTGTGTGCGCCCCGATTCTGGGGCAGGGCGAGTACAGCGGCCCGGAGCTGTTCAGGCCGATCGATTCGTCAGCGGTTAGCCTGGGGTTCCAGTTCAGCCAGGGCTTCCTCTCCAGCCTGCAGGCGAGATATGACCTGCGGACTAAAGTAGTCGGCTTGGAGGTCGGATCTCGGTTCTAGTAATGGGGTCATTTCCTGCCGCTGGCTGCGGCGTCGACGGCTTAGAGCCTGCATGGAGGAGCGGTAATGCAAGACAAGTCTGACAGCGACATTGCCGACATCTCGTGTCCTATGCCAACGGGCTGCGGCGGGGTGTCGGTCGAGGAAGCGTTGACTGGGCGCGCTCGGGAACGCGAGAGCGAAGATACACCACCTGAGCCGATCGGGGCCTTCGCCGGGGTCAGCTTTGACGAAGCGATGGCGCATCCAAATGCGATGCGCAGGACCATATACCTTCTGGCATGGCCCGTGATCGCAGAGCTGATTCTGCAGACCGTAACCCAGATGGCCGACATGATCATGGTAGGGCGACTGGGTGCGGCCTGCGTTGCTGCAGTGGGCCTGTCTAACCAACCGCTCAACATAGCGCAGGGGTTCTTCATGGGCATAAGCGTCGGGACGACGGCCCTGGTTGCCCGGTTCATCGGGGCAGGCGACAGAAAGCGTGCCAACATGGTCACTGCGCAGTCGCTCGTTCTTGCCACGATCCTCGCTGCGATCCTGGGAACCGTCGGTTTGTTGGCTACACCTCGTCTGGTGAGGTTCATGAAGGCCGGGCCAGATGTCGTTCCCTACGGCGAGAGCTACATGCGCACGCTCATGCCGGGCCTTTTCATGTTGGTCATCAACATGATTGCATCAGCGGCTCTTCGGGGCGCGGGCGATACTAAGTATCCCATGAAGGTAAACATCTTCCTCAACTTGTTCAACCTGCTTGGTAACTACGCGTTCATATACGGCAATTTCGGTTTTCCGGCCATGGGCGTCACCGGCGCTGCGCTGGCCACCACCATGGCCCGCGGGGTGGGCACTTCGATGCTGCTCTGGCATGTGTTCTCCGGTCGAGGCGCAGTCACGGTGCGTACTCACCGACGCTTTCGCTTTGACTGGGATCTGATCGGACGTGTGGTTCGCATCGGCCTGCCCGCATCGCTGGAGCGTGTCAGTCTCAGC
The DNA here is from genome assembly GCA_035351775.1 of Bacillota bacterium. Taxonomy (GTDB): domain Bacteria; phylum Bacillota; class DTU025; order DTU025; family DTU025; genus UBA5389. The sequence goes on along the minus strand of DAOPWT010000027.1, from coordinate 9,443 downwards.
CTTGGCCTTGCGTTCTATGTCCGCATTGTATCGGCCCTGGGCACGTCGGCATACGCGGCCCACGCAATAGCCATCAACGCTGAGGGCATCTCCTACATGCCCGGGTTCGCGTTTGCGGTGTCGGCCACGACTATGGTAGGGCAGGCACTGGGAGCAGGGCGCCCCGACGTTGCGGAGCGGGCGGGGTGGCAGTCGTGGAAGATGAGCGCAACGGTGATGGGCCTAATGGGTGCGGTGCTGTTCTTCTTTCCGGGGATGCTCATGCGGCTGTATGTGGATGATCCCGAGATCATCGCTTTGGGCGCCGGCGTGCTTAAGATCATGGCATGTGCCCAGATCCCCATGTCTGCGGCGTATGTGTTCATGGGGGCGCTGCGCGGGGCGGGCGACACCAAGGCAGTCCTGTACGTCGCCATGACAAGTGTATGGTTGGTCCGGTTCTCACTGGCCGCGCTGTTTGTGAACGTGTTTGGATGGGGCCTGACCGGAGCCTGGTATGCAATGGCCCTCGACTGGGTCGTGCGCGGGTCGGTATCGATGGCGCGCTTTGCCGGCGGCAGATGGAAGGAAATGACTGTATGATGAACATCAAGCCCAGAGCAGCGGGGGGCTATATTGTACTCCTTCTAATCATCATTGCGGTCATGGCGGGGCATATCGTGTCAAGCCGCTACATGCCGGATGTGTGCTTCATCGACCCGTGGCAGCTGATCGCCTTCGAACTCCTGCTGTATGTGACTGTGTGCTATCTATGGGACCGCCGGTCCGGGGCGCTTGAGGCGTTTTTGAAAGCCCTGGGAATGGCTGCGGGCAGGCTTGGCCTCGCGGCGGTCACGGCCGTTGTGATCATGAGGTCTTGGGCAGGATACACGCCTTACAAGGTCGCCTTTGCCCAGGCGGCTCTCGCCTCCCAACCTGTCGTGGCAATACAGATAGCTTACGACGTATTGCTCTTCTCTCTTCCCTTCAGGGTACTGCGCCGGCGGGACTTCATGAGCTGGTAGGTCCGATTCGCGCTACGATGAATGCCGACAAATAGCCAGGTTTCATTGCCGGAACAGGAGGGCTCTCCGGTTATTAACGAGAGGGGACCCTCTTCTCTTGTGGAATTAGGCGTGCAAGAGTGCCGCACCCGAATTTCCGGCAATGAGGTGACGCTGATGGAGATCTCTTGCCCTGCGCGCCATGCCCCAGGAGGCCCCCATCCTGCCCGCGCGATGAAGACTCTGCTCCTGGTGCTTGGATTCGTTCTTGTCATGTACCCCGTCCTGGGGACATCGGCCGCAGAAATCGCCGGCCTGCCCTTGCAGATACGCGGCGATGTGGAGTTCAGGATCCGCTCAGCCTGGGGAGACCCGGTTGCGCTCCTAGGCACGGGCTACAGCCCTGGGCATGTCGATATTGTGCAGCTCCTGTCGTTGAGTGTCAGAGGCCAGGTTGCCCCGGGGATATCGGTATCCGGGGCTCTCGACAACCGCAAGGACGGCAATCTTCAGTTGCTGGAGTTGACGCTCGACGGCGACCCGATTAGGGGCAAATTCGGGAGCCTTGCGTCGAGGAGCGAGAATCCCTATGCCGCGTACTCGTCGCGCCTGCGCGGCCTGGAGGTGCGTGCTGAGTATCCGCAAGTTCAGGCCGGCGTTACTGTGGGGAGAGTTCAGGGCATCGCAGCTAAGAAGACCTTTCAGGGTAGTACCGCTCAGGAGACGATAGTGTACGAGCCCAGAGGGACGTATGCGCCATCGCCTGCCCTGACGGGGCTTGCGGCCTCCATCGAGGGCATGGAATACTACCAGCTTATTGGCGTATTCGACCCGGACTACATGGGCGTTGCGATACGCTATGTGGACTGCGCCGCGCCCGGCGAAGAGCGCACCTTACGGCAGACTCTCGACCTCGGGGATCTGGGATACCTTTACCTAGACGAGCCCGACACAACGGGAGTCATCTCAGCTGGAGATGGGGTTGAGCTGTCTCGCGGGCAGTACGTTACGGTGTCGTCTTCCGTCGAGATGCTGGCATTGCGCA
>DAOPWT010000027.1:0-7315 GCA_035351775.1 Bacillota bacterium | reverse complement strand
CGCTACCCATTCATGTATGGCAGTGAGACTGAGACTGCCTTCCTTGAGGACTTGGTCAGGCTGCACGCGCGGATGGTGGCAGGCATATCCCACGATGATCCCGGCGCGCTTCTGGACGCGCCCGCATCCTCATATGCGCGGCGATGTCTGTACGATATGGGCCAGACGGACGTGACGCCAGGATCGGTCGCTGTGGAGGTGCGCAGGGGAGGCCAGTACTACACGGCCGACACCCAGCTGGCGCTGGGGTTTCAGGTGATGTACGACATGGGCGTCATTGAGTTCGACTTCCCGCCCGACTTCTTCAACACCTACGATGGGATCCGTGTGAAGTATCGCCACACGGTAGCCCAGGGCATCTTCAACCTGGGCATCTCCATCGCGCTGGGCAGCGAACGCGTGTACCTCAACGATAATCTTCTCCGGCGCGACCTGGACTACGTGATCGACTACGAGTTTGGCATCCTCACCATCCTCCTGCCGCTGGGGCCTGATGACGTGGTGCGGGTTGAATACGAGTACTTCCGGGGGCCGTTCGGAGCTCCGGCTGACTACAAGTCGAATTTCGTCGGGGCCGTTCTGGGCTGGACGCCGAACGATCAGGTCAAGGTGAGGATGGAGATTGTGCACTATGCCGATGATCCCAAGTCGGCGGCATTGCCTGAGGCGACTCCTGTGATGCCCAACACCCACACTGTGATAGGGCTTTCGGGCAAGTTCGAAAGCAAGGGGCTCTCCATCTCTGGCGATCTGGCTGTGAGCCACGACGAGTTCCCGTTCGATGACAACCGAAAACTCAAAGCGGCAAACGCCGTGCTGGGAGTGATGGCCGCCGAAGACGCCGACGGCAGACCATATCTGGTCCTTTCGCACCGTGACGGCATTAGTGTGGGAGCACCGGGGGTTGGAGTTTTCCGCTCCTACGGCATCGGCTCCGGGTTGGCCGGGCCGGTTGTGCGCGCAATGGCGAGCAGCGGCGATGTGTGGTTCTTCGCCACAGATGGCGGCCTGACTGTGCTTTCGGCCGTGTCGGGGCCTGCAGGGCAGAGCCCGTTCGACTATGTGGGCAACTGGAAGAGGCTGTACACATCCGCAGGGCTTCCCAGCAACAACCTGACCAGCGTGGCGCTTACTCCGTGGGCAGTTTGGGTTGGCAGTGCTGATGACGGTTTGGCCACAGCGCACTTGGATGACCTGGAGAATTGGACAGTCTACACCAAATCCTCCCTGACGGGACTGCCTTCCAACTCCATATCGGGCATCGCATACGATCCTTTTGAGGATGTAGTGATAGTCGCCACCGACTGCGGCCTGGCCTCGCTCAAGGGGGGTCATTTCGACGCGGAGCTGCCCGGGGCGAACGTGCGAGCTGTGGTGTCGGGCGTCGAAGCTGTGGGCGGCTCGCGCACATTTGCCGCTGCCGCCGAAGGCGTATATACGAGGGATGAGTACGGCCGGTGGAGTCTGGTTGTGTCGGACACGGCTGTGGCGGATGCGAGGGCGATCGCAGTGTGGGACGGGTTGCTCTGGATCGGCACTGGCGATGGCCTGTATGCATGGGATGGCTGGGCGTTGGCTCCGGTGGATGCCGCTTCGGGATACTCGGTTACCAGCCTTGGGGCCGGCCCTGGGCTGAAATACGGCGGCGAAGTCATGTGGGCGGGCGCCGAGGCGCGTCCCGACGACGCCAACAGCAAGGGATACACAATTGCGGTCTTTGAGGTAGTGAAGGTCGATGTAGCTGAACGACACAGCGGATCCGATCTGGAGATCTCGGCGGAGGATCCACGACGCTACCTGAATCTCTCCACGGACGACCACACAGTCACGGGATACGCGGGGCGTGCGAATGCCCGATACGCGATTGGCGCCGGCAGTCTATACGGAGTCTACGAGACTGTGTCGCCAGAGTTCACGAAACTGGGGCAGACATCGCGCCAGGGACTGGACGCGTGGCGAATCGGGGCGTTGTGGCCCCTGGGATCCAGGGTAAGCGTTTCCGCTGAGCACTCAGAGTCGCGGACTCAAGCCTACTCCGGTAAGCCTGATCAAGTGGAACCAAAGGAATTGTTTGTGATATCCAGCAGGCTGGCCGGTTCTCTGGACATCGGCCCGAAGATCGAGGTGTCGTACACCACATCCAAGGTTGACGATGCCGCTGCCGAGGGCTTCGAGAGAGAAGAGCGTACCATATCGGTGGGTGGGCGCCAGGCGTTCCTCAATGGCGCGCTTACGCTGGGCGCGGGCTATGACAACACCGAGAGCCTGAGCATCGGAGCGCCGGGCAGCTCGTACACTCAGATCGCCATGCGAGGCGATGCGACTCTGAAGCTCTCCGCGTTATCTGTAACCGCGAGATACCGCAAGCCGGTCAAGACCATCTCGCCCGGCAAGCCGGAAGAGCGCAAGAGCGGGAATGAGGAGATAAGCGTAAACGCCCAGTGGGCAAAGCAGCTCGGCTCGGTGAGTATCAGGGCCAGTTACAGGCAGCTCAACAGAACCGATATTGCCACCCAGCGGAAGCTGGACGACAAGAGAGCCGATGCCAGGGCCACTCTGCCCTCGATAAAGCTTGGGACCGGAACGCTCACCCCATCTGCTCTGTTGCGCTGGGAGCAAGTCAAGCCCTTCTCCGGGCAGTTGCGTCGAGTCGCAGGCGCGCAGGCCAGCTTCTCAGGAGTGCTGGGCTTTCTCCGAACAACATCTGGAGCGGGCCTCACGAGAACGGAATACCCGGAGCTTAGCAAGGTTACCCTGGACTGCGAGGTTTTCTTGACCCTCGGAGGTGGAACTGCCGCGAAGTTCGCGCCGCAGGTCGACATCAGGTGGAAGCGGTCCACCTCTCAGCGTCCGGACCTGGGAGACATCAGTACCGACTCGCTGACAGGAACAGTGAGAGGCGCATGGACCGGCGGGCAAGGCCTGAGCAACGTTGCGTCCGCCTCCTACACCCTGTCGGCTTCGGCAAGCGGGCAGAAGCACGCGCTCAGCCTGTCCGATAGTCTCAGCGCGGCCATAGGCAGCAGAGCCACCGCCACGGTAGACGTATCGGCAACGTCGACGGCGCCTGCTGTCGGTCAACTGTTTGTCGGCGAAAAAGCCGCGGTAAGGGGCGATATCAAGGGAGGCGTCAGGTACAAGATCACCGAGGTGTGGTCCTTTGGGGCAGCGGCAGGCTACTCCCTGAGATTGCTCTCCGCGGGCGGCGCTGAGAGGCTGAAGTCGGCAGTAACCCTCGAAGCTGGGCTGAGGGCGATCTTTTGATACCTGGCCACACAATCCGCAAGAGTGGACTGGGCCCAAAGCCCAGTCCACTCTGGAGATGTGGTGTCAGTGGCGGCGGATTTGCGATCGCGGCCCCGGGCCGCGCGGATACGCCTGCTAGCAGATTCCAAAGAACAAGCAGAGCACGAACCAGATCAGGAACGAAATGGCCGTAAGGACTAGAAGCCACCACAGCCACCACGGGAGAAACAGGCACTCGGTTTTCAGTTCTGCCATAGAGGGCTCACCTCCGCTTAATAACTCCTATCTGCGACCGATCAGCACCAGCCGAAGATCCTGAGGATAAACCAGATCACGATTGCGATGGTAAGGAGCCAGAGCAGAATCCGGATTATCCAGTTTATCCACCAGAAGAACCCGAACTGTTCGGCCTTGACGTCTGCCACGGGTCATCACCTCCGCGTTTGCTGTGTTTCATGTTATGCGTCCGCGGGCAATTGCGCGTATGACGTATGGCCTGACTGTATGGCAGGTAAGCTGTCATTCTCATCTTGGTGGACAGGTGAGGCTGTGGGCAAGCGATACGAGAGTGAACACCTTGCGTGGGGGGACGAACCCGCTTGCACCCGGAAGACACAAATGCAGCGGGCCTGCGACCCGCTGCACACGTTGAGAAGCTTGTATGTATGGTGGCCCTGGCAGGAATCGAACCTGCGGCCAATGGTTTAGGAAACCACTGCTCTATCCCCTGAGCTACAGGGCCACGCGAAATTCCGCGGCCATCCGGCTTCGCCGGTCAACCACCGAACTCGTGCTGTCAACAGTCCAAGGATATCATGCGGGCGTCGATTTGTCTAGATCATGGCCCGCTATCGGGTCTGCCTAGTGGCAAGCAAGACACGCGTTTTCCTGCTCTCTGTGAGCATGGTGACAGTCGGTGCATTGCAGATCCGGTATGTGCGATATGTGAGGATTCAGGTCGAGTTCCATTGTCATGGCAGCTAGCTGGGCCAGAGGCCCGTGGCATTCGAGGCATCTGTCCGACGGCGCATCGGCCTGAGAGGTGCCTTCGCTGTTCTTTTCATGGCACGCGCTGCATCCCACGCCTGATGCGATATGGGTATCCGATAGCGAATGTGGGTCGTGGCAGTCAGCACACGCATCTTTGCTCGGCTCATGCCCGCTATGGCATTCATTGCACTCCATGCCGATCATGTGCGATACATGCGGATTGTTGCAGGGACCGTCTGTGATACGTGCGACTTTGCCGTATGGGCCGTGACAAGAAAGGCATGCGTCCTCCATGTCAACAGCCTCGTAATCGCCATTCGGATGGCAGTCTTCACACGCAACCCCCATCTGCTCGTGTAGATCTGCGGTGATCGGTGGTTGAGGCTTGGGGGCTTGCGTCAGAGCTCGGGCTGCTGCACACAAGACCACTACTAGTGAGATAGCTGCAATGAAGGGGCGCTTGCGCGAAACGTGCATGTCAATGCCTCCCTTTCTTGATGTAGGCGACTTCGGTGTATTACGGTCAGTAATCTCGCCGATATTAAGACTAACATTGCTGTAAGGATTCCGCAACCACTGCAGAATTGATAACATGAGGGGGACAGAATAGCTCAGCGACCAAAGGATTACCGCCTAGATTGGGCGTATCAAGTGGATGCGGAGGTGTTACAGAGTGGTCACACAGGTGGAGGCAGGGATTTTGGGGTTGCTGCTCGGTCGCCGTAAAACAGGATACGAGCTCATGAAGGACTTTCGGGGTAGTGTCTTCTACTGGGCGGGAAGCCAAAGCACTGTGTATGCAGCGCTGCAGCGTCTGGAGGATGATGGCCTGATTGCGGGCAATGCTCGTGGAGCACGGTCGACCGAGTACACCATTACTGAAGATGGCAAGCAGGCCCTAATCGAATTTGCGCTTGAGCCTTTGCCGGGGGAGAGACTCCTCAGCCAACCCGACCTGTACCGAATGAAACTCCGAACCGCTTCGGTGTTGGATGCAAAGCAGCGCCTGGATAGCTATAGGGCCCAAAGAGCCCAGGTTGCTCGCGCGATTGGCCTCATACAGCTGAACATGCCAAGCGATCCCGGAGCATTCTCAGGTCGGCTAGGGTTGCTGTGTATGCGGCAACTCCAGGAGGATATCAGCTTCCTTGACTCAGTCATCGCGGAAGCAGAATCGGAGATGGCATCAGACTAGACCCATCGCAGCCGTCATCAGACATCAGTTCTGTGATTGTGAATGAAGGCACTATTGCCCTGGATTGCTCTGTGCGGTATCATTATGTTAGGGCACGTAGTACTGTCCGTAATACTAATAGGAGGTCGAACCGCATGTTTGTGGGAACCAGAGCATCGTCCAGGCTGAGGCTGACCGCTGCAATGACATGTCTGATTATTGCGGCGTGCGCCATATCCGTTGGCGCACAGGAACCAATAGTCAGGCCGCAACAGGTCACGAAATGGGACAAGACCACGGATATCTGTATCGTCGGGTTCGGGCTCGCTGGAGCAAGTGCTGCAATTGAGGCAAAGAAAGTCGATCCCAGTGCGTCAGTTCTTATTCTCGAGAAGATGGACAAGAAGTTTTCGGGTGGAAATACGAGGGCATCTGGCCAGACCATCTTGATACCTGACCCGAAAGACGTAGATAAGTTCACAGCATACATCAAGGCCTGCAATGAACCTAATCCGCTTCCAGATGAGTACCTCAATTGGATGATCAAACAGTGGACAACTGAACTCCTCCCATTTATCGAGGAAGTAGCAGCCTCAGCCGACTATGAGGTTGGCTACGTTGGTGGAGGACCTCTCAGGTGGCAGAAAGTGACTGAGTTCGAGGATCTCCCAGGCTCGGACTTCAATGCATGCTCAGCCTCGCTTCGCGCGAAAGGCAGCCTAGGCTTCGAGATAGGCGGAGTTATGAACGGTTTTGAGAAGGCCGTATGGAAACTCCCTGTGGAGATAATGTATGAGACTCCTGCAGTAGCGCTCGTTCAGGATCCTTTGACCACGGCGATTGTGGGAGTGATCGCCAAGAAGGCCAATGGCGAGACGATTGCGGTAAAAGCCAATAAAGGCGTCATTCTTGCTTGTGGCGGCCACTCAAACAACATGTTCATTAACCAGAATTTCTGGGGCGCCGATTCCATGTACACTTGCGGCACTCCTGCTAACACCGGCGATGCGTTCCCAATGCTGATGGCGGCAGGCGCGAAGATGTGGCACATGCGCAACCAGACACAGTCAGGCGGCAACTGGCTCGGTATCAAGGTTCCGGATTTCGAGGCTACATTCATCCGCGAGTTCAGCATGAAGGGCAAGTCCTGGATTGAAGTAGCTGCCGACAGCCGGCGCTTCTACGATGAAAGCAGATCATACCATAGGCAGCACGAGAAGTACAAGGACTACGGAGTTTATGTCGACCTGCGCCATTGGCAGTTGCAGCCAACTCACCTGGTCTTCGATGAGGTGACCAGGAAGGCCGGTCCTATTGTGACAGGCTGGCTGTCATGGCCGATAACCACATACGGCTACAAGTGGTCAAAGGATAACTCAGAAGAGCTGAAGAAGGGCTGGATAGTAAAGGCAGACACCATCGAAGAGCTGGCCCTGAAGATTAACCGCGATCCCAAGGTGCTCAAAGCGACGATCGAGAAGTGGAATAGCATGTGCGCAGCCGGAACGGACTTGGAATATGGGCGTGATCCCAAGACCATGTCCTCGATACTTGCACCTCCGTTCTATGCGGTAGAGATCGTTCCCACGTTGGTGGCCACTACCGGCGGAGCTGAGCGGAACACCAACTCCCAGGTACTATCATGGACCGGCAAGCCGATCCCCCGTCTTTATGAGGCAGGAGAGCTCGGCGCCTACATACCCAACCTGTATCAGAACGGAACCTTCCTGGCTGATGCCATATTCTCAGGAAGGGCTGCAGCAAGGCACGCGTTGACCCTCCAGCCCTTGCAGTAGTTAGTATCGAGAAACCCGCGAGTAACAGACGGAGGTCCTGACAATGGGTTAGGCAGGACCTCCGTCGCCATAGGGTCGGGTGGATGACAAGATGAAACGAGTTGCCAAT
>DAOPWT010000026.1:15520-19615 GCA_035351775.1 Bacillota bacterium | reverse complement strand
GGTGATGTGCGCCCTCCTCGCGCCGTCGATGGGGTACAAGTAGAGTGCGATCATGGCTATCGCGAGTGAGACCAAGGGGACTATTGTCATCAGGAACCGCAGCCCAGGCGCCACACTCGCAGGCTGGACCTCGAGCAAGGGATTGTACCCGTGTATGCCCATCACCACGCTGAACGCGATGGCCTCCAACGAGACGCTGAACCTCATGACGAACGCGTTGGCGCCGAAATACGCGCCCTCGCGCCGGGCTCCCGTGTTGATCTCGTCCTCATCGATGACGTCGGCAATGAGCACATCCACCAGCACGAGCACTCCCGCCAATCCCACACCGGTGAATGCCGTGGCGATCATCACAGTCGCAAGGCTGTTTACGAATGCGAACGGCGCCAGAGAGATGGCGAATACTGCCACTGCCAGCATGCTTGCGCGGCGCGGGCCCAAACGGTTGGTGACGCGCCCCCATACCCACACCATCGGCAGCGCCACTATGAAAATGGGGGCCAGCACCAGCGTATTCTGGGCGTCGCTCAGGCCAAGCACGTACTTGCAGAAGAAGGGAAGTGTAGCCGGGAGCAGTACGAAGGTGAACTGCACGAACAGATTCATGATGACGAATGTAAGGAACGATCTGTTGACGAAGGTATACTTGAATGCCTCAGCAATCGGCAGACCTTGTTCTGCACTGAACTCGGGCCTTTCCTTCGATCCGAGCAGGCTCAGGAACATGGCGGCGAGGCCCAAAGCGCCGAAGATGATACCCATTCCGGCCCACCCAACTAAATCGCGGATAGTGGGCGCCAGCGCCATTCCCACAATCATGCCCACAATCGCCAGCGCCTGCCTGGTGGCAGAGACGCTGGAGCGTTCGCCAAGCGACGGATACATCTCCGGGAAAAGGGCGGTCCAGTTCAGGATGACCACCGTGAACAGCCCGTCGAATAGGAAGGCGATGCCGAGGAAGTATGCGAATAGGCTGCTCGTGCTGGCTTGCACTGATTGGGGCACTGTCCATACGAGGACGAATATTGCGCAGAACGGGATCGTGCCAAACAGTATGAACGGAATCCGCCTGCCCCAGCGGGTGCGAGTGCGGTCGGACCACTGCCCCGCAAGGGGGTCGTTGATTGCATTCCAGATGCCATAGATCGTCATGCCCGTTCCATACAGAACCAGGGGCAGCTTGAGCACGTCCACGTAGTACAGCTGTGCCCAGGAGCTGAACGCCTGCCCGAGAAGAGCTGCAGTGAAAGAACCCAGGCAGTATAGGAACGTGCCCGACGGACCACCGTACCTACTGCCTATTCGCGACCTCATTCCATCGCCTCCCCATGAACGCTTGTTTCAGAGCAATTTCGACAGTCCGCTCTCATCACCTTCTCGGCGGTCTCGGAGCAGAATGGCTGCGTGGAGGATATCCATGGTAGGGGGCGAACTACTGCAGCAACTCGATGTTGGGCGGGTGAGATTCCTGATGATAACCAGTGCGACGCTGCTGCTGAGCTCACGTATTCGGCCCAGGAACGCCGGCGGATCTGTGAGGACGTATGGCGCAAGGTAGGCCTGTGGTACAGCTACTTCGATGACAAGGGCATCGATGAGGGGCACGGGATTCCGGCCGATATCGTCGTGGGGCCCACTGCCCGCGATCTCGCGAACGGTGTCGACACGGTACTCGCAGCTGCCATGGGTTATCTAGGGGTTCGGTGAGGCAGGGGAGGGGTCCCCTGCCTTCGCTCGGCCGTTGTGCCTGGCTATGCTCTACCTGCGTCCGCTTTCGCGGCCTTCTCAATGGCCCGGTTGATCTCGCGTCTAGCTGCGTTGGTGATCACGTTGCCACTGTTTTCAATTGCCTTAAGTGCGCTGGCAGCCGCCTCAGCTGACGGTGTGCCGGGGTAGGCTTTGGTGTACGCCTTCAGTGCATCGATTACGTCCGGTCGCACGCGTCTGGTGCTGTAGTCGAAATGCGGAGTGTTGTTGGTCCCCAGCAGAAGAGCCGACAACCCTCGGCTGAAGTAGGTTCTGGCCTCATCCCGGAACACCGAATCAGGGTACTTCGCGAGATACGCTTCCCAGGCTGCGACGCGGCTGCCCAGTTCTGATAGCGGCGTCACAATGGCTGCATCATACTGCCAGCGTTCGTTGCGTTCGCGGTCGTCTAGGCCGACGAAGTCCGCCACCGCCGGCGGCAGGAGGCGACCGAACTGCTCAACACTGAATCTCGGACGCGGCACGACAGTCCACATGCCCTCACCGTCGTAGACTGCGTTGAGTCCAGCCTTCTTGTACTCGTCTGACATATTAAGCTCAGACGCGAGCCTTGGGAGGCGCTCATACGCTGATGCCACCTCGCCGCTCTTTGGGGCATCAAGCAGACCTGCCCGCTTCGCAAGCGATGCGCCCTCGGCTGCCGCGATCGCCAGATGGAAGCGCCTGAACTCGCTGAAAGCCACCTCACGGATGCTCAGCGGAGCCAGCTCGAACCGGGCTTTGTACTCCGCCACAGCCTTCGCTACCGCCGCGGCAGGCCGCGACTTGTCGAATGACCTGATGTACTTTGCGTACGCCTCAGGGGTGAAGAGCGGAGTCACGTCGACTGAAGCCACAGCCAACTGGCGACCGGTCCATCGCCACACGGTCCTGACGGTCCCGATGGTGTTGACATGAGCTACGGCCCACACCTTCTGGTATGTCACCAGTTCATCTGAGCCTGAGCCGGGAATCGAAGCCGCCTCAACAGCCCCCACATCGTCGATATCGATGTCGAGAGGCCGCATGAGTTTGCCTGCCTTTGAGTATATGCCGTCGTAGTAGTCGAGTTCGGGGTCTTGGGCTGAGCCGGGTCCGGGAAGCCCCAGGGTGAAATGCTGCCCTCGCTCAGTGTCGGTGATCCTGACCCTGAAATGGTCGAGGCCGCTTGCCTCGAGCTTTGCGCCGCGGGAGAGGGCCTGGGGATCGCCGATGAAGCGGGCCTTGCCGCCTGCGAATGACACGACGAATGGGTTAGTGATACCGCCAGATCCGCCGGTAGGGATGGCGACCACCACGTCTAGGGCGTTGTCGTTGTCAATGCGCCCGACGAAGATCGTTCCCGGGTAGCCTCCGCTCGTACCGCCGAGAACCATCGTGATCTGATCTTTCGTGACACCGTCGTATACGACCAAATCGTGCGATGTGCAGAAGAGACTTCCATCGCCGTATGGATGCCCCACTAGGAGAATGGAGTCGTCCACGCCGTCGCCCGTGACGTCTGCCTGGGCGCGGGCGTGTATCCGATCGGGCGCAGGCAGCGTTTGCGCCGCAGACGCCGTTACCGGCATGAATGCTGCTACTGCCGCAATTGTGATGGCGATCGCGACTGTGATCGCGGCCAGCGTTCGCAGTCGCCTATCGTACATCGGCATTGTACACACCTCTGTTTTGAACCGATTTTCGGGCATGAGCTGCCCATAGGATTATTGTATCAGTTACATGACCAGTTTCGGGCAGGTAGTATGTGGAGGCGATTCCCATTCGGGCAGGAATCTGATTCTGAGCGGCGTATGATTTCGAGCATACTACTTGATCGAAAGGAGGCGTTCTGATGTTAAGCGAAAGGCTGGTATCGGAACTGAACCGTCAGATCAACTACGAACTATACTCTGCCTACCTGTACACTGCCATGGAGACCTATTTCCTCGACAGGGGCCTTACCGGCTTCGCGAACTTCTTCAAGGTGCAAACCCAGGAAGAGCTGGCACATGCCCGCATATTCTTCGAGTATGTTCACCGCAAGAACGGCCACGTCGCCCTAGAGGCAATTGGCAGGCCTGAGACGAACTTCGCAAGCATCCTGGATGTGTTCGAGAAGGCGCTTGCGCACGAGCAGTTCGTGACGAGCAGGATCTACAAGTTGGTCGACATTGCGATAGAGGAGAGAGAGCATGCCACCAACAGCTTCCTGAAGTGGTTTGTAGACGAGCAGGTCGAAGAAGAGGAGTCGTTCCAGGGTCTAGTCGGCAGGCTGAGCCTCATGGGCGATAAGCCCAGCAACCTGTTTATGCTCGATGCCGAGCTGGCGCAGAGAGTATTCACTCTGCCGTCGCCTCTCGCGCAGTC
>DAOPWT010000026.1:13657-15420 GCA_035351775.1 Bacillota bacterium | reverse complement strand
GAGAAGGGAAGGATGCCATGTAACGTCGAGCACAGCTGTTCATCGGTTTGGGAGCTGAACCATTCCCGGCCAACTGCCGCGGCTCAGCTGCGTGTTGCGGTCATGACTCAATTGATTGCATGGGCTGAGATGAACAAGTACCGATGGAAGTGGGGTCTGATAGGCATGGAGTTCGGTTGGTGGACCATTGTGCCGCCGCTTGTGGCAATCACGTTGGCGCTCGTCACTAAGAAGGTCATACTGTCGCTTGGAATCGGAATCCTCTCGGGCGCCCTCATCGCCTCGCACTTCAGCATCGTCGGCATGTTCACTGTCGCGGCAACGACCTTGTGGGAGAAGGTCACTGACATGTGGAACGTGTCGATCCTGATCTTCCTGGTATGCCTGGGTGTCCTCACGTATCTGGTCACTATTGCCGGAGGCGCCAGGGCATACGGTGACTGGGCAACCAAGCGGATCAAGTCGCGTGCAGGCGCGCAGCTTGCAAGCCTTTTGCTGGGGATCTTGATCTTCATCGACGACTATTTCAACTGCCTTACTGTGGGCACCGTGATGATTCCGGTGACCGACCGGCATCGTGTGTCACGCGCGAAGCTTGCCTACATTATCGACGCAACCGCTGCGCCGGTCTGCGTGATCGCTCCGGTGTCGAGCTGGGTTGTGACCATAATGTCAACCATGGGCGATAAATTCCGGGCCACCGGCATCGAGATGGAACCGTTCGTCGCGTTCCTGCGAACGCTTCCTCTCAACCTCTACGCCTGGCTGACTCTGGGCATGGTGGCGGTTGTCGCAATTTTGGAGCTCGACTTTGGGCCGATGGAGAAGTTCGAACATGAAGCTAGGGCCACAGGGAACGTCAATGCAGCCAAGCCTGCCGGCACTGCAAAGCGTCAGCCGGCGATCAGCTCCAAGGGCACGGTGTGGGACTTGCTCGTTCCCGTCATAGGGCTGATCATCTTTGCCATCATCATGATGGCGTACACTGGCGGTTACTGGTCCGGCGAGGGGATGTCTTTCCTGGATGCCATCAAGAACACCGATTCAGCTACGGCGCTGATGTACGCCGGTTTCCTGGGCCTTGCGCTTACTCTTGTGGTCATGTTGCCCAGGGGAGTGGTATCGATTAGCCGGATACCTGAGGCCATATGGGGCGGGTTCCTGGCCATGTTGCCCGCCATCATAATCCTCATATTCGCCTGGACAATCGGCGGCGTCATCGGTCAGCTGGGCACGGGCGAATTCCTGGCGCACCAGGTGGGAGTGCACCTCAATCCGGGGTGGTACCCAGTGATCATGTTCCTGCTCGCCTGCCTGATCGCGTTCTCCACCGGCACTAGCTGGGGCACGTTTGCGATCATGGTCCCGATCGCGATCGACTTCGCAGTGCTCTTGGCGCCTGAGATCATGCTGGGCATGATTGGGGCGGCATTGGCGGGCGCGGTATACGGCGACCACTGCTCGCCCATATCCGACACTACGATTCTCAGCTCCACGGGCGCTCAGTGTGACCACATCGACCATGTAGCCACACAGTTGCCATATGCAACAGTGGCCGCGGCTGCAGTTGCTATCGGCTACGTCTTCTACGGGTTCTTCGCTCGTACCGGGGCCTCGACAGGGCTGACGGCAGCCCTGACACTCGTGGTCGCGGCAGCCGTGCTGTATGTGATGATCAGAGTGCTGCACACACGATCGATCAGGAAAGAGGCCGCTGCAGGCAGAGCCGTGGGCAAATGACTCGCCGCGGGCATCTGCGGCAT
>DAOPWT010000026.1:9678-13557 GCA_035351775.1 Bacillota bacterium | reverse complement strand
AGGCCGCTGCAGGCAGAGCCGTGGGCAAATGACTCGCCGCGGGCATCTGCGGCATCCGCACGAGATGGCTTCGGTGGACGGGGCGGGCAATGACTCCCGCCCCGTTCCGCAGTTCACGTCGGCCTGTCGCGAAGAAGACTCTGACGTAGTCCTTACGTGCACGAAGGGCCGCTTGTGGGTAGCCTGCCCAGAAGGTAGAATGGAAAGAGCAGCAAAGCGTCACAGTGGACGCTGTATGGGCCACGCCGGGCCACGACATGGTGCGCCAACCCAGGCGCCGACCGGGGCTTGGCGCTACTGGAAGGAGATGCCCGCATGGCGCGATTCGGAATACACCTTTCCATATCAGGCGGGGTCTCGCAGGCGGCGGCGCGCGCCCGCGAGCTTGGTTGCGACGCATTCCAAATATTCAGCCGCAATCCTCGTACGCTCAAGGCCAAACCCATCGATCCGGATGATGCGGTCGCCTTCCGCACTGCCGTGCAGGAGTCGGGGATACACCCGGTAGTGGTGCACGTGAACTACCTGATCAATGTGGCCAGCCCCAAGGATGATACGTATCAGCTCTCAGTGGATGCGCTTGCAGATGAGCTTGTCCGTGCCGATGCCCTCGGAGCGGAGCTTGTGGTAATGCACCCTGGCAACCATCTCGGAAGCGGCGCCCAGGCTGGAGCCGCGCGGATAGCCTCCGCCATCGATCGCGCTTACGAGTCCACAGGCGCCCGCGCGCGCTTGTGCCTGGAGAACATGGCGGGCGCCGGTACCGAGATCGGCACCACATTCGCCGAGTTGCGCATGATCATAGACCTGGCACAGTGCGGGCCGACGCTTGGCGTATGCTTCGATACATGTCACGCCTACGGAGCAGGTTACGATGTGTCAACAGCCCGCGGCCTCCGGTCCGCGATCGATGAGGCCGCGCGCGATGTCGGCATCGACCGCATCGCGGTCGTCCATGCCAACGATTCCAAAGGGCAGCTGGGCGGCAGGAAAGACCGGCATGAGCACATCGGAGACGGATCCATCGGGCTTGCAGGTTTCCGGGTCATCCTCGCATGCCCGGAGCTGGCCGATCTTCCTTTTGTTCTGGAGACGCCTGTGGATTCCCCAGAAGACCAGGTGCGAGACCTTGCCGCAATCAGGTCGTGCGCACCGCAGGATGAGCATCGGCGGCTGACAGGGAGGATGCGAGTTGAGGTCTGAGCCGGTTGGGGCGATAGCCAACTACATCTCGCCTGAGGCCGCAGATGTGCTGAGGCGCGAGATCGAGCAGATCGATGGTGCTGAAGTCTTTGCCGTGGGGCGATGCGACTCCAACTACGTGGTGTGCGACCTATCTGTGCTGGCTCGAGGGAATAGGGGCGCCGCCCCGGTGGTCGATCCTACCTTAATCCGTGGGCAGGTGGTCATACATAATCATCCGTCCGGCGACCTAACGCCTTCTGACGCCGATGTGACGGCAGCAGCCGGACTGGCTGCACGGGGCATTGGGTTCTGGATTGTCGACAACTCGGTCTTGCG
This sequence comes from Bacillota bacterium, assembly GCA_035351775.1. Taxonomy (GTDB): domain Bacteria; phylum Bacillota; class DTU025; order DTU025; family DTU025; genus UBA5389. The sequence goes on along the minus strand of DAOPWT010000026.1, from coordinate 12,036 downwards.
TATCCGTTCGGTCACTGACCCGCTGGTGAGCGCGATGGGTTCGATCATCATCGATCCCGCCGACATCAGGCACCTGTTCTCCGCCGCCGGGCCGTTCGCGGCGAGATTCCCAGGGTATGAGAGAAGAGAAGGGCAGATAGAGATGGCCCTCGCCGTTTCACAGGCGTTCTCCGACGGCGGGCACTTGGTCGTGGAGGCCGGAACGGGCACCGGTAAGTCCCTGGCTTACCTGGCGCCGGCTTTCCTGTGGGCTCGGCGCAACAACACAAGAGTAGTAGTATCTACCAACACCATCAACCTGCAGGAGCAGATGATACATAAAGACATTCCTGCTATCTCCGAGGCATTGGGCGAGGAAGTCCGCGCTGTACTTGTCAAGGGCAGGGCCAACTATCTGTGCCTGCGCAAACTCAATCGGGCGCTCGCCGATCAGGACAGGGCGCTCGAGCCCGCCCTGCGCGGCGCGTTCGGGCAGGTGCTGGAGTGGGCATATGGAACCGACACGGGCGATCGCTCCGACATGAATTTCGAACCAAACCCAGACGTGTGGGAGATGGTCAGCTCAGAATCGGACATGTGTCTTCATGCCAAGTGCCCTCATTTCGGCGAATGCTTCTTCCATAAAGCCAGAAAGGAAATGGACGGCGCCGAAATCCTCGTAGTCAACCACCACATTCTCTTCGCCGACGCGTCGATCCGAAGTCAGCTCGGTACGGACGCCGAGCGCGCTGTCTTGCCCCGCTACCGCGGGGTGATCCTGGACGAAGCTCACAACGCCGCCGACATCGCCACAGAGTACTTCGGCCGGATGGCCTCCCGGGTCGGCCTGATCAGGTTGATCAACGCCGTCTACCGCAGGGAGGGTAGGCCCGGGGCACATCGGGGCGGCCCGGGGCAAGCCGACTACGGGGCCCTAGTACGCCTGCGTGGAGCGCTTTACAGCGACTGGGCCGACACGTCGCGGCAGGATCAGCTGCGCGCTGCCCTTGACCTGATCGACATGGAGGCTGCCCCGTGTGCCCTCAGGCTCCGCGAGGCGGGCGATACCTTCTTCGAGGAAGTGAAGCAGTTCGCGCAGCGTTCCGCTGGCGACGACGGCGAGCGTACGCTCCGAATAACGGAGGAGATACGGTCGGGGCAGGAGTGGGATCGTGTGATTTGGCCCGCTCATGAGCGTTTGGCCGCCTCGCTCGAGGATTTCGCCGAGTGCCTCGGGCGACTGGTCAAGATCCTCCGGGCCGAGGCCGACAGCACAGACGATGCCGACAGCAGCGGCAGCACAGATACATATGCCGAGACTGTGGAACTTGCTGCCTACGCTAACCGAGCGCGTGGGCTCGCCGATTCTCTGCGGTTTGCGGTCGCGGCCGACGCCCCCGGCCATGTGTACTGGATCGAGACCGCCGGCGCCGGCCCCGGATCCAACGTGCGCGTGGTTGCGGCGCCAATCGCTGCAGGTGAGGCCATTTCCCGTCATCTTCTGGAGGGGCAGGAGTCGGTCATCTTCACTTCGGCTACGCTGGCTGTGGGCGAGAGTTTCAGCTACATCAAGCGCGACGTCGGCCTGGATCTGGCTGACTCGGGGCGTGTGAGCGAGTTGCTCGTTCCGTCGCCTTTCGATTTCGAGCGCCAGGCGCTGCTGGCTGTGTGCGACAGCCTGCCCGACCCCGATACTAGCGGCTGGGAAGAGGCGCTGGCCGAGGCGCTCAGCGGGGTTTTGCAGGCCTCGGGCGGGCGCGCGTTTGTGTTGTTCACCTCGTACAAGCTGCTGGGCGCCACGGCGCGCCGCATGGAGGGATTCTTCCGTCAGCACAAGATCAGACTGCTGCAACAGCGAGAGGCGCCCCGCCACACACTACTTGCCAACTTCCGCCAGGATGTTCATTCGGTGCTGTTCGGAACCGATAGCTTCTGGGAAGGGGTGGACGTACCCGGCGAAGCCCTCTCCTGCGTGGTCATTCCGAGGCTCCCATTCGCCGTTCCCACAGTGCCGCTGGTAGAAGCGAGAATCGAACACCTTCGTGCCGGCGGCGCCGATCCTTTTCGTGAGTACACCCTGCCCGCCGCAGTGCTCAAGTTCAAACAGGGATTCGGGCGCCTGATCCGCACTACTTCCGACCGCGGGGCAGTGGTGGTGCTGGATTCGCGCGCCGCCCGACGGAACTACGGCCAAAGTTTCATCGCGGCTCTGCCCGGCTGTACCACATTCTCGGGTAGCGCAGCCGGCATCTGCGCCCGCCTGACAGAGTGGTTCGGTCGACCCGAGCGCTGAGAGCCGGCCCAGCCGAGCGATGGGCCCGAGGCTCAGATTCTATACTTCACGAACATGCATATGTACTAGGGGCAATCCAGCGAGGG
>DAOPWT010000026.1:0-9578 GCA_035351775.1 Bacillota bacterium | reverse complement strand
CTCAGATTCTATACTTCACGAACATGCATATGTACTAGGGGCAATCCAGCGAGGGAGGAAGTATCCCAGTGCTTGTATTTTACGTGGGCGCAAGGAGCAGAGTGCTTGTCTTCGCGGCAGCCGTGTTGGTGTTGGTATCGTTCGCCGTCACGGCCATCGGCAGCATAACTGAGGCCGGCCTGGGAAGCGCCGTCCTGAGCGCGGCGGGCGTGGGCAGAAACGCCATTGCTGCGGTTACCTCAGGCAGCAGGCTGGTGCCGATCTACTGCGTGGCGCGTGACGACCGGGTATGCGCATTGACCGTCGATGCCACCTGGGGCGATGACAAGACCGTGGCGCTTCTGGACCTGTTCGACAGACACGGGCTGAAGGTTACGTTCTTCCTGGCGGGGCAGTGGATCAAGTCGTACCCCGACAAGGTTCGGGAGATCGCGTCCCGCGGACATGAACTGGGCAACCACTCCTGGACACATCCACATATGAGCGCGCTGTCGCGTGATAAGGTCCGCGAAGAGCTGGAACGTACCCAGCAGGCCATAGCTGATCTCGTCGGTAAGCGTCCTTTGGTTTTCCGCCCTCCGTTCGGCGACTACAGTAATACTGTGATCACCGTGGCCGAAGAGTGTGGGCTCAGGACCATTCAATGGAGCGTCGATTCGCTGGACTGGAAGGACCTGAGTGCGAGCCAGATCCATGAGAGGGTAATGAAGCGGGTGCGACCTGGCGCGATCATCCTGTTCCACAATGCAGGGAAGAACTCAGTGGAAGCTTTGGACTGGATCATCCGTGACCTCAAGACAGAGGGCTATGCGATGACGCCTGTATCCGAACTACTGCTTGACGGTGACACCTACATAGATCGCAGCACGGGCGAGCAGCGCTCTGCAAAGCCCAGAATGCCCGCGCCCGGTACGGGCATACGCGAGACGCCGGAGCGCCGACCGGCTACGGACTCGCCGGGGCAACTTTAGATCCGGAGCAGGGAGGGAGGAGAGGAGAGGACATGATCATCGTGACGGTCAAGCGGCGGACTGTAGTGCTCGCGATAGTGGCCATCATTCTCATGGTTGTGTCTGCGTGCGTGGCCATGAGTATGCCCAGGCTAAAACGGATGACGACCGGTGTGAGGCCGGGCGTGACCTTGAGCGGCGTCGCGGTGGGCGGGCTGTTTGCCGACGAAGTGCGACAGGTCGTGCTCGGCCTAGCCCCCCGCGTCGAGCGGACGCCTCGAGAGGCGATGTACCATTCTGAGACGGGCGATGTCGTGCCGGAAGAGCTGGGTGTGGCGGTTGATGTGGACCGGACTGTGATAGCGGTGATGGCTGCGCCGCGAGGGGCCAGCCTTGACGTGACGATCAGGCAGGTGCCGCCGCTAGTCACAGCCGCGATGCTTGCGCCCGTGTATCGGGTGACTACCGCCGAGCGCGCTGTGGCTCTGGCATTCAACGTGGCCTGGGGCGAGGAATGGCTTCCCCAGATAATGGACGTGCTGGCCGATAGAGGCGCGCGCTGTTCGTTCTTCATCACGGGCACCTGGGCAAAGAAGTTTCCCGAGCTGGTCCAGGCCATTGCGTCTGCAGGACACGAGGTCGCCAACCACGGCTGGGACCACCCCAATCCTGCACGCCTGAGCGAGGCCGACCTCACCGACTTGATTGAGCGGAATGAGACGCTTCTGCGCGAGTTGACCGGGGTACGTACTCGGCTGTTCGCCCCGCCCTACGGAGAGGTGAACCAGAAGGTATGCAAGGTGGCGGCGCGCCTGGGCTACACCACGATAATGTGGACTGTAGACACGATCGACTGGCAAAGACCGGCGCCGGAAGTGGTGGCAGAGCGCGCCCTGAAGAGACTGTCCGGCGGAAACATCATACTGGCTCATCCGACCGAGCCCACAGCGAAAGCCCTTCCTTCGATTCTGACCAGCCTGGCGCAACAGGGCTATCGGGCTGTCACCGTGTCAGAGCTGCTGAACTTGGGAGAACCCGCCCATGACAGGGGATGACGCGCAACTGCGTCGCCTTACTTGAGCAACTCCTTCTGGATCAGCTCCCAGTAACCCGCATCCTCCTGGCCCAGTCGCCAGATGGCTATCCCGCCCAGGCCGTACTTCTCCACCAACTTCAACTTGGCCTTGAGACTGTCGGCGCTCTCAAACCACACCTCGCGCGTGACATTGCCTGACTTGTAGCGGTAATGCGGGGTCGCCGCCTCCGCGTCCCACTGTATCTTCTTGCCGTGCTTGGCCGCGTTTGCCACCGCCTGCTGGTATGTCACGGCTCTGGCCCTGTTGGTGCTGGTGTTCCAATCATAGCCGTATGCCGCCACACCGAGCAGGACTTTCCGCTTTGGCATCTGCGTGGAAGCGTACTTGACTACCTTTTCCACCCACGGCAGAGAAGCTATTGGCCCCGGCCGGGTGCCCGATGTGTGTTCATCATATGTCATGATCATCACCTGATCGCACACGCGGCCCAGTTCATAGTAGTCGAAGGCCCCTACCCATGCAGAGGTGGGGGCGTCTTTGTGTTTGGCCGGTACCGACATCGTGACTCTGTAGCCCGATGGCGCCAATGCGGCGCGGAGTTCCTTCATGAACTGAGTCAGCTGCGCACGGTCGGCAGGGGGTACGTTCTCAAAGTCGATGTTCACCCCTGAGTAGCCGTGCGTCTTGACGATTTCGAGGATGTCGCTGACAGCTCTCTGGCGCGCTGGGCGCGAGTTGAGCATAGCCGATATCTGGCCCTTGTTGAAAGACTGCCCGGTCAGGTTGTGTATGAGCGCCAGATTGGCCAATCCCTTCGAAGCGGCCAGTTTCATTGCGTCCGTGCTGTGGTCGCCTTGTACGTTGCCCGATCCGTCTACAGCAAAGGAGAACGGAGCGATCGCTGTGAGCGAGTCGGAATACGCATGTACAACGTCGTAGGACGATCTATCTCCCGGGTAGTTTACGGTGTAGTACCCCACCACATCGTGCCTCGGCTGCGTTAGGCTGCCGGCGGGCGGCGCAATCTGAAGCAGCGCCCCGGCTATCCAACCGTAGCCGCCTTTCGGCAATACTACCTGATACCACCCGTTCACCTCTCCCACTAGGCGTACATGGGTGTTCTTGGCAAGCGTGCAGACTCTGGAGTATCTGGTTCCGGGCCCTGAACGCACGTTTGCATCATCGGATACAGCTGCACTGCGGCCTGCAAGATCCTTAAGTGCATTGTTTTGTGTTTGGGGGGTGGGTACTGTTTCGTGGACACCAGGAGGCTCGAGCACCTGGGAGCCTGGCTTACTGGCGCGCATGCCTGTTATGGAGCTTGCAATGTACAGGAGAACAACCAAAGCTGTGACTGTCGTGTTCGGCTGCACCTGGTACCCTCCCTTCCTGAGTGTCCCGGATGATATTACGTTTGCCGCAGCGCAGCTGAAAAGGGATTTCGCTGCCTCTTACCGTTTACCTTCAAGCAAATAGGGGGGTGAATGGGTCATATTGGGCATTCTGTGAAGACAACGTCATATTTCGTGTTGATCCGCAGGACTTCGAGACGAGGGGTCGAATGGATAACGAAACATACTGGCCGGCCTGTGTTCAGCACTGACAGGCGTGGCAGAGAAGGTGAGCAAGGCATGGGGCGACACACGAGTGAGGGCAGCAACGGGGGCGTACAAGTGGAAGTGCTACGCGAGCCGACCTGCCCCCGTACTGACATGCCGCGCTATATGAGCGAGCATGCATCCGGCTTTGACCTGCAGGCCCGCTTGACCCAGGATATCCAACTTACCCCAGGCCAACGGGCTCTCATACCCACTGGGCTTCGCCTAGCGATACCCCGGGGCTTTGAAGGGCAGGTCAGGCCGCGAAGCGGGCTTGCTGCCCGGCATGGCGTCACAATCCTGAACTCCCCGGGCACGATTGACTCAGATTACAGGGGCGAAATATGCGCGATCCTCATAAACCTCGGCTCCGAACCGTATACTATCAGGCACGGCGATAGGATTGCACAGCTTGTGATCGTCCCTTGCTTCCGAGCGGAACTGGTTGAGGTCGACTCGCTCGACACTACCGGGCGCGGAGAGGGCGGGTTCGGCAGCACAGGCGTGTCAATCAGGGAGGAGTCTCGGAATGCGTGAGGAGATTGGCGGCAGGATTGCCGAGCTTAAGCGGGAGATAGAGACGCTCAGAGGCGAACTGCGCCATGCAGTGCTGCGTGAGGAATCAGCCGCTGACAATGAAAACACGTACGCCATTGCCGATAGGTTGGACAGGCTTATTGTGGAGTTCATGAGGGTTCGGGACCAGGTCGGCGAAGATGGGCGTCTTTCGAAAGCAGAATGAACTCCGGCCTCCTGGGTACACTAGCTGTAGTGTCCAGGCTTTCCAGCTTCTAAGGAGGTCGAGTCATGTCAAAGATAATCGGTACGTTCTCGTCACGCGATTCCGCTGAGTCCTGCATTCGGCAACTGCGCAACTCTGGCTTCGAAAACAACCGCATATCCCTGGTGGCTAAGGGGGATGGGGCGCATGGGCAGGGGCAGGGGCGAGGCGATCGAGGAGAAGGCGCCGCTACGATGGGCATGGGCGCGAGTGCGGCTACGGGAGTCACAACCGGAGGGGTGCTCGGCGGGGTTGCCGGTCTCTTGGCCGGGCTGGGCGCTCTCACCATTCCTGGGCTAGGGCCGATCGTAGCTGCAGGACCTATTGCAGCCACTCTCACTGGCGCTGTAGGCGGGGGCCTAGTCGGCGGCCTGGTGGATATGGGAATTCCTCAGGAAAGAAGCCAGTACTTCGAGAGCAAGGTGCGCGAGGGCCGTATCCTTGCAGTGGTCGATGCGGATTCCGACAAGGTAGACACGGCTGCGCGAACCATGCGCGATTTCGGCGCTTCGGACGTAGAGACTCACTGATCCAGGGAGAGGGCAAACCTGCTCGCCGGCGGCGCTATTCCCGCCGGCGAGTTGCCGATCGAGCGACGAAGTCTGAAGAATGCGACAGGAGGCACTCTGAGATGGATGCACAGATAAGGGTGATGGTGACAGGGGCTGCCGGCAGGATGGGACGCGAAGTGGTGAAGGCAGTCTGCAGCGGCGATGGGCTTGTCCTTGCGGGCGCAGTCGATGTGGCGCTTGTCGGGCAGGACGCCGGCATAGTGGCCGGAATCGGACCCATCGGCGTGCCCATACGTGCTGATCTCGATGCAGCCCTGCGCGATTCGCGGCCCGACGTCATGGTGGACTTCACCATAGCCCGGGCTGCTCAGGCCAATATCATCACCGCCATCGATCATGGAGTCCGCTTCGTCGTGGGCACTTCGGGGATGGGGTCGGAGGCAATAGAGGCCATACTGCATAAGGCGGATGTACGCGGCGCGGCAGGCGCTATAGTGCCCAATTTCGCTCTGGGCGCAGTCTTGATGATGCGATTTGCGCGGGGAGCCGCGAAGTACTTTCCAGATTGCGAGATCATAGAGCTTCACCACGACGGCAAGGCCGACTTCCCTTCGGGCACTGCCAAGGCCACCGCTCATGAAGTGGCCTCGGCCCGCGGTGATGCCGTTGGGCGTGCGCGCGGCGTCGGGGCTCGCGGCGTCGAGATAGAGGGAGTTCCGGTTCACTCAGTGCGCCTGCCGGGCCTAGTTGCCCACCAGGAAGTGATATTCGGCGGCCCTGGGCAGACGCTCACCATCCGCCATGACTCCTTGGGCCGAGACTCATTCATGCCCGGGGTGCTAATGGCCATCAGGAAGTCTATGGACCTAGATCGAGTGGTGCTGGGCCTCGATTCTCTACTGGACTGATCAGCCGTCCAGACACCTCCTTGTGCCATCGGCCATATACTGACTGCACGGGAGGTGTCACACGATGAGCCTCGAAGGGAAGACCATCGGGGTGGCTTTGACCGGGTCGCATTGCACGATACCGGAAGTGCTTCCCCAGATCGAAGCGTTGATAGAGCGGGGAGCCTCAGTTATCCCAATACTCTCGTATTCGGTGGCCAGCACCGATACGCGTTTCGGCCGGGCCCAGGATATAAGGCAGAAGCTGGAGGAGATGACGGGGGCCGAGGTGATCGATACGATCTCCAAGGCCGAACCCATTGGCCCCAAGCGACTGCTGGACTGCCTGGTAATCGCCCCATGCACAGGCAACACCCTGTCCAAATTGGCGCTGGGCATTACTGACACTCCGGTGCTGATGGCAGCCAAGGCACAGCTGCGAAACGGGAGGCCGGTAGTTGTCGGCATCGCCACCAACGATGGGCTGTCGGGATCAGCCCGGAACATAGCCACCCTGCACGCACGCAAGAATGTGTATTTCATACCGTACGGGCAGGATGACCCCAAAGGTAAGCCCACATCGCTGGTGGCGAGGATGTGCGATACCGAACGGGCGATAGAAGAGGCTTTGGCTGGGAAGCAAGTTCAGCCCATGTTGGTTGAGAAATGGAAAGACTAGTAGGCGGCGGGCAGGCAGATGGGCGGATTTTCGTCCGGCGAGCAGGAATATGGCCGATCGCGGCTAATATACTTTGTTTAACTTAGCCTGACGCAGGGGAGCTGATATGGAATGCTTAACGTAGCAGTGGTGGGCGCGACCGGCGCCGTGGGGCAGGAGATGATCTCGGCCATATTCGAGCTTGGATTGCCAGTGGATGACCTGATACTGGCGTCGTCTGAGAGGTCGGCAGGTCGGGTGCTATCGACGCCCCTGGGCGATATCGAGGTGCGCGAAGCCGCGCCCGAGCTTTTCGACGGTGTGGACGTGGCGTTTTTTGCTGCTGGAGGCAGTGTGAGCCTGGAACTCGCGCCGGAGGCGGCGCGCCGCGGCGCCTTGGTGATCGACAACTCCAGCGCTTTCCGGATGGATCCTGACGTGCCTCTCGTCGTTCCGGAGATCAATATCGAAGCGGCCCGAAAGCACAAGGGGATTATTGCCAACCCCAACTGCTCCACGATAATCGCCATCGTGCCGGTGGCGCCGATCTACCGGCGGTGGGGGATGGAACGGATGATCGTCTCCACGTATCAAGCGGTGTCGGGGGCAGGCGCTGAAGCCATGGAGGCTCTCACAGTCGAGAGCCAAGCAGTGCTGGCCGGCGAAGTCCCTGACCCGTCGGTGCTGCCTTTTAAGTCTGCGAGAGTGCATCATCAGATAGCGTTCAACCTGATCCCGCATGTAGACTCATTTGGTCCCGATGGTTTCACGCGCGAAGAGCACAAGATGACTGACGAGACCCGGAAGATACTGGGCGATCCCACGCTCCGCATAAGCTCTACAACGGTCCGAGTGCCCGTGTACCGCTCACATTCTGAGTCGATAAACCTGCAAACACGCGAGCACGCTCCCATCGAAGAGGTGCGCGAGCTTCTATCAACCGCTCCCGGAGTCAAGGTCGTCGATGACCCAGAGAACTTCCTATATCCCATGCCCATACAGACATCGGGCACTGACGATATCCAGGTGGGTCGACTGCGCGAAGACCCTTCAGCGCCCAACGCGATCTGGATGTGGGTTGCTGGAGATCAGCTCAGAAAGGGCGCTGCGTCCAACGCAGTTCAGATAGCTGTAGCACTCTACAAGTAGGGGAGGCGGACACGATGGGGATAGTGGTCCAGAAATTCGGAGGTACGTCCGTCGCCAGCGAGGAGTCGCGTGCGATGCTGGTGGCGAAGGTAATCGAGGCGCGGCATGACGGCAAGGACGTAGTGGTCGTCGTGTCAGCCATGGGCCGCAAGCCCGCCCCGTACGCCACCGACACGTTGCTGGACTTCGTGTTGTCGGTATGCCGGGCGGCTCCTGCGCGCGAGCGCGACGCGATCGCTGCCTGTGGAGAGATAATATCCACGGTGGTCGTGGCGGCCGCGCTTGAGGCGGCGGGGTGCCCTGCCATGTCGCTCACGGGGGCTCAGGCCGGCATCAGTACCGACGGCAATTACACAGACGCCCGAATCACGAAGATAGAGCCCAGACGGATTCTGGAGGCCTTATCAGACGGGAAAGTAGCGGTGGTCGCAGGCTTCCAGGGAGTGACCGAGACGGGTGATGTCACTACGTTAGGACGCGGGGGCAGCGATACTACGGCCGCCGCTTTAGGCGCAACACTGGGCGCCGAGATCGTGGAGATATACACGGACGTGGAAGGCGTGATGACTGCGGATCCTCGCGTGGTTCCCGAGGCCAGATTCCAGGATACGATGTCCTACACTGACCTGATAGAGATGGCCAACCAGGGCGCAAAAGTCGTTCACCTGCGGGCAGTCGAAATCGCCATGCACTCTCGAATACCGTTGGCCATAAAGAGCACATTCTCCGATTCCCCCGGAACGCTGGTTGCGGATGTCGCGCGACGCGCAGTGGCGACCTTCGCTCCGCCCCGCGTGGTGTCGGCGGTGACCACAGTCGCCGAACGGACGCAGCTGGTGCTGCACGGCGATTCGTATGGCGATACCGGCTCGGTGCTCGGAGTGTTTGCGACCCTCGCCGATCAACGAATCTCAGTGGATATGATCAACGTTTTCCCCGACAGAATCGCATTCATAGTGGCATCCAGAGAGGCGGCGGCAGCAGTCGCTACACTGGGGGAGCTGGGAATCGAGGCCGAGGCCAATCCGGGCTGCGCCAAGGTATCGGTGGTTGGCGAGGGCATGCGCGGCGTTCCCGGCGTCATGGCCAGGGTGGCGCGGGCCCTGCACGATGCGGCCGTTCGCGTGCTGCAGACCTCCGACTCGCACTACTCCATATCCTGCCTTGTGCCGGAATCCGACATGGAACGCGCCGCGCGCGCACTGCATGCCCAGTTCGAACTCGGGAAATAGGAGGTGATAAGCGGTGAATGCACTGACAAGAGACGGGAAGCTAGCCCGCGTGCTTACGGCAATGGTGACGCCGTTTGCTGAGGATCTCTCTGTCGACTACGCAAAGGCGAGGGCGCTGGCGCGGCGACTCGTACAGAGCGGATCTGACGGGCTCGTCGTGTCGGGAACGACAGGCGAATCGCCCACCCTCAGCCATGAGGAGAAGCTCAAGTTGTTCGAGGCTGTACTGGACGAGGTGGGCGACGAGGCAGTGGTCTTCGCCGGCACAGGCACTAACGATACCCGTACCAGCATAGAGCTGACACGCGATGCCGAGCGCATCGGAGCGCACGGCGCCATGCTCGTCACGCCATACTACAACAAGCCGCCTCAGGCCGGGCTGTACCGGCATTTCGCCCAGATCGCTGAATCCACCGACCTGCCCCTGCTGGTCTACAACGTTCCGGGGCGCACGTCGGTGAACCTGTCAGCCGACACCATGGCTCGCCTTGCTCGTGATTTCGACAACATCGTGGCCGTGAAAGAGGCATCGGGGGTGCTGGAGCAGGTGGCCGAGATACGCACCAAAGCTCCCGATGACTTCATAATCTACAGCGGCGACGACAACATGACTATCCCCATCATGGCAGTGGGCGGAGACGGCATCGTCAGCGTGGCATCGCACGTTGCCGGCCCGGCCATGCAGGAGATGATCGCCGCGTTTGTGACCGGCGACATTGCCCGTGCAGGCGCTCTGCATAGGCGCCTGTTACCCTTGTTCAAGGTGATCTTCGT
>DAOPWT010000025.1:9346-20199 GCA_035351775.1 Bacillota bacterium | reverse complement strand
TGGCTTTGCTCAATGGGTTCGGGGGCGGAAGTTCGGCGATAGTCTCCTTGATGACCTTGGTTGCAACGGTGTGGGCAGCCAGCACGGTCACGTTCGGGGAGTTCGAGAAGGTCACGGCCGTGCTGGGCCTGATTGTGGGAGGCATCACCTTCTCTGGCAGCCTCATAGCCGCCAGCAAACTTGCCGGGAAGATCAACCAGAGGCCGATCATCTTCGAACGGCAATCGGCAATCAACAACCTAGCTCTCATTGTTACCATGGTCCTGGGCGTCTCGGCCATCGTGTCCGACGGGGCTGCTATGGTTGTCTATGCAGTACTGGTGTTGATCGGATCGCTGGCGTACGGCGTGCTATTTACGATCAAGGTCGGCGGCGCCGACATGCCGATAACGGTCTCCCTTCTGAACTCGTTCTCGGGCGTGGCGGCGTCTATATCGGGATTCGCTATCGGAAACCCCCTTCTGATAGCCATCGGCGCGGTGGTAGGCGCATCGGGGCTGATTCTGACCCAGATAATGTGTCGGGCGATGAACCGCACTCTGGGCCAGGTACTCGCCGGCAAGACGACGGTGCTCCACAAGGCTCATGGCCAAAAGGCCGCGGCGGGTTCCTCCGGGCCTTCCCGGCCCATCCAACCCCAACTCGGCGGCGCGCCCGCGCAAGCCTCACCTGCGACTGTGCAACCTGCACCTGCGGGGGAGCCGAACTACATCAGGCTCGCGCGTTCCGCAAAGAGCGTGATCGTGGTTCCCGGGTACGGTATGGCCTTGGCGCAGGCGCAGGGGGACGTGAAGGCTCTCATGGATCGGCTGGAGGCGGGTGGCGCTCAGGTGAAGGTGGCCATCCACCCTGTGGCAGGACGGATGCCGGGGCACATGAACGTGCTGCTGGCCGAGGTGGATGTGCCGTACGACAAGCTCTACGAGATGGACCAGGTCAATGACGAGTTCGCCCAGACCGACCTGGCGATAGTGGTGGGAGCGAACGACGTGATCAACCCTGCGGCCAACACGGCGGAGGGCACGCCCATCTACGGGATGCCCATTCTCAACGTGCATCAGGCCAAGCATGTGGTCATATTCAACTACGACACCAAGCCGGGGTATGCCGGGGTAGATAACCCGCTGTACCAGCCGAGCGATAAGGTCACCCTGCTGCTTGGGGATGCGGCTACGACAGTGCGGAAGTTCATGGGCGATATCGAAGCAACTGCGTCTGCCGGCGACTCTGCGGACCCCGCGGAGTCACGGGCGGAGTATGTGCAGATCACCAGGGAAGCCAAGAGCGTGATCGTGGTTCCCGGGTACGGTATGGCCTTGGCGCAGGCGCAGGGGGACGTGAAGGCTCTCATGGATCGGCTGGAGGCGGGTGGCGCTCAGGTGAAGGTGGCCATCCACCCTGTGGCAGGACGGATGCCGGGGCACATGAACGTGCTGCTGGCCGAGGTGGATGTGCCGTACGACAAGCTCTACGAGATGGACCAGGTCAATGACGAGTTCGCCCAGACCGACCTGGCGATAGTGGTGGGAGCGAACGACGTGATCAACCCTGCGGCCAACACGGCGGAGGGCACGCCCATCTACGGGATGCCCATTCTCAACGTGCATCAGGCCAAGCATGTGGTCATATTCAACTACGACACCAAGCCGGGGTATGCCGGGGTAGATAACCCGCTGTACCAGCCGAGCGATAAGGTCACCTTGCTGCTTGGGGATGCGGCCAAGACAGTACGGGAGTTCATGGGTGAAGTCGGGTTGTAGCGCTCAGCCATGCGGTTCAACGCGGCACGATGTGCCATGATGTCATGAAATGAGCCCTTCGCTCGGGACCCCATTCGGTCTGGATGGTGTCGGGCGAAGGGCTTTTCGTTTCGGGCGAGCCGCACAGTCGCTTCGGGCTGTAGCTTCGTTACTCGCTTGGCCTGCGGAACGGTCCATCTAGCAGAGCAGATACAGCTTCGTCTGAGATGGCGAACGCATCGATCGACACTCCGTATGCGCCTGCGGCTCTGGCTGCGTCCACGAGCCCTGCAAGTGCAGAAGCCCAGGTTCTTGTCTTTGGTATGGATGATACGTCTATGCCGGCTACGATCGGGGTTCTGGCCCCTGCGAAACCTTGCGCGGCGCGGACCAGAGTGTCCACTAGATCCGCGACTCGGGTATTTGTGAGCGGAACCGCAAAATCCAGCCAACCGGCGGCGGCCCACTTGCTCCAGTCTTGCATTCTGACGAGCACAGAGTCGGGATATGGATACACAGATGCGGAGATGAGCGTGCCCGGAGATTCTGCGCGTATCAACGACACGAACCTTCCGGCGAAGTCGTTCAGATTGTTGCATTTCCAGTCGAGCCAGGCATTCCATTTGGCGATATTGAGCCCGATGGAGCGAGGCGCGAAGCCCAGGTCAGCCTGGGCCAACTCCAGCACGGTGGGGTTGAAATCGTACGGCGCGGCCTTGGCCGCGGGGTAGCACAAAGAGCTGAGATGGATTCCGCTCGGGGAGTAGCAGATGACCAGCTCGTGTGCGATATCCATGAGGAACTGCTGCACTTTGGGATGGGCCGGCGACAGGAAGTAGTGGCCGTCGGCGGCGGCGGCAGGACCCCGGTCGTCTCGCTTCATTGCCGCCCATCCCGGGTTCAGCTGAAGCAGGCGAGGCAGGGAGCCATCCTCCGCAGCCTGGCCTGCGTCCAAAGCTTCCACCCATGCGTGCACTGAGAGTCCCTGGAGTCTTCCTTCTTCGATGCAAGCCTGCAGTGGATCGAAGTCGCCGTAGACTGGGTTGCGCTCAGCTACTTGCGATGGGTAAAGGGCTTGACCTTGTGAGAAGGCCGATACGAACAGCATGTTGAAGCCGGACGCGGCAAGTCGCTGCAGATCGTGGACTATGCGTTCGCGGTCGGCGGGCGGGGTGTACCACGCGGCCTTAGTCTTGAGCTGGCCCAGGTTGAACTGAGCGCCGTATTTCACGTTCACAAGGTACGCGATGGTGTTTGTTATGAGAGCGGCCACTTCGGAAGTGGCGGCATTCGCCGCGCTGAACAGGTTTTCGGAGCAGTAGACCCCGTATCTTGTCTCGGTCATTGCAGGGCGTCCATCCGACCACTTCGCCAGCACCAGGGCATCATGGTTCACACGGTTTACGAGCCCTCGCTGGCGCGGGACGGGTATCGCCGCGTCCAGCCCGCGGAAGATCGGGTGAGATCCGGCCGATGCGATCATGGGATCTGGCGCGGCTTTTCCCGTGGATGAGTATCTTGCTCCCATGATATCGGTGAGCTCGTACTGGGGATGAAGACGCCAGAAGTCATCGCGCAGGGAAGTGTCGAACGTTGCGAACACACGCCCGCCGGCCTCCGCGAAGCTGCCGATGTTCTCAGCCGCCAGCTTCGACATGCAGGAGGTGGACGGCAGCACCAGCGCTCGGTAGGACCGAAGAGCTCCTATCTCGAGGTCGTGGTCAGTGATCACCGCTGCGGATATCCCTGCCCGCGCCAGCGTGCTGATAAGCCAGTTGATATCGACGAACTCCGACCGATAGTCCCATCCATTGAGCGACGCGTAGTGGCGTGTGTATCCGGAATCGACTATGGCCACGTCCGCTCCTTGCTCCGACGCCCGCAGCGCCGCCGGACCAAGCCACAGCACGGCCAGAACAGACGCGGCGATGGCGAAGGCAATGCGAACAATGCGAGGCCTGTAGGTCATGATAGGTTTGCCGTCGATACGCATCAATGGTTGTTCACCCTCCTTGCGAAGTCTCATTCTTCGTTTCCGGAGGTTTTTCCTCCAGCTTCGGCGCGCGCGCGAAGGAATAGCGCCTTCGAAAAAGAACATACCAAGAAACGAGTAGAGCAGCGTTTGAGCGAGGATGGGGCTATATGGAGTACTACGACTACACACAACCTTTTGCGTCGAGGCGCAGCCCAGTGATGGGAATGCGCGGCGCGGTGGCCACAAGCCATCCATTGGCGGCGCAGGCGGGCCTCAGGATGCTACTTGCCGGGGGCAACGCCGTCGACGCGGCAATAGCGACTGCTGCGGCCCTAGTAGTCCTGGAACCAACATCCTGCGGCCTGGGCGGTGACGCATTCGCGATAGTATGGGACAGCGGCGAGATGCACGGGCTCAATGCCTCCGGGCGCGCGCCCGAAGGGTTGAGCGCCGACGAGTTCCGGCGGGTTGGCTTGACCAAGATGCCGACAGAAGGCTGGGCGCCTGTGACGGTGCCGGGTGTCGTATCGGCATGGTCCGCCCTCTCGCGTAGGTTCGGAAGCCTGCCATTCCGGGATGTCATTGCTCCCGCCGTGGAGTACGCCCGCGAGGGCGCGCCTGTTCCTCCGGTGATCGCAAGCTACTGGAGCGCCGCCCAGAAACGGTTCGGGGGGCGGGGCGGGCTTTTTGCGGAGCTTGAAAGCGCGTTTCTGCCAGGGGGCCGGGCGCCGCACCCGGGAGAGGTGTACCGCAATCCGGATCTTGCAGCGACTCTCGAGTCTATTGCCGAGTCGCGCGGAGAGTCGTTCTATAGAGGCAACCTGGCTCGCGCAATGGCTGCATATTCTGAGTCTACCGGCGGTTACTTAACCCTTCGCGACCTGGCTGAGCATCTGCCTGAATGGGTAGAACCGGTGAAGGCTCGGTACCGTGGATTCGACGTGTGGGAGATCCCGCCGAATGGGCAGGGGATTGTGGCGCTCATGGCGCTGAACATCATGGAAGGGTTCGATCTGGGCGATCTGCCCCGGCTTGCGCCGGAATCCCTCCACGTGATCATTGAGGCCATAAGGCTGGCATTTGCCGATGCCCACGCACGCGTGGGCGATCCCAGAGTTGTGACCGTTCCCGTGGATGAGCTCCTGTCGCCGGAATATGCTGCGGCAAGAAGAGCTCAGATCAGCATGTCGCACGCCATGACCGCCGTAGCTTTGGGCCGGCTGAGCGGCAAGCAGGAGATGTGGCGACCGAGCGATGGCGACACGGTATATCTTTCCACGGCAGACTGGGAAGGCATGATGGTGTCATACATACAATCGAACTACATGGGATTCGGATCGGGCGTGGTCGTGCCCGGTACCGGGATATCGATGCAGAACAGGGGAGCGGGGTTCTCGCTAGAGGAAGGTCACCCCAACGAGCTGGCCCCCGGGCGAAGGCCGTTCCACACCATCATACCGGGCTTGCTTACCCAGTCAGGCGTTCCGCTGGCCGCTTTCGGGGTGATGGGCGGCGACATGCAGCCACAAGGGCATGTGCAGGTGATCTCGAGCATCATTGATCATTCGCTGAACCCCCAGGCCGCCATAGACTGCCCGAGAGTGAGAGTCGTGGGCGCCGACGGCGTACTGGCAGAGCCGGAGGTGGGGGCGGATACTGTGGCTGCCCTGAGGCGACTGGGCCATGACATACGCTTTGAAGAAGGTCGCGCCGGATTCGGCGGAGGGCAGATGGTATGGCGCGATCCGGATACGGGTGTGCTGATTGCAGGCAGCGAGCCAAGGAAGGACGGCTGCGCTGTTGCGATATGAAGTTCGCAGATATGCATGCACACGTGCATGAGGGAGGTATGAAGAGCATGCGGGGATCAATCGGCGCTCCAATGGTCTTCGGTATAGTCCTGGTGCTGTTGGGAGTGGCGCTTCTCCTGAACAACCTGGGCATTACGACCATTAGCATTGGCGAAATTGTGGAGACATACTGGCCCATCGTCCTGGTGGCTCTGGGGCTTTCGGCAGTGCTCAGGCCCCGTGAGGGCGAGCGGGTACGTGACGAGCGGGCAGTGGACGAGCGGGCAGGCGATGAAGGAGCACAGAGGCCTGAACCGCCCGAGCCATATCGCGCTGCGGGCCCTAATGTGGGAGGATGGATCCTCGTAGGCCTCGGTGTGCTGATGCTTGCGGCGAACACGCGGTTCTGGGGGTTCGATCTGAGCCGGCTTTGGGGGACTTTCTGGGCGGCCGTAGTGATCCTTGTGGGCTGGACGGTGCTGCGGTCGTCGTCGCCCGGCGGTGCGACCGGGCATACTCAGTGGGTGGTCATGAGCGGGCTGGAGCAACGGGCCACTGGTTGGCCGCTGCGAAGCGGATCGTACGTGGTGGTGATGGGCGGCGCCGATCTGGATCTGCGCGTGGCAGATATCCCCGATGGCGAGACGTATCTGGACCTTACTGCGATCATGGGCGCAATCGAGGTGATTGTCCCTCAAGACATGAGTGTGGAATGCGAGGGAGCTGCCATTTTGGGCGGGGTGACCGTGCTCGGTCAGTCGTCTGGCGGCGTTCTGGCCAGCCGAACCTTCCTCCGGGAAGGGCCTGAGGGCTCCGCAAAGCGGTTGCGGGTCAGGTGCAGGGCGATCATGGGCGGAGTGGAGTTCAAGTAGGGATTTGGTTCTCGGTGTCGAAATGTTCGAAAGTTGCCGATTACATTCCTCCGAGTCCCCTCGCCTAACGCTCGGGCAGCGCTGTTGCCTGAGGCTATGGTAGGTGGACCGATAGGGTGCGCCGGGAAACAGGCGCGCCTCCCAGTGCGGAAAGGAGGCTGAATGGTGTTACGTATCTGTACGCCGCAGGCCCAGGGGGTACACAGGCGACGCGATTTGCGCCGCACTGCCTTGGCGCTGGCGGCCTTTGCTTTCGTATTCGCTACGGTGGCTGCCTTGCCTGTCAATCGGGCGGAGGCACTCTTCGGTCGCTCGGGGTTGTCATTCGCGGCAGTCGGCGACAGCCAGGGGCGCAACGAGGTATGGGACAAGGTGATAGACGCGCTAAACACTGCGCGTCCGCAGTTCCTCCTGCACTGTGGCGACATGGTCGCATCGGGGACAAGCCAGCAATACGACGACTTTGTTGGAAGAGCGCGAAAACTCCGAATGCCCTTGTATACGGTGCTGGGCAACCATGACGTGAAGGGCGACGGAGAAGCTATGTACACCAGGCTCATCCGTAAGGACTCTTACTATTCGTTTGTCCAGAAGGGCTACAGGTTCATAGGCCTTGACAGCTCCTCCGGCAGTCTCGATGCGGCCCAGGTCGATTGGCTCCGGCGGGAGCTGGCAACTTCGGAGCCCAAATTCGTCTTCATGCACATCCCTCTTTTCGATCCCAGGGCCGGCGGCGACCATTGCTTTTCCGACACCAAGCAGGCTGCCGAACTACACAAGATGTTCAGCACGTCCAGGGTATTGGCGGTGTTCAGTGGGCATGTGCACGTCTTTGCCCAAGAGGTGAAGGACGGCGTCGCGTACGTCACCACCGGCGGCGGAGGCGCTCTGTTGTACGCCCGGGCTGAACAGGGCGGGTTTCACCATTTCGCGATGGTGCGGGTAGATGGTGACCGCGTGCAGGTCGAGGCCGTGCCTGTGAAGGCCGAGATCGACGAACCGCGCCTTACGGTTCGGGGCCCGAAGGGACAGGTGGAGATGACCTTGGGCGAAATCGCGTCAATGCCCCGGTTCGAGGCCAAGACGGCCTTTGAGAACAAGTTCGGCAACTTGGGCGGGCAGGGGATGTATGCGGGAGTTCGCGTAGCCGCTCTCGTCGACATGGTGGGCGGGATGCAGCCTGGGCAGATCCTTGTGGTTACATCGAGCGACGGATACGCGCAGGACTTCGCGTACGAAAATCTGTATCCGCCTGCCAAATGGTTGCTCATGCAGGGCGAAATGCTCTTGGCCTATGAGAAGGACGGCGCGACTCATCCTGCCTGGGGAGAGTGCCCGCGTGTTGTGTTTGTGCCAGCCGACGGCGTGTACCACAACTCGGACTGCGCCGCGACGTCCGCTGCAGGACAGGGTTGGAATGTGTATGAATCGGCCGGGGCGCGCTGGGCGCGCTATGTACGTAGCATTGAAGTCAGGACAAAGTAATCGGGAGGTAGTCACGACATGAAGAAGAACAACGTTCTCAGGGTGCTGGCGGTCGTAGCATTTGCCTGCCTAGTGCTTGGCATGGGGCGCCTTGCCGCGGCGGGCGAGTGGAAAGTGGAAGTGGTTCATGGCGATAGGTCCGTAGTGCTTACCGCGGCCGACGCAGCGGCACAGGCACAGACGGTGAAAGCTGCATTCCTGAGGAGCACCGGGCGTATAGACGGCCTGTCGGCCTACGCCGTCATTCCCATGGACGCAATTCTCGACCGTGTAGGCGGCATCTGCCCGGAAGAGGCCATCCGAGTGACCGCACGGGATGGTTATCAGATGGTGTACAGCTTCGCGCAGGTCCAAGGGGGCGTCTTCACGTACGACGATAAGGGCAATGCGTTGCGCGTTGGCGGCCCATCCATGCTTCTCGCGTTTGAATCGGAGCGCGACCCCGCCGATAAGCTGCCTCGGATCATCTATGGGCGGCCCGACGGCGTTGTCATAACCGACGGCCATTTCTGGGCCAAGTCAGTTGCCAAGATAGAGGTCATCCCGGGTGTGGAGGACTGGCAGATCAGCCTGTCGGGAGTGGAGAAGGTATGGCTGGATAGAGCCACGTTCGAGAGCATCGTGACCTGCCCGGTTACGCCTCACCCCGCAGTCTTGTGGTCGGTCGCTGAGAAGGATGGAAGCACGTCCACTTACGAAGGCGCGCCCCTATGGGTCATCCTTTCCATAATAGACGGGGGCGACGCTCCCGGCGGGCATTACATGTTCGACGACAGCTTGGCGGAGAAGGGCTACACTGTCAGGGTGATCTCCAAGGATGGTCTCGCAGCCGAGTTCGACTCGAAGTCGGTCGCACGCAACAGCGATATCATCGTGGCGTACCTGAAGAACGGCGAGTATCTCACGGAAGGCGACGCACCGCTTCGCCTCATCGGCGATCTGCCCACCAAGAAGCATTCGGTCAAGGCGATCGCGGCCATCGAGATCGTCGGTAACTAGGATGTCAGCGCGGATGGCCAAGCGCCGGCGGGGCTACTATTTCAGCACACGCGACCTGGTCCTGATCGCGGCGGTGAGCGCTGCCGGGGGCGTGCTCAGCACGTACGTTGGGTATCTAGGCAACCTGCTGAACTCAGCTTTCGGCGTGCCGTTCGGTGCAGGCCAGTTCATGGCGGGCCTGCACGTGTTCTGGTTCGTGCTCGCCAGGGCTATTGTGGGCCGCACGGGCGCCGGCGCTCTGGCCGGCGTGCTCAAAGGCCTGGTGGAGTTGTTCACAGGCAGTACCCATGGGCTGCCGATAGTGGCAGTGTCGGCTGTAGAGGGCGTGCTTGTCGACCTGCTGTCGCTGCCGTTCGCGAGGCCGCCGGTTGGGGCCATGTGCTTCGCCGGTGCGGTATCGTCAGCATCCAATGTCCTTTTGTTCCAGGCCATGTACTTCTCCGGAGTCTCGTGGGGGTACGTGGGCCTCATGGTGCTGTTTGCGGCGATATCCGGGGCGGTGTTCGGTGGATACTTCACCTCCGGAGTGCTGGACGTCGTAGAGACTGCCGGGCTGCTGCGGCCGACGGATGCGTCCGGCGCCGGTTCGGAGTCGCGGCACAGGCCCCGCCGGCGCGTTGCCCGTTTGGTTGTGACTCTGGTCATGGCAGCTGCGCTGGCGGGCGGGGCCTTGTACTACTACACTCAGGTGTTTGAGCCCGTCCCGGAAGGCCCCGCGTGCAGGATCGAAGGCAAGGTAGCGCGGGCCTACGAGTATACGCCCGCACTGGTGCGCGATGAGGTGGTAACCGTGCGGGCAGAACTAGTTGGGCAGGTTACGTATCTGCCGGAGGCCGATTACTCCGGAGTGCCGTTGGCGGTGATTCTGGAGCGGGCCGGAGTCGACCCGTCGGCGACGTCAGTGCGGATTGTCGCTTCCGATGGATACGAGGCCATCTTCAGCGTGCGAGACGTAACGGAGCATACAGACGTGCTTCTCTGCCAGGACCATGAGACTTTGCGAGTTGTTGCTCCGGGCTTTGAAGGCGCGTTCTGGGTGAGGATGGTGTCTAGGATCCACGTTGAGTAGCGAAATGGTAGAGCTTTCGGGGTTTGGAGCGCGTTATCCACAGAGCGCGTCGGAGGCGCTTGCGCAGGTGGACTTGTCGATCGGCGCAGGCGAATCCGTGCTTGTCACAGGGCCAAGCGGTTCAGGCAAGTCCACACTGGCGCTGTGCCTGACGGGCGTGATACCCAACGCTGTGTACGCGCGCCTTTCCGGGGGCATACGGGTGTGCGGAGTTCAGCCGGCTGTGCAAGGCGTGTACGACATGGCCAGCCGGGTCGGGCTGGTTCAGCAGGACGCCGAGGCGCAGTTCTGCACCATGCGTGTTGCTGACGAGGTGGCGTTCGGCCCGGAGAACCTGATGTGTTCACAGGCCGAGATTGAGCGCCTAGTAGCACGCTCGCTGAAGCTGGCGGGCGCCGAGCATCTGGCGGGGCGTGCTTTAGATGAGCTGTCGGGCGGCGAAAAGCAGCGCGTGGCTATCGCATCGGTCTTGGCTATGCAACCAAGGCTGCTCGTGCTGGATGAGCCGGCGGCACATCTTGACCCCCGCGCTACGAGGGCAGTTGCGGATTCGCTGCGCATGATCCAGCGCGACTCGGGGTTGTCTGTCATTATCATGGAGCACAAGCCGTGGCGATTTGCAGGTGCGGCCCGGCGCATGGTACATCTGGACGAGGGACGGGTCGTGTATGATGGCCCTGCCGTGTGGGATAGGCCCGGGCGCATGCATTCCCCCATCGAACGCAGGTCACAGACGCGTCCAGGTGAGCCACTGCTAGCTGTGCGCGGGCTCAGCTGCTCGTACGGCGCGAGGCCTGCACTTGCCGATGTAGGTCTGGATGTCGGGCGCGGCGAAATCGTGGGTGTAATGGGAGACAACGGCTCAGGCAAGACATCGCTTCTTCTGAGTATCATGGGCATACTCAAGCCTCAGGCGGGCCGTGT
>DAOPWT010000025.1:0-9246 GCA_035351775.1 Bacillota bacterium | reverse complement strand
TGATGCTGGACGAGCCCTTTGCCGGGCAGGACATGAAGCGGGCGGAGGACCTTGCCTCCCTTCTGGCTGAAGTGGCCGACGCCGGGAAGGGAGTCTTGCTGGCAGGGCATGATCCCGACATAATGGCCTGGTGCTGTCATCGAATCGTCTTTTTGGAGCGCGGGCGGGTCATGCTGGATGCCCCGGCCTCCCTTGCCATCGCCGAACTCGCGCGTAGGGGGTTGGCACAGGACTATGTTTCCTCCGCCTTACACACAGATGGGGCTTAATCCAATTGCACGTCTGGCGGTGCTGGTCTCCACGTGCGTCGTGGCCTTCCGTGCGCGAACACCCTTGCAGGCGGCTGCGCTATGCTGTGCGATATCGCTGATGCACGTGGCGGTCGGAGCGCCGTTGCGTCAGTCCTCATTCCGCAGGCGTTTGCGTGGGATCTTCCTGTTCGCAGCTGTCTTGTTCGCCAGTCAAGTCCTGTTGGGGCACCGCGCTGGGCCGGGTGAACGTGTGGCTGCGGGCGCACTGATGGCGCTGCGCTTTCTCAACGTAGTGCTGGCGAGCCATCTATTTGTGAGCACAACAGAACCCCAGCTCCTGGCATACGCGCTGATGCAGGCGGGACTGCCATACAGGTATGGGTTCGCTTTCATTGCAGCCGTGAGGTTCGTTCCTTACTTCCGCGACCAGGCCCAAACAGTGCGGCAGGCACAGATGGCCAGGGGCATCGCGCTGGATCGTGCCACGCCCGAAAGCGTGTTTCTGATGGCCCGATATACCTTCATCCCAGTTGTGGTGTCCGCTCTCGGCAGGGTCGAGTCGCTCGCCGTGTCAATGGAAGGGCGCTGCTTCGGGCTGTATCCCGCCAGGACCTTCCGCAGGCGAATCCCGTTTGGCCGGCTTGACGCATTGGCGGTTGCGGCCAGCGCGGCAGTGGCCGTCCTGGCGCTGGCCGCCATGTAGGTGCGCTCTCTCTCTGGAACCCTAGTCGCGTTTGCCCTGCTCGCCCCGGGCGCCGTAAGGGATGGGTATGTAACCCACAGAAGGCCTCTTTGCCTGGGGCTGCGGGTACAGCTCCATGAGTTGATATATCTCAATGGGCATGTCATTGCATGCGGTGAGGCCCATTCCTGTCAGCTGTTCGCACGTGATTGGGTAATCGTGAGTCCAGCGACCGGTAGAAAGCGCTTCGGCAATCTCCTGCGCCTTCTCGGGCGGCATTCTGTCTTCCAAGATCTCGATCACGAGCTCCCTGACTTGCCGGAGCGCCTTTTCAGCCACATCGGCCAGTATGAGGGTTTGATCGTCTACTTCCGCTACGGGCTTTTTGGCTACGGCAGCAAGGATTGAGGCCGCGGGATAGCTACCTATCTGCGGATCCACAGGGCCGAGGACCGCGTTGGGATCCATCACGATCTCGTCTGCCGCCAAGGCGATCAGAGTGCCGCCTGACATGGCGTAGTGCGGCACGAACACCGTAACCTTGCCTCGGTGGCTCTTGATGGCGTGGGCGATCTGCTCAGTGGCCAGCACGAGGCCGCCCGGGGTATGCAGAACGATATCTATGGGCACGTCGGGATCGGTGATCCTGATGGCCCGCAGAAGCTGTTCGGAGTCTTCGATTCCGATGTGTCGCGCGAATGTCATGCCCAGGATGTTCATGGATTCCTGGCGATGAATGAGCGTAATCACTCGAGACTTGCGCCTGTGTTCTATCTGCCGGATCAGCTTGTACCTTGACGCATCGCGCGTCTGCCTGGTAAACAGCGGGACGAAGCTCCAGACGATAACGAGGAGCCATATTATATCGAGAATACTGAACGGCATGAGCCCACCTCCGATTGAGCATGTCCACTCCCATTATAGCCATCAAAGGCTGCATTTTCCACAAGCCGGTGCGCCGGGCGGCCGGCCGCGCGGCTACAGGCAGGCCGCTATCCCCACACCCATGCCTGAGATGCCGCTTCCAGGACCGCCTCGGGCACTGCACCCAGGCGCCATAGTGCGATCTTCCTTATTCCGAGCGAATCCAGGGCCCTGATCTTGGCGGAGAACGTGACCAAGTCCTCATACCATACCCTATGCTGCTCTCCTCGGGAATCGCCATACTCAAACCAGGCCGCGGCACTGTCAGCATCGCGAACGACGCGGGCGCCTGTCTCGCTGGCAATGCGCGCGGCAGCGTCTGACGTAACGTAGGCGACCTCTCCCGGGGCGGCCCAGTCCAGCCCGTATACTCCGATAGTAGCCGCAAGCTTGGAACGACCTACGTGTTCCAGGGCTGACTCAATATTCTTGTGCAACCATGCCAGATCGGTGGGCGGGCCCTCAGGATCCTGGGCGCCCTTCTCCAGCCCTTCCAGCAACATCAGGTCGACGCATTCCGCCATGTGCTTGAGGTTGAACGCCCCTTCAGCCCAGTCGTGTGGAACGGTGACCGACAGTGTGTAGTTGGGGCTGAGAGAAGCCAGCTTGGCCCGAATACTGCAGGCAAGCATTGCAAGCAAGTCCCAGTGCGTATTGCTGATGTTCTGGAAATCGAGGTGGACGCCGTCTAGTGAGCTAGATGAGGCGGCCTCCACTATCTTGTCGGCCAGCGCGAACCGGGCATCCTCCGCAGCCAGCACCGCATCTGCCGACTCTCGCAGATACCGGGCTTCCGTCAGATTCGTCACGCCCGCCAAAACGCGCGTCTTGCGCGCGCGGATCAGCTGGACAGCAGGGTCTTGAGCGCCGGGGTGCAGGTCCCCGTCAGGCTGTACGTGCAAAAACGAGTAAACTACTTCGCTGAATGGCTCGGGCGCTCTGAGGGCGTCGGCGATGCCTTCAGTGGAGGCATAGTCGGCGATGAACCCGATCAGCCGGTATTTGCGAGGTATGTGGAGGACCTGGCCCGGGTGGATGTCGTAGGGTTCTTCAAGCGAGTTCGCCAGAGCAATCATCCTGTAATCGGAACGGTACCTCTGGGCGACTAGCCAGAGCGTATCGCCCTCCTGTACTGTGTAGTGCATAAGCACCGCCTCCCGCGAACCGTGATGGCCAACAGGCATAGCAGTATAAGCTATGCCAAAGGCATCAGAAATGTTCGTGGGCACGGACGTGTCGGTATCGGCATGCGAAACGGGCATGCGACTGCGTTGGTCGGCTGCTAGCTACGCTTTTGGCCCGCTTTGCCGGCCATATCGCCGACTATGCCGGTGCGGGAGAGGATTTCGACTAGAACCAGAGCTAGCGCTCCGCCGACGAGCGCCGTCACCAGCTGTGTACCTTGCATCATCTTGGCCAGAGGCCCCGGAACCTGCACCAGGTACTTCACGGTGGTCGACAGGATGAGGAATTTAGTGAGCGAAGCGATGAGGACCGCGATTATCCGAAATGCCACGGATCGGCGACCTCCGATGCCCGATACCAGGCCGAATACGACTGCCAGCGCCGCGTTTGCCAGCGCGATAGCTGGAACCATGGGGGCCATGGCCGGTTTGAGTATGCCGACCCAAAGCGCCACGGCGGGCGTGACGAGCCCGGTGACTACGCCGCTCCACATGCCTACAACCATGACCGCCAGATAAAGAAACATGTTGACCACCGGGCCCGTGACCATCTGTTGCAGGCCAAGAGATTGAAAGGCCACGGTCAGAGCGATCAAGATCGCGGTTCTCGTCACTCGGCGAACATCAATCGATGACATGCTATCACTTCCTTTCATAGCGCATACACAAGAATCATTCCTGCCAGGGCGCCGAGGACAATTCCGAAGGTTCCCGAATGCCCCACAGCGAACTCCTGAGCGTCGGGAATGAGCTCGTCGGCGGTGATGAAGACCATTGCGCCGCCTGCAAACCCGAGGCACACTGAAAGCACCGCACTGGACACGTTTCCGATTACCGCTCCCACCAGGGCACCCACCGCCATAGGCAGGCCGGCCAGGGCGCCCCATGTGGTGATCCTCAGGGCGTCCAATCGCGCTGCGCACATCGGCGCCGCCATCGCCATTCCCTCAGGGATGTTGTGCAGGGCTATGGTGAGCGCTACCGAGAACCCGAGCGACGATCCGTGGGCATAGCTTGCGCCTATAGCGAGCCCTTCAGGCAGGTTATGCATGGCGATGCCTATACCAGTGAGTATGCCTGCGCGGAGATAGCGTGCTCTTTCGCAGTCTCCTGAGACGAAGTGGAAGTGCGGCGTCAGGAGGTCCACGATCGCCGTCGCTCCGACCCCGAGCACAAAACCGCCCACTGCGTAACCGGTTCCACCTATTTCGACCGCCTCAGGCACTAGATCAAGGAAGACTACGGAGAGCATGACGCCTCCGGCGAGGCCCATCATGATTGAAAGAGATCGTCTGGTGGGCGTACCGGCCACAGCGATGGCGAGCGCGCCGATGCCGGTACCGACTACCCCTGCGACGAGACCTACGACTGTTGCATAAAGTAGTGCCTGCACGCCTTCACCTCCAGTCCCCAGCCTATTCTAATCCCCGTCGGACGCACTGTCAAAGAGCAGGCCACATGGTATAATTGCGCCGGGGGGACGGCCTTATGATTCTGGCAATTGACGTTGGAAATACCAACACAGTCATGGGTGTATTCTGCGGTGAGAAGCTGTGCGCCGACTACCGGGTGGCTACTTCCAGGGAGAAGACGGCCGATGAGTGGGCGATGCTAGTCATGCAGCTACTGGAGTTTGGCAAGATACCAGTGTCGGAGATCGCCGGGATCATCCTGTCGTCGGTTGTGCCTCCGATCATCACGGTATTCGAGAAGATGGCGCGCAAGTACTTCGGCTGCGCGGCCGATGTGGTTGGTCCGGGTACGAGGACGGGCATGGCAATCAAGTACGAGAACCCCAAGGAAGTCGGGGCCGATCGTATAGTCAACGCAGTCGCAGCGTACGAGCTGTATGGAGGCCCGCTTGTGATTGTGGACTTCGGCACTGCCACCACCTTCTGCGCTGTCACCGAGGCGGGGGAGTATCTCGGCGGGGTCATCGCTCCGGGGATAATGATATCGGCAGAGGCGCTATATGCCCGTGCTGCGCGTTTGCCCCGTGTGGAGCTTGTGAAACCTCAGACCGTGATAGGCAGGAACACTGTCGCCAGCATGCAGTCGGGGATAATCTTCGGGTTTGTTGGCCAGGTTGATGAGATCGTGCGGAGGATGAAAGAGGAGTTGCGCGGGGAGCCCAAGGTAATCGCCACCGGCGGCCTGGCGGAACTGATCGCGGGCGAATCAAGCCAGATCGACGAGGTCAACCCGTATCTGACCCTGATCGGCCTGCGCATTCTGTGGGACAGGAATCATGCTTCCTGACAGGAGAGAGATGAGAGATTGACTAATACGTCATACAGGCTTGAGAACCCGTCCGGGCAGGACGGGGACCAGGGACCGCAGGCCCCGGACGGTCGCGAGCGAGCCGTCCTGGTCGGGCTCGACTCTACGTCCCTGTCAGGCTGGGATATTGAAGAATCCATGGATGAGCTGGCTCACCTGGTCGACACAGCCGGCGGGCAGGTAGTGGCCAGGGTCG
The DNA here is from genome assembly GCA_035351775.1 of Bacillota bacterium. Taxonomy (GTDB): domain Bacteria; phylum Bacillota; class DTU025; order DTU025; family DTU025; genus UBA5389. The sequence goes on along the minus strand of DAOPWT010000025.1, from coordinate 3,729 downwards.
TTCAGCGCAAACAGAAACCAGATCCTGCTCATTATGTGGGCGAGGGCAAGGCACGCGAGATCGAGATCATGCGTCAGGCCACAGGCGCGGACCTGGTGGTGTTCGACGATGAGCTCAGCCCCGCACAGCAGCGGAATCTGGAGGAGATCATAAAGTCCAGGGTCATCGATCGCACGCAGCTGATTCTGGACATATTCGCCCAGAGAGCCGCCAGCGCTGAGGGGAAGCTCCAAGTGGAGCTGGCTCAGCTGCAGTACTGGCTGCCCAGACTGGCCGGCCGCGGCACAGAGCTGTCGCGGCTGGGCGGAGGCATCGGCACGCGCGGGCCCGGCGAGACTAAGCTTGAGGTGGACAGGCGGACTATTCGCTCACGCATTGCGGCGATCAAGCGCCAGTTGGACGAGGTGAGGGAGCGTCGAAGCGTGCAGCGGCGCAGAAGGCGCAGCGCCGACCTGCCGGTAGTGGCTCTGGTCGGCTACACCAACGCGGGGAAGTCAAGCCTGCTCAACGCTATGACCGGAGCAGGAGTGCTGGTTGAGGATAGGCTGTTCGCTACTTTGGATCCCACTACCCGCCGGTACACGCTGCCTGACGGGCAGGTGCTGCTGCTCACCGATACCGTGGGCTTCATCCAGAAACTGCCGCATCAGCTCGTAATGGCTTTCCGGGCCACCCTTGAGGAGCTCCTGGAAGCCGACCTCCTGCTGCACGTGGTAGATGCGTCGCACCCGAAGGCGCAGGAGCATTGCTCGGCTGTGTTCGGCGTCCTAGGTGAGATCGGCGCGGAGGAGCATACCACGATCACGGTGCTGAACAAGAGGGATATTGCCGAGTCGGCCGCGATGATAGAGCGTCTCGAGCACTCGTATCCACTCAGTGTCGCAGTGTCGGCAACGACGGGCGAGGGCCTTGCCGATCTGGCACGGACTATGGGGGACCATCTGTCCTCGCGCCGCGAGATAATCGATGTGGTACTCCCGTTCAACCACCCGGCACTGAGCCTCATAAGGAAGAGAGGCAAGGTAGTATCTGAGGAATACAGAGACGACGGAGTGGCAATTGTCGCCCACGTCGACCGGACCGTAGCCGGGCAGGTGCGCAAGGCCAGGCGGAACGATCAATGACCTGCCGGCCATGGAAGGTTCTCGGGTTCGATATCGGTGGTGTTCGAATCGCAAACCCGCTGGTGCTTGCGCCCATGGCGGGAGTGTGCGATGCCCCTTTCAGAAGGATATGCAAGGAAATGGGCTGTGGGCTGGTCTATACCGAGATGATCAGCGCCATGGCCCTTGTATATGACAACCGCCGTACTCTGGAGATGCTCCAGATCTTCGATGACGAACGTCCTGTGGCTGTTCAGCTCTTCGGGTCGGATCCGGATGTCATGGCGCGTGCGGCCTCCATCGTGGAACGTCTGGGCGCCGATATCCTGGATGTCAACATGGGCTGCCCGGCTCATAAGATCGTGCGCAGTGGGGAGGGCGCGGCACTCATGTGCCGGCCCGAACTGGCATGGGAGATCGTGCGCGCTGTGCGGGCGGCGTGCGGCATTCCGGTAACCGTCAAGATCCGAAAAGGATGGGATGAGGAGACGGCCAACGCGGTGGAGTTCGCGGTGGGCTGTGTGGATGCCGGTGCGGACGCTGTGGCGGTGCACGGGCGAACCAGGGCTCAGGGCTACAGCGGGGCCGCCGACTGGTCTGTGATAGCCCGCGTTGCGCGGGCCGTCCAGGTGCCTGTCTTGGGCAACGGAGACGTCGATTCGCCGGAGGGTGCTGCCGAGATGCTGGATGAGACAGGCTGCGCTGCCGTGATGGTGGGCCGCGGGGCTCTGGGCAATCCGTGGATTTTCGGGCGCGCTCTGAGATTCATCGCTACGGGGCAGCTCCTGGCCGAGCCCAGCGCCGGCCAGAGAATCGCCTTGGCAATGCGGCATCTCGCGGACGTTGCCGCTTTCAAAGGCGATGAGACGGCAGCCAGCCAGATGCGCAAACACCTTGCCTGGTACATACGAGGGCTGCGGGGCTCAGCACGGGTGCGTGAGGCCATAATGGCCGCGCCCACAGTCAGTGCCCTTGAAAGCGTGCTACGAGAGTACCTGCTTGTGCTTGATGCGGGCCAATGCTAGAATCGGGGTGTGCACAGTCTTGTGAACATCACTTGGAGGGAAGGTGGCCTCGATGGCTCTGGTCCGTGTAGGAGATAAGGTCATCGACCGCGACAAGATCAACCGCGTCCTTGATCGGCTGCTCGAGCTTCGGCAGAACGGGCTTTCCCAGGCAGAAGCGGCCGCTCAAGTGGGCATCGACAGATCCTTCGTCTCACGTGTTGAGAACCTAGGCGAAGTGCGCAAAGGAAAGCGGGTCGCCCTGATCGGTTTCCCCGTCGGCAACAAATCGGAAATCGAGGCAGTCGCGAAAAGCGCGGGCGTCGACTACACGTGGCTGATGAATGACGAGGAGCGCTGGGCATATGTCCAGGATAGGTCGGGCATCGAGCTTCTGAACGACGTGGTACGGGAGATATCCGGCTTCCAACAGTACGACCAAGTCATCTTCTTGGGCTCGGATTTTCGGGTACGCCTCATAGAAGCCATCCTGGGCGACAGAGTCACCAGCGTGGTGATTGGGCGGTCGCCGATCCATGGGGATGTCGAGGTCGATCCTCACGAGATATCGGCTGTCATAGCGGCTGTGCGAGGAGGCGCTGACCAGTGAAGCATATCGTCAGTGTGAGCATTGGCTCGTCAGAGCGTAACCATTCGGCCCACGTCAGTATGCTGGGCGAGGACTATTTGGTCGAGCGGATCGGAACCGACGGCGACATTGACCGGGCCATCGATCTCATGCGCGAGATGGACGGCAAGGTGGATGCGTTCGGAATGGGCGGGATTGACCTGTACATGGCGGGCGTAGGCAAGAAATACGTGTTCAGGGACGCGAAGAAGATCGCCCGAGCAGCGCAGAAGACCCCGCTCGTTGACGGCACAGGGCTCAAGAGCACGCTGGAGTACAGAGTGGTGAAGTACGCCGCCGAGGTGGAGCGACTGCCAATCGCAGGGAAGCGAGTGCTTGTGGTGTGCGCCATCGACAGAATCGGCATGGGAGTGGCCTTTGAGGAACTCGGCTGCCGCGTCACCTATGGCGACCTGATGTACGCTCTCGGGATACCTATTCCGGTTCATTCGCTGAAGTGGATATACCGCTTGGCGCCCATCATCATGCCGATAGCCACTCAGCTGCCGTTTAAGTGGCTGTATCCAACAGGCAAAGGCCAGACTACACAGGATCCCAAGGCTTCGGCCAAGTATGCGAGGTTGTATGAAGACTCCGACGTCATCGCGGGCGACTTCCATTTCATCCGCAAGTATCTTCCCGACCGCATCGACGGAAAAATCGTAATCACTAACACAGTCACCTCCAAAGATGTTGAGGAGTTGGGCAGGCGCGGGGCCAGTGTGCTGGTTACGACCACTCCCGAGATCGAGGGGCGTTCCTTTGGCACGAACGTTCTCGAGGCCATCCTGGTCACATTGATCAAGAAGCCTGTCGACGACATCACGGAGAAGGACTACTTCGACATGCTGGATGAGCTAGAGATCAAGCCGCGGATCGTCAGGTACGCAGAGGCCTAGGCCCGGCTTTCATGAGGCAAGCTGACCGGCTTGACAACCAGGGGTCAGCTTGCCATAATATTGGCGTGACTTGTGGCGGGTGCGCCATCTTTTTT
>DAOPWT010000024.1:0-20238 GCA_035351775.1 Bacillota bacterium | reverse complement strand
TTGGCGGGAGACCGCCCGGGAGAGTAGGTCGCCGCCGGATTTTTTTATTTGTGTCGCAGGAGGGGCATCCTGTTCGTTTCCGAATAGGTTTTTCGGGCAACCTATGTCAATTCTGCGTGGTTTGGTGGGCGCAAGTTATCTGAATTCGCGACATCAATGGGGCATCCGTTTTATGGAGCCGTGCCCCTGGCAAATCCGCAGGCAGAGACGAGTTACATAATATGGTCACTCGCGCGTATCTCCCGAGTCTCCCCGAGAAGGCCCCCAGACGGCCTCCGTTCCCCCAGGAACCCCCAGAGTATTCCGCGTTTCTCCATTGCCCGTCAAAACCTAGTAGTTTCTGACTAGGCTCCGCGCAAAACCGTACTCTTTTCTCATAGGTTCGCTAACGCCCTGCTAAACCTGCACGTTACCATCCCATAGTGTCTATGCCCCAGGCGCCCGCCGAGCTTTCTCATGAGGATTCCGGTGCGCCTGCGCAGATCGAGTCGTCGGACATGGGAGGAAGAAACCCGTATCACCTCGAATATTGGCGCATCGACGCAATAGCTCACCTCACAGGTGGTGGATTCGTTGAGTGCATACGAAACCTTACTTCGCCTCGCAGCGCCAAGGCCGAACGGTTCAGCCGCTTGTGAGCACACCGCGCGCATGATCGCCGATCATCTGCAGGGCCTTGGCTGTGAACTCCACCTACAGCGGTCTTTTCTTCGACCATATATGCAGCCCATAGCTGGGCTCTTCTTTGTATTGGCGGGCGCGTTGTGCTTCGTGCTTGCGTCGAAGCGACGCTACTGGGCTGCCCTCGCCGTGGCATTGGTCATCCCCGCAGTCTACGTTGCTGAGTTCGAGTTCAATTTGCCCATCGTGACCTGGGTTGGAGGCCGCGATGGGGTCAACATAGTAGCCGACTTCGTTCCTGCTGATAGGCCCGTCGATAGGTACATCACTTTCTCGGCGCACTATGACTCCAAGACCGACCTTTTCGATCATGAGCAGCGCAAGCCGATATACGGCTTTGCTCCCATTGCCATGGGTTGCCTGCTTGCGGCATCGGTGCTTGGGCTAGTGTCCTTCGGAAGGACATGGGGTCAGGGGGCGCACCGTGTTGGCCTGGCCCTGGGGTGTGCGGGCGTAGTTGGCCTCATCATGTTGGCGTTGGCATTCGGGGGTGGTCTGTTCGTGCCTGCCGTGCGCCAGAGCCCCGGAGCCCGCGATGATGCGAGTGCGGTAGCAGTGCTCCTGGCCACAGCCGACCAGATCGCAGCCGATCGGCAGCATCTTGGGCGAACTGCTGTCCGATTTGTGTTCTTCGGGGGCGAGGAGGTCAACATGCAGGGATCAGCCGCGTACTCTAGGTCACTGTCTGCATCGGGCGAAGGGTTTGATCACGGTGTGGTGGTCAATTGCGAGTTCATTGGCGGCGAGGAACCCTTCTGCTACTGGGAAAGCTCAGGTACTTTCCTATCTAAATTCCGAGCTTCCGACTCGGCTTTACAGCTATACCAAGATGCCTTAGCCTCCCTGGGGCTTGCGCCTGCGATATCGGCTGGATCCATATTCGATGACGCGGGTCGCTTACTCGCGGCTGGGCTTAGTGCGGTGACGGTGGGACATGCTCATCCCAGGTCGCCGGGGAAATATCACAATATGCTGGATAGTGTGAGCCGGGTTGTCCCTGAAAGACTTGAAGAGACTCAGGCGGTGTTTCTTCGGATGATCACCATGACAGATCGCATAGAGGAGTCTCTCTAGCGGAGCGCAGCTATCCTGCGCCGCCGCAGGCGCAACTCGCTGGCGCTCGGCAGCGATAGCACCGCATATTCCATACAATTAGTGCCATAGCTAGTGACGAATCACATATGTTATCTCACTATTGAGTGAGATACACAATACACACCCTACACACAAAGTGCCTGTATAACGCGGGCGAGAGTATTTTAGGCGAATCGATGAAAATCCATCTTTACTAATCACCAGAAGCACGGTAAGATGGAAGAGAAGTAATTCGTTGGAACTAGTCTCGGAGGGGAGGTGTTACCGCTGATAGTTGATACGGACGGCGACCGTGTACTGCTGGAGCAGATGGTTGCGGATGCCTGCTCATCGGGGATGATCGACGTGGCGGTGTTCCTGATGAAACTAATGGTGATGGATCGCGCTCCCGGCCTGTATGGAGAGTCCACCGGCCATCTGTCGACAGAAGTCACTTGTGAACTCCAGCGGATAGTAAGCGAGGATGGATGGCGCGGCATCGAGGCCATCGAGGCCAGAATGGATCAGATGGTGGCGTCGAAAAGGGCGGGGGCCTGTCGGTAGGTTCGGCCGCCCGGCGACTGTGCCGCTTGGTGACTTGCGCGGAGGATGCAGCATAACACCCAAGATCGATGAATGAGAGGTTGGTCATGATTGGCGAACCACACACGAGCAAGTAGCGCAAAAAACGTTGAGATCATCGTGCTTGTCATCGGCCTGGCCAAGTGGGCGGCGCTTGCCGGTATCGCCGGTGTGTTGGGCGGTACCGTGGTCGCCGCTTTTCTCATGCTGCTAGAATGGGGGGTGGAGCATGCCGGGCACATTGGCCCGTGGTGGTTCATGCTTCCCGTTGCGGGATTGATCGGCGCGGCGCTTATCCACTACGTGTCCCCTGAATCATACGGCCATGGTACGGAGGCCGTGATACGTGCTGTGAACGAACAGGATGGGGAGATACCGCTGCGCGTGGCGCCGATTAAGGCATTGGCGACCATTATCAGCATCTCTTTCGGGGCTTCGGCCGGGAAAGAAGGGCCTGCGGCCCAGATCGCAGGGGCTGTCATCTCTTGGGTAGCACGCGCCCTGCGACTTGGGGTCGAGGACCATCGCAGGCTCACCATGTGCGCGCTGGCCGCTGCATTCGGAGTCGCTATGGGCGCCCCGGTGGCCGGGGCTGTGTTCGCGATAGAAGCACTTAGGATGGGCGATCCGCTCTATACGGGGGTTCTGCCTGCCGTAGTTGCGTCTTCGGTATCCTGCATCGTCGCCCGGCGATTGGGGTGGTGGCACCCGCTTGCTGCGGTGCTGCCTGTGCCGGGGGTCAATGCAATCACCATTATGCAGGTCATAGCCAGCGCCGTCTGCCTTGGTCTCATATCATGGGTTTACATTGAAACGGAGGAAGGCGCTGCGCACCTGTTTCACAGGCTGCGCGTGCCGCCTCCGGCCAGAGCGTTTGCGGGAGGCATCATCCTGGTCTTCCTTGCACTCATCTTCTCCCGCGATTACCTTGGGCTCGGGGAGCACTTGATCGATCGGGCCTTAGCGGGTGCACCCTTCCCGCTATGGGCATTCGCCCTCAAGATACTATTCGTCTCGATCACTTTGGGATCAGGTTTCAGCGGGGGCGCCATGACCCCGCTCATCGTCATCGGAGCGACTGCGGGAAGCGCTTTCGGGCGGGTTTTCGGCCTTGCGCCCGGGTTCGGAGCAGCCATTGGGATAGCCGGCCTGCTCGGCGGCGCGGCGAACGCCCCGCTTACGGCTACGACGCTCGGCCTGGAGGCTTTTGGGCCGGTGTTCGGGATATATGGGCTTTGCGCTGCAGTCGTGTCGTACACCGTGTCAGGCCATCGAAGCATCAACGCCACGCAGCAGCTGGGGCGCCCGAAATCCGCGGCCTTCAGAGTCGATGCCGGGCATACCTGCGAAGAGCACGGGCATGTGCAGCTCGAGCCCCGCATCGCGCGACGGTTTCCATGGCTTAGGCAGTAGTGGCACCGCTCATGACGGCCTGCGCCAGGGCCATCGACAGGTATCCGGCGAATGTGGCGAAACCACCGCCTGTAGCCACTTTGCCGCCAGACTCGTATACGCTTTCGCACGCAAGCTCCCCGTCGAGGGGAGCTTTGGCTATCAGCTCAAGCGATTCGCTATCCGCGATGCCCGCCATCACCATGTTGCACGCGTGCATGGGCCAAGGGCGCGCTGCGTGGACGCATCCGGCCCCTGGGTAGTCTCCGTGTGCGATGCGGTAAGGGTTATGTTCTGACATTATGTACTTCGCGGTATTGGCATACCGGACATCATTACGGTCGATGAATCCGTAATACGGAAGCAGCAGTAGGCTTCCCGGCGGGTCGTCGTAGAGCTCGAACCCGCCCTCAAGATCGGCGGACCACACGAACATCGGGCCGAACGGACCCCCTACTACAAGGCGCTCAAATACGGCCGTACGGACTTGCTGCGCCGTGTCGGCGTATCTGGAGGCAGTAGCGTTGTCGCCGGCCGTTCGCGCGATCTCAGCGAGAGAGGCGAACGCTCTCCAGATCAAGGCGTTGTCGTAGGTGAGATACGGATACTTTACGGGATCGTCGCTGGGGTCTAGGAACGTGCGGTACAGGGCCGCCTCCGAATGGCGCTGCTCTGCCAGAACTTCTTCGAACCTAGCTAACCCCGCGCGTACCGCCGGGTGGCTTAGTATGGACATGTCGCCGGTGCGCTGCACGTAACTGCCCAGCGCCACCAAGTAAGATGCGTGCTGATCTAGCTCGAACCCGGGGTACAGCAACACTCCGTCGATGTAGTGGGCGTGGATTCCCATGTTCGCGACATGCCTTGCGAAGCCAGTGAGCAACACCTCTCGGGCGAAGGCGGGGTCGGATGCAAGCATGGCGGGAAATGCCCAGAGGAAGGTGTCGCGGGGCCAAAAGGCCGCTGAGACGTAGTATCGAGGGCTACGTGAGGTCAACATCACCAGCTCTTCGGTGTCGATTGCCCTGCCGTGGGCAAAGAACCGGCAGAAGTGCAGATTGTAGTCGGCCCTGGACATCACGCCCTCGGCCTTTTCGGCGATGTGAGCCGGGATGCGCCTGCGGTGCGACCGATCCTCCAGCCAGCGAAGGGTGCGTGACAGCGCGGCTCGGTAGCCGACGCGCCTTTGGTGCACGCTGGTTGTGGCGGCTCCGTCCGGATCGGCGTTGGCGGCAAACCAGAAGTCAGCTGCCCATGTCTCGCCAGGCTCAAGAGAAGCATTCGTCCACACCGAAAAGGCAATCTGCCCGGTGCCGTCTCCCGGTTCCCAAGCCTCTTCCTCCGACGCGCCGCTTCTCCCACTGAGCGCCCATTCCATGGGCCGGCTGCACGCAGCGGCCAAAGCCACTATGCTCGATACGCCTCTGGCCTCAAGCACCAGCGACTTGGTCCAGCCCGAGTAGTAGGCGTGGTTCGCCACATGCATGCCTCGCCTGGTGAAGATCGTGCTTAGGGTTGCGCCCCAGCGGCCGGCGAGCCCCACCTTGAAGTGGATGGCCTGGCCCCGGGTGACTGCAACTAAGTCTGACAGCTCGAACCTGATGACGAACCCTCGTTCTCCCACGGGCGCGCAGATGATCAGCGTGAGAGTGCACTCGTCGCCCGACGGTGCAGAAATCCGTGTTCGGGCGCATGGTATCCAGTCGGCCATGCGCTCCCACGTCCAACAAGGTCCAAGCGTGACGGCTTCCCCTTCGCCGCCTGCGATGTACGGGGCAAGAAAGGGAGCCCGCCTGGGCCTCGCGTGTCCCGACGGTTCCTCTGGCCCGACCCACTCCACGAGCCCCTTGGAGGCCATGTGTATTACATTGAGAGTGGCAATGCCGGCATTGGCCGGCGAGATATCTGGGAGTGACACCCATTCATTGCCGGTGACCATGGGTGACTCGACGTCTCCGATCTCCTCGGGAACAGTGAGGATCCGTTCACCTTCACACTGCATCGAGCTAGGAGCCCTCCTCTTTGAGATGCCAGTCGGCGCTGACGGGCCCCATGGGAACGAACATGCGCTTGAAGGCCTCGGCCATCGCATATCCGCTCATGCGCCCGGCCGACTCAGCTTCCTGTCGCACCGAGCGGGCGGTATCGTCCCATATGGATTCCCACTGGCTGCGATGCTGGCCCAGCGCAGAGAGCTTCGCGTCGAACGTGCTCGAGATGTCCACATAGTAGTCGGGCGCGTCCGTGTTGAACAGCAGGATCTCCTTTATGGTACACGGCTCAAGCCCGTCTCGGAGAAGGTCGGAGTAATAATGGGGCAATCTGGCTGCGAGCCTTGCGTCGAGGCTAGCGAAGCCAATGGCGCGGTGGTCGGGGTGTAGCTCGTACCGTCGCCATGGGTCGAACGTGATCAGCCGGTCCGGGCGAGTCTGCCTATACACGCGAGCTAGGTCCCGGCGGAGCGAATGGTCGGCGTACAGCTCCCCGTCCTCCTTTCCAAGGAAGACTATGCCTGACAGCCCGAGAACCTGCCCCGCCCTGCGGGACTCCTCTCTCCTGACGACGGCCAGCGACTCCCGGGACACAGCAGCGTCGTGGGTGCCGCGGTCGCCGTCGGTGGCAATCGTGAGCCACACATCCCACCCATCCCGGACCATGCCGGCCGCCGATCCGCCGCAGAAGAACTCCAGATCGTCGGGGTGAGCGCAAACTGCAAGTGCTACCTTTCCCAAGTGTCATTCCTCTCCTTCGACAACTGCGCGGCACTGGGGCGGCGGGCTGCCTGCGCTGCCCGGTACAATTCCGGCAGATACTTGCGATATAGCGGAAGGTTGAACTGCAGGGGATTCTCGGCCCGGAACTTGTGCAGCGATGGAATGTCGATCTGGGCCAACACGACCTCCTCAGTGTCGTAAGTAGTGGCCTGGGCCAGCATGCCGTCGCCTCCCGGTGACAGCTCCAGGGGAGCCAAGATCGCGCTTCGGCCGGTAAAGGCCTGGCCTGCGAATGTCCCCACCATCGACGCTCCGATGCCGTAGACTTGCGATTCCTGGACCCGGGGCCATATGCCGCGGAGGGCGTACCAGAGGTTGTAAGGCTCGTTGTTGGCCGACGGGACGATCACAAGATCCGCTCCTCCCAGGCGTGCGATCCGGACTGTCTCGAAGTAAGTCGCGTCCATGCAGATGGGCACAGCCACGATGACTCCTCCAATGCTGAAGGTGGGCATCGAGTCGCCAGGTTCCACACCCCAGTCGGACTCGGCAGGCATGAGATGGGTCTTGTGGTACTTGCCGACCAGCTCCCCGCCTGGGCCGAATATGTAGCCCAGCGACTGCATGGCGCTGTGGCTCTCGGTTTCGCCCGGCAGCACCATGCTGCCGGACACAACATAGATGCCCAGTTCGCGCGCGACGGACGAAAACGCGCCTCGATATGCCCTGTCGGCATACGGCCCAACAAACCTAAATACTCCCAGAATATCTCCGGCGGGCCCTGCAGCCTCGTCCAGCGAGCCGGCATGGGCAAGCTTCGTCTCCATGCCTGGTATCATGCCCAGGAGCGGCAGACCGCTGTACTCGGGGAACGCGACGATATCGGCGCCGCCCGCGGCGGCCTTCGCAGCCAGCCTGTACACCAGGTCGACGTATTCTCTGCCCGAGCGCGTCAGCGTGGCCCTCATCTGCACAGCAGCACATGTCAGGCGCTCCGGCCTTGGTCCGTCCATCCTAAGCCTTGCACCTCGGTGACGATGCCGGAACCTGTCGTCGCCCTGCCTCAGCCAGGCGGCCCGTCGGGAGATGCGATCTGGGTCAGACGAGCGGGCCAACATAGTGCGGGTGATTTTCGTCTTCAGAGTGTCCGCCGCTGACCCCACTCAGCACTGCCCCCCTTCGGGCTTGATGCGCGCCGGGCGTCCTGCCAGATATGCGTCGGCCAATCGCGTCTCGTAGATGCCCAAGTTGAAATGATCAAATACGGGAAATGTGCGCCGAGCGGCCTCAAGGTCAGTCGGATCGAGCAAGGCAGTCAGTTCGCCCTCGACCGACTCGCTCGTGACTTCGCCAAGCACGCCGCGCCCGTCGGGCGTCACTTCGACCGGGCCGAATACGCGCGAACGGCCTTGGTAAGTCATGCCGAGCCACCGCCCTCCAAGGGAGGCCTCGATGCCAAACACCTGGTTCTGCTGTATAACCTGCCACAGGCCGCGAGTCTGGTGCCACACGGTGTAGGGCGCCGGCACAGCCGTCGGAGCCAGGATCGTATCGGCGCCCAGAAGGGCCAGAATCCGGCCGACTTCTGGGTACCAAGCGTCAGTGCCGATTGCGATGCCCACTTTGTGCCCGAAGATGTCCACGACCCTAAGGTCGGCGCCTGCCACCATGCCCGCCTGGGCCTCAGCATGTGACACATGGGTCTGGAGCTGGACTAGGGCGAGATCGCCGTCGGGTGAAAACAGCGGAGCGCAATGCTCGAACCCTACGTAGGTGGGTGTGATGAACGTGCCCGGGCAGAGATATATCTTATTGGAGAGCGCGGCAGCAGCGAAGAAGTCCATCCACGCCGAGAATCCGTCCGTCCCGGAAAGCCGGGCAAGCTCGAACGGGTCGCGCGGTGAATGCCCTTCCGCCTCAAACTGCAGTGCGGGCCCGATCATCACAGAGTAGGCCGGCAGTACAATCAGGCGCGCTCCGGCCTGCGAAAGCGATGATATCTTCGCTGTCAGGAAGACGTGCAGATCATGAACGGTGTCAAACCCAGAAGGGTCCATCTGAAGAAGACCGCAGGCTAGACGAGACATGGAGGTCACCTCCTTTGGAAGATTACACACTTTACGTCTTGTTCCTGCAGACTTGATGTGGGAGTGTTGAGACGGGAGTTCTGAGGTGGAAGTTGCACTGAGACGTGTTGCAGGGCTATAATTGGGTTAATTCTCTCTTGGATTTATTACTAACGAGGTGAGTTTCGTGCTTCGCACACACACTTGCGGAGAATTGAGAGCCTCTCACGCGGGCCAGATGGTCACTTTGTGTGGTTGGGCCCACTCAGTGCGCGACCACGGCGGTCTGGTCTTCATCACCTTGCGCGATAGGTACGGCTTCACCCAGGTTGTGGTGGAACCCACCGCCTCGCAGAGCGCCGCCGAATGCGCGCGCGGCATACACCGCGAAAGCGTGCTCCGGATCCGAGGCACGGTGTCGCAGCGACCTGAGGGCACTCGGAACAGCGCAATTGCAACAGGCGAAATCGAGGTCATCGCCGACAACATCGAGATCATGAATGACGCAGCGCCCATTCTGCCCGTAGACGTGTCCGACGACAAACTGGCCAACGAGGAGGCCAGGTTGAGATATCGGTACATCGACCTCAGACGTCATTCTCTTCAGGCGAACATGCATGCGCGTCATCGGGCGGCGTTAGCCGTGCGCAACTGGCTCGAAACGCAGGACTTCATCGAGATCCAGACGCCGCTGTTCGTTCGCAGCACGCCTGAAGGGGCGCGAGACTTCGTGGTGCCCAGCCGGAACTTCCCGGGCATGTTCTACGCGCTTCCGCAGAGCCCTCAGCTGTACAAGCAATTGCTGATGATAGCGGGCTTCGATCGCTATTTCCAGCTTGCCCCCTGCTTCCGAGACGAGGATCAGCGGGCCGACAGGCAACTCGTTCACACCCAGATCGACCTTGAGATGAGCTTCTGCGACGAGGAAGATGTGTTCGCCATAGTTGAGGGGATCATCTCCGCGGCATTTAGGGCGGTGAACGGGGTCGAGGTGAAGGGCCCGTTCCCAAGGCTAAGCTACGATGGGGCAATGGAGCGGTTCGGCTCAGACAAGCCCGACCTGAGATTCGGCATGGAGATGAGCGATCTCACGGATCTGGTCCGCGACTCGGACTTCAGCATCTTCCGCGAAGTATGCGCTTCCGGCGGGCGCGTGCGCGGTTTGGCCGCGACGGGATGTGCCCACTTCAGCCGGAAGGAGACAGACGAGCTCGCGGAGATTGCCAAGATATACAAGGCAAAGGGGATCATCACCCTCAAGGTCGAAGATGGGCAGGTCAGAGGCAGCGCCGCCAAGTATCTGTCGGAGGATGCCCAGCGAGCGGTCGTTAAGCGGCTGCAGGCGCTGGACGGCGACCTCGTCATCATGACCGCTGACGATCCGGAAGTATCGGCGGTCTCCCTGGGCCAGGTCAGGCGTTTCCTCGGGCGCAAGCTAGGGCTGATCAAGGAGGGCGACTACAAGCTCCTGTGGGTGACTGAGTTTCCATTGTTTGAGTGGAACCCCGACGAGAATCGCTGGGAGGCCAAGCACCACATCTTCACCCAGCCGCGAGAGCAGGACCTGCCCATACTGGAGTCCAACCCGGCAGCAGTGAAGGGGCGACTGTACGACCTGGTGCTCAATGGGGTTGAGATGGGCAGCGGGAGCATCCGAATAAACAATCCCGATCTCCAGAAGCGGGTCATGAAGATAATTGGCACGACCGCGGAGGATGCCGAGCGCAAGTTCGGTTTTCTACTGCGCGCTTATGAATACGGCGGGCCTGTTCACGGTGGGTTGGCGATCGGGTTCGATAGGCTGATAGCGGTCATACTGGGCTTGGAGAACCTCAGGGACGTGATCGCATTCCCGCAGAACGCCGCCGGAGTATCTTTGGTGGACGATTGCCCTAATGAGATAGACCCGAGACAGTGGCAGGAACTGCACATCCGGCCGGCTGAAGGCGTCGTGCCGAGGAATGTGTCGAAGTGAGTCAGCTCCATGCGCAGCCAGTCATCGGCGTATCTTCGGTCCGTGCGTTTCACGCAAGTGGAAGCACGGACTGTCCTTATGATGGCAACGTGCTGCTTTTCGCAGCGAAAACCATAGTGACTACGGGGGTGTAGGTTTCCATGGGCAAGCAGTTCGATCTGGACATACGCGAAGGTCTCACCTTCGACGATGTGCTTTTGGTCCCGGCGATGTCCGAAGTCCTTCCGGGGCAAGTGGATGTAGGTACCCGCCTGACTGAGACGATGACGCTGAATATGCCGCTGCTTTCAGCGGCGATGGATACAGTCACTGAGGCTAGGATGGCCGTGGCCATGGCGCGCGAGGGCGGTATGGGCGTAATCCACAAGAGCATGTCCATACAGGCTCAGGCCGCAGAGGTGGACAAGGTGAAGCGGTCGGAGCACGGGATAATCGTCGACCCCATCTTCCTGCCTCCCGAAGCGTCCATCAGAGAAGCGCTGGAGATTATGGAACGTTATCATATCTCGGGCGTCCCAATAACCGAAGACGGCAAGCTCGTTGGTATCCTCACCAACCGTGATCTCAGGTTCGAGACGGAGTTTGACCGACCCGTATCTCTCGCCATGACTCGAGACAACCTGATCACGGCGCCGGTAGGCACCACAGTCGATCAAGCCGTGGAGATCCTAAAGCGCCACAAGGTAGAGAAACTCCCGCTTGTCGACGAGGCGTTCAGGTTGCGCGGCCTGATTACGATTAAAGACATATTGAAAGCGCAGAAGTACCCCAATTCAGCAAAAGACGAGCACGGACGGCTGCGAGTAGCTGCAGCGGTGGGCGTGACAGACGATACCATGGATAGGGTGGCGAGCCTGATCGATGCCGGCACCGACATGATCGTCGTAGATACGGCCCACGGGCACTCCAGGGGAGTGATCGATACAGTGAGGGCCATCAGGGCGGACTTCGGCAGCATCAATCTGATGGCAGGCAACGTCGCAACGGGTGAAGCCGTAAAGGCCCTAGCCGGTGCGGGGGCCGACTGTGTGAAGGTTGGTATCGGGCCCGGGTCGATCTGCACCACGCGTGTGGTGGCCGGGGTGGGAGTCCCGCAGTTGACAGCGGTGGCCGATTGCGCGGCCGCAGCCCGAGAATGCGGCGTCAGGATCGTGGCCGACGGAGGCATCAAGTACTCCGGTGACATCACCAAGGCGCTGGCAGCCGGCGCGAATGCGGTCATGATCGGCAAGCTACTGGCGGGCACGGAGGAGAGCCCGGGCGACACCGAGATCTACAAGGGACGGAGCTTCAAGGTATACAGGGGCATGGGCTCGCTCGGCGCAATGAAAGAGGGATCGAGCGACCGCTATTTCCAGCAAGGGGCCCGAAAGCTCGTCCCGGAGGGGATCGAGGGCCGGGTCCCATACAAGGGGACAGTCTCTGACACCGTCTACCAGCTGATGGGAGGAGTAAGGGCCGGCATGGGCTATGTCGGCGCGGCGAACCTCAGCCAGCTGGCAGCAGACGCCAGGTTCATCAGGATAACAGGCGCCGGGCTCAGGGAAGGACATCCGCACGATGTTCAGATCACAAAAGAGGCTCCCAACTACATGATAATGGGGGCCGAGTACGACGAGGGATAGACCAGCTTTCTGAAGGGAGGAAAAGCACTGTGTTGCGCAGGAGAGTCGGTCTTGTGGTGTTCCTAGTGGTGTTGGCGACCGCAGCGCTCATTCCGGGCGCGACCGCTCTGGCGCAGTTCGACGCCAAGAGCATAATCGTCAATCCGAACCCGCCGTTCTCGGCGAGTATCTGGACTGACAGAAGCCAGTACTATCCTGGCGACAAGGTCACGATCTACTTCAGGACCACTCGGGACGCGTACATCTACGTATTCGACATCGACACAGTGGGGAACGTGAGCCTGATATTCCCCAACATCTACTCGGAGAACAACTACAGGAGGGCCAACTCCACCTATTCGCTGCCCGACAACTCCAGGTACAACCTGACTGTGGGAGGCCCGTCCGGAGTCGAGCAGCTGGTGATGTTCGCCACTCCTTCGAAGATTAAGGATGTAGAGTGGCTCAGGCGCTCTCTAAGCCAGGGAAGTTTCGGGCCGCAACTCAATGTGAACATATCGGCCGAGAGATTCATGATCGAGGTCAAGTCGGTGACGGTCACCCCCAACTTCGGGCAGGATTGGGCATCTGCATCAGCAACATTCACTGTCGGCCAGGGGTCGGTTCTGCCGGTCCCGCAACCTCCTCCGCCGCCGGTTGCCCGGGGCGTAATCAACCTGACTTCCAGGCCATCGGGCGCACAGGTGTTCCTGGACGGAGTTGAGCAGGGTGCGACACCTATCACAGTGTCGGGCGTATCATACGGAGTCCACGACATCACCGTAGTGAAGAACGGATACTACACTTTCTCTCGGCAGATTACGGTGAACTCGCCTAGCCCCTACCAGGTCCATGCCGAGCTCGTGAAGGTACCAAGCTCCGGCGGATGGGGCAACGAGGTGTTGATGGTCAGGAAAGCCATGACCATCAAGTGGCCCAGCACTGGGCCGTTTACCGAGGCGTTCACCTATCGGGGATCGACAGGCAACATTATGCTCTCGGCCGATCCGCTGCTCGGCATGTTGACCCGGATAACCGCCAGCATGACGTCGAATGCGGTAGGGCCCGTTCAGTTTGCCGAGATCACACCGAGTGGCCCCGATGCACCTTGGCCGGGCCGAGTGTATGAGAAGGTTCAGTACCCGTTCAGGGCCCGAGTCACCGTGCAAGACTACAGGATCACAACGGGCGTGGTGTTCGGCATCGAGTACCTGGAGAACGTGACCCTGCAGGTCGAGGTGTGGTATATCGGCGATTGACGCTGGAGGATAACTCATCATTTGTCTGGCCGCGAAGGGTCGAGCCATAACGCGGGCCAACGAATACCTGCAGCTTGGCGCAGAAGCCGGGGCATGATCCCCGGCTTTTGCTTGGGATTCACAATAGACGCGTGGACCTGCCACGGTTGTGAAACGCTGGATGGGCCATTATAATGAAAGGTGTTATGGCAGGGATTGTGGTAAGTTCAACATGTCGGGGGTGTGGCCGTTGAATTCCGTCCGAATTGCCGACATCGGCGGCTATGAGGGCCAGGAAGTGAGGATACAGGGCTGGTTATACAACAAACGCTCAAGCGGGAAGATCTACTTCCTTATCGTCAGAGACGGTTCCGGGTTTGTGCAGGCGGTAGCTGTGCGGGGCGAGATTTTGGATGACCAGTACGACCTGTGTGGAGCGCTTACTCAGGAATCATCGATAATCGTGACCGGACGCGTCCGCGCTGATGAGCGGGCGATGGGCGGGTTCGAACTCACGCTGACTGGGTTGGAACTGGTACAGGTGGCTGAGGAGTATCCCATCACGCTGAAGGAGCACGGGGTAGACTTCTTGCTTGACCACAGGCATCTGTGGATTCGTAGCCCACGCCAGCACGCGGCTTTGCTTATCCGCGATGAGGTGATCGCCGCAGCCGAGGAATGGCTTCGGACGAAGGGCTTCATCAAGTTGGATTCGCCGATCCTCACGCCCGCGGCATGCGAGGGCACGACAACGCTGTTTGAAACTGACTACTTCGGCGAGAAGGCATACCTGAGCCAAAGCGGGCAGTTGTATGTTGAGGCAGGCTGCATGGCGTTTGGAAAGGTGTACTGCTTCGGGCCGACGTTCAGGGCTGAAAAGTCCAAGACTAGGCGGCACTTGATCGAATTCTGGATGATAGAGCCGGAGATGGCCTACGCAACTCAAGACGATAACATGGTTGTTCAGGAGCAGTTCGTTTCGTACATTGTCAAGCGTTGCCTAGAGAACCGCCGAGATGAGCTAGTCCTGCTAGGGCGCGATCTGTCCAAGTTGAAGGCGGTGACTGCGCCTTTCCCCCGAGTGTCGTATGATGAGGCCGTAAAGATGCTACACTCTGAAGGAAGGGAGTTCGAATGGGGCGACGATTTTGGGGCGCCCGATGAGGCTGTCATTTCCTCCCGCTTCGACAAGCCGGTATTCGTCACGAACTACCCTACTCAGGTGAAGGCTTTCTACATGCAACCCGAACCAGGGCGACCCGAGGTGGTCAAGTGCGCCGACCTCTTGGCGCCTGAAGGCTACGGCGAAATCATAGGCGGCAGCGAGCGAATCCACGATCTTGAGCTGTTGGAACAGAGAATGCGCGAGCACGGGTTGCCCAGGGCGGGCTATGAATGGTACCTTGATCTGCGTAGGTACGGCTCTGTGCCGCATTCCGGCTTTGGCCTTGGCATTGAACGAACGGTTGCGTGGATCAGTGGAAGTGAGCACGTAAGAGAGATGATACCGTTCCCAAGGCTTCTGAACCGGATATATCCGTGACCGGCATCTCGGGGCCCTGCGTGGGTCCCGTCTTCCGTTTGCGTACAGGCGGCAGGAACTCGGAATGGATGCCCGCGTCTAACAATACGGATCCAGCCAATCGATCCAACTTCAGTCCAATTGAGAAGGAGGGTGGCCAATGAGGCACAACAAGCGCGCGCTTAATGTGTTCCTTGCGGTCATACTGGCTCTTGCGCTAGCCTCGACGGTGTCAGTTGCGCAGACGTCTGCGTATGACTACATACTCCGCGGTGAGCGGTACCTCGCGTCAGGCGCCGCGGATGAAGCCATACGTGAGTTCAAAGCGGCCTTGTCCATGGAGCCCGGCAACACGCGGGCTAGTCTCGGCCTGGGGCAGGCGTATGAACAGAGGTCCAAGTGCGCTCGGGTTTTCAACTATCGCATGGAGCTCATGACCGAACTCGAAACCATCGGGAAACTGGGCTTCCCACCCCTGACTGACCAGGGATATCAAGATGTTGGGCTCGCACTTGATGCGTACTCCAAGGCCGTAGCGTCTTATCCCCCGTACGCCGAGGCGTACTACCGCCAGGGCTTGCTGCATTTTGTGAGCGGCCGGCAGGCTGAGGCGCAAAGTGTGTTGGAGCGGGCAGTCGCCGAGGACCGTTCATCGATCCCGCCGGCTGTGCTTTTGGCGTATGTGTATCTGCAAGACGGCAACGCGCAGGCTGCCGGCGCACAGATCGACAGAATCCGGTCTGCATCCGGCGATCCAGCGAACGCCCTGATACTAGGCGCGTCGGCTGTGATAGAGTTCCGAAATGGGCGACTCGATGCGGCCGAGCCCATGCTGGCACAGGCCGTGTCTAGGCCGGATGCGCCTGCGTATCTCTACAAGATGCTGGGCGATGTACGCCTTGCACGGGGGGCGCACGATCAAGCCCTAGAAGCATACCAGCAAGCTGCCTATCGTGACCCCGACTCAGTGCTTTCCCGCGACGCCCTGGGCAACATGATGAGGCTTGGCGGGCAGGCGTCTTCGGCGGCGGGGCACTACACTGCTGCTGTAGCGGGCAATCCTAACCTGACTCGGGCCTGGTTCGGGCTGGGCTCGGCTCTGCTTCAGTCCGGCTCGACATCTCAGGCGCTCACCGTGCTGACGGACCTTGTCAATGCACTTCCCGCTTATGCGTCTGACAATGCGCTTCTGTTAAAGGGCATAGCCCAGTGGAGACTGGGTAACGCGTCAGGCGCCCTCGCCACGGTGAACGACGCGCTTGGCATTAACCCCGGCAACCGCGTCGCGGCGATATACAAGACGCGCATAGAGCGAGAGGTAAGCCCCAGCGGGGTTGCTCCCAAGTCGATTCAGCCACGTTCCATCGAGGTGGGGCCCACCCCCGACAAGCCTTTCACCGGCGTCCTCATCAACGGCGGAGCGCCCTACACCAACACCAGAAGCGTGAAACTGGGCGTGTACGGCGATCTCACGCAGGTGGCGTTCAGCAACGATGGATACACCTGGAGCACGTGGTTCGCCAAACCGAACCCGTATGGCGAATTCGGATGGGAACTGGCCGCTGGTGATGGCAAGAAGACGGTGCAGATGAAGTTCAAGGGATTCCTGTTCTTCGACGTTGCCGGGGAGCCTGGATCCATAGTACTCGATACTACCCCGCCTACGGCGTCGGTATCGATTACAAGCATAGGTCAGCCGGCGTACGTCGGGCTGACGAACAGAGTGAGGGCGTCGATCACAGCCCGAGATTCCAGCGGCATACTCGGCTTCTGGCTGTCGTTCGACGGCAACGATTGGGAGTGGTATGACTGGTACGGCAGCGATGTAGCCATAACCATTCCTCAGGCCGCAATGTACGCGCAGAAGCTGTACTTCTCAATAGTGGACGGTGCAGGTAACCATGCGTCTGTTGAGGCCGCGAGGCCCATCCCCGACACCACGCCGCCTTCGATCTACGGGGTGCAGGCGACGCCGGGCGTGTACGGTACCGCGGCAGTAAGCTGGCAGACAGACGAGGCGTCTGACTCCTACGTGGAGTACTGGACGTACGGTTCCAGCATGCAGCGAATAGGCGCCGGGGCGATGACCACATCTCACCTGGTCAACCTGACCGGTCTGCAGGCCGGTGCAACCTACTACTACCGCGTTGTGTCGACAGACGCTGCGGGCAACCGGGCTCAGTCGGCCGACATGACATTCCGCCTGCAGGCAGCGGATACCACGCCGCCGCTGATCAGCCGTGTGGAGGCCAACGCCACAGGTCGCGATTCGGTTGTTGTGACATGGTGGACCGACGAGCCGTCCGACTCGTACGTGGAATACTGGGCTTCGGGGATAAACCTGGCGCGCGCGGGCACGAGCACGATGACCACGTCTCACTCGGTCGCGCTCACGAGCATCAGGTCCGGGGTGGTCTACTACTACCGCGTTGTGTCGACGGACGCTGCGGGCAACCGGGCTCAGTCGGCCGACATGACATTCCGCCTGCAGCCGGCGGATACCACGCCGCCGCTGATCAGCCGCGTGGAGGCCAACGCCACAGGGCGCGATTCGGTTGTTGTGACATGGTGGACCGACGAGCCGTCCGACTCGTACGTGGAATACTGGGCTTCGGGGATAAACCTGGCGCGCGCGGGCACGAGCACGATGACCACGTCTCACTCGGTCGCGCTCACGAGCATCAGGTCCGGGGTGGTCTACTACTACCGCGTTGTGTCGACGGACGCTGCGGGCAACCGGGCTCAGTCGGCCGACATGACATTCCGCCTGACGCCCCCGGATACAACGCCACCCACGGTGAGGCTGAGTATCAACAACGGCGCACAGACAACTAACAGCACTACGGTGCAGCTCTATATCAGCGCGCAGGATGACTCTGGCGGCGCGCTTGAGATGAGCGTGCGCGACGACAAGACTCAGTTCAGCCAGTGGCAGGCGTACACGGCCTACACTACCTGGCGCCTGTCGTCGGGCGATGGTAGGCGAACGGTGACCGTTCGGGTAAGAGATGCGGCCGGCAATGAGGCACAGGCATCGGCGTCCATTACTGTCGATGCGACGCCGCCCGTCATCAGCGGGGTGGAAGTCAAGAGCATCGGGCCTGATTCGGCCACGGTCACGTGGAGAACTAACAAGCCGTCCGACTCCTGGGTCCTCTTCGGCACCTACTCTCCTAGTGAGACCAGGGGGCAGGCTGAGAGGGCGACTACGCATACGGTGCTGCTCTACGGGCTGAATGCGAACACTACCTACTACTTCAAGGTGCGTTCGGCGGATGAGACAGGTAACGTGGCGGAGTCGGCCACACAGACGTTCCGCACGGCTCAAAGAGGCAACCCTCCCACGGGGAGCATAAGCATAAACAACGGCGCCGCCTACACGCGTTACTACGATGTGCAGCTGACGATCTCCGCCCGTGACGACTATCGCGGCCCGATCGAAATGAGGTTCCGCGAAGGCAGCGGCAGCTGGTCAGGGTGGATGCCGCTGCAGACGGCGTTTGTGTACAGGATCAGCCCGGGAGACGGGAAGAAGACCGTCTACGCTGAGTTCCGTGACATGTACGGTATCCAGAGTTCGACTTACTCCAGTTCCATCACTCTCGACACCCGTCCGCCGCGGATCAGCAATGTCAAGTCCACCAATGTGACCGCCAATTCGGCGACGATCACATGGAATACTGATGAACCGGCGACGTCCAGGGTGGAATACGGCACCAGCGGCGCCAGCATGCGAGAATCCGTCGGCGAGCGGTCGATATCGAGCGCCGACGCATCGACGCCGGCCGGGGATGTGGGAGCTAAGGCGATCATAGTCACTCCGACACCGTCAGGTTCGCTCCGCACCAGCCACAGCGTAAGCCTAACAGGCTTGCGCGAGAAGACCACCTACTACTATCAGGTGGTCTCAAGCGACGCTGCCGGCAATGTGGCGGTGCTCTCAGGCTTCTCGTTCACGACGGGCGGCACCGCGCCTCAGCCGCCTCAGCCGCCTCAGCCGCCTCCGCCGCCTCCGCCGACCCCTGGCACAGTGGGGGTGAACTGGGCGTTGGCATCGAACGGCGGCAGGGCCACCGCATCGAGCTATGCTCCGGCTACGCCGGAAGGGCCGGCCAGCCCGCCCAGCAACGCCATCGACGGCAATGCACGTACCTACTGGGAGGCGGCCAAGAAGGGGCTGGGAAGCAGCGACGAATGGATCATGGTTGAATTCGCGAAGGCCCAGACGATCAACTACGTAAAGACCATGAGCGATGTGGGCTACTACCCGATGGAGATGACCGTCGAAGTGGAACAGGATGGTCGCTGGGTGGCAGTGGGGTCGTTCAAGAGCACGTCTGAGCAGAAGAACTACATGAGCAGGTCCGGATCGACCATCATCTTCGAGTTCACATTCACTCCAGTTGTCGCAAGCAAAGTGCGCCTGAGCATTCGACGTGTATCCAATCCGACTCACGCGGTTCAGTTCTTCGAAGTGATAGCGATGAACAACGGAAAGTAGGTTGTGCGGTTTGACCCGCATGGCGCGGGCCGCAACAGGTGATCGCTGACTGACATATAGGGCCGACTGCCGCACCCTGGCGTGGGTGCGGCAGTCGGGCGTCACGGAGGTATCGGGCAGATGGGACAGGCGATCTATGATGTTGTCATCGTCGGCGCAGGGCCGGCAGGCATATTCGCCGCATTGGAGTTGTCGCGTTCGAGCGCTTTGAAGGTGCTGATGATTGAGAAGGGGCGAGGAATAGCCGGCCGTGTGTGTCCGTCGAAAGAGCGCCGGGTGAACTGCGTCCGATGCGAGCCCTGCGGTGTGCTGTGCGGATGGGGGGGTGCCGGAGCGTTTTCCGACGGCAAGCTGACCTTGTCAACAGATGTCGGAGGCATGCTCGAAAACTACGTGGGAAAGGAAGAGCTGCTCCGCTTGATAAGCCAGGTGGACCGCGTCTATCTTGACTACGGCGCTCCGGAGGATGTGTGGGGCGAGGAAGACGAGAAGGTATCGGAACTCCGGGACCGGGCGAAGCTGGCGGAGCTGACTCTGATACCCGCCCGCATAAGGCATCTGGGCACTGGACGCACAGGCCATATCCTAGAGGGCATGCGCAAGGCTCTGGAGGGCAGGGTGGACATCGATCTGAACACCAGCGCAGTGCGCATATCCACCAAAGACGGGGCAGTCGAAGGTGTCGAGACCGGCGATGGGCGTTTCATCCAGGCGAAGTACGTGATAGTGACCCCCGGGCGCGAAGGTGCGTCATGGCTTGCAGAACAGGCATCTGCGCTCGGGCTTCGGACTGCCGTGAACCCGGTAGACATCGGCGTGCGCGTGGAACTCCCTGCCGCTGTTATGGAACACATTACCGACGTTGTTTACGAGTCGAAATTCGTGTACT
>DAOPWT010000023.1:18500-20702 GCA_035351775.1 Bacillota bacterium | reverse complement strand
TATCTTCCATCAGGGCATAGCCCATCCCCATCACCATTCCGCCCTCTGACTGCCCCCTCAGGCCCTGCGGATTGATGACGCGTCCGCAGTCGATCGCCGCGAAAGCCCCAAGTACCGTCGTCTCGCCGGTCATCTCGTCCACTTCCACCAGGGCAACATGGGTTATGTATGTGTTGATGATGTGCGGAAGCCCCAGAGCCCCAGGTATCTGCATTTTGGAGACCGGCCATATGAACGCGCCGTCCGCAGTGATCTCGCGCCCCGCAGAAGCTGCACGCGCCGCCAGTTCCTGCGACGTGATGTGGGCCGTCCCATCGGCGCGTCGGCAGACTCCTTCAGAGTACACAACCTCTTCCGGATCGCATCCGAAGACGACCGCTGCCTCACTGCGCAGCTTATCACGCATGTCGGTAGCTGCCCGGAAAATGGCGTTGCCCCCGGTATACACCGACCGCGATGCCGTACACGATCCGGAATCAGGCCCTAGCCCTGTGTCGCCCACAAAGACTTCCACATCGTCCACATGCACCTCAAGAGCTTCGGCGGCCATCTGAGCATAGGTCGTGGAATTCCCCTGGCCGATTTCCGGGCACGAAAGCCCTACCGTCCACCGGCCGTCGCCAAGCAGCCTTATGAGGGCGGCGCCATAGTCAGGCAGCCCCACTCCAAGGCCTGTGCCCTGCATCTCAGTGGCAAGCCCCACGCCGCGCTTACGCCAGGGCGCCGACGACTGCCTGCAGTACTCCTCGCGCCGGGCCCAGATGTCACACTGAGCAGCAGCCTCTATTGTGGGAATGGCTCCTACCGACTCCACCATAGTGTGCCCGAGCGGATTCGGATCCCCCGGATGCAGAGCGTTTCGCAATCTGATCTCGACAGGGTCGATTCCCAGTTCCGAGGCCAGCCGGTCCACCTGGTGCTCTATGGCGAAGTTCGCCTGAAGCTGGCCAAAACCGCGGAAGGCTCCGGCAACGCCGTTGTTGGTGTATACACAGTAGCCGTCCATCACGATCGCGGGTATTCGGTAGACGCCGGTACATCCTTCGAGGGCCAGGTTAGTCACCGGCCCACCCAGCGACGCATACGCCCCGGTGTCCGACACCAGGCGCACCTCATGTGCGAGCAGCGTCCCGTCGCGCCGCGCACCGGTCTTCATGTAGATGGTCATTGGATGGCGCTTCCACCCGGCAACCGTCGACTCCTCGCGCGACAGCACTATCTGCACAGGGCGATGGGCAGCCAGGGCGCCCATGGCCAGCAGAATCTGGAGAGTGATCTCGTCCTTGCCCCCAAACGCGCCGCCGGTCGGGCTTGTGACAACCCGGATCCTGGATGGCTTGATCCCGAGTGCCCTGGAGATCTGCATCTGATCCCGGTACGGGTGCTGGGCTCCGCAGTATACTGTGACCTCGCCCCCTGGGCCCGGCACGCCCACTCCCTGCTCCGGCTCCATGAAGGCATGCATCTGCCGAGGCAGCCTGTAGGTCCCTTCCACAATCACGTCGGATGCGGCAAACCCCTGTTCTACGTCGCCGTTCTCGACGTGAGTCTGCATATGCACATTGCCCGACTCATGCACCTTGGGCGAATCGGGCAGCATGGCTGCCTCGGGATCATCTACAACAGGCAAGACCTCATATTCCACGTTCACCAGCGCCAGCGCCTGCTCGGCTTCTTCTGCACTCTCAGCTATCACCAGAGCTACCGCGTCGCCCATGTACCTGACCTTGTCGCGGCACAATACCGGCTGGTCGGGTATGGCTATCCCGTAGCCGTTCAGCCCCGTCACATCGCGCCAGGTGAGCACCTTCACCACTCCCGGTGCGCTCTCGGCCCTGGCAGTATCGATCGACTTGATGTTGGCGTGAGGATATCTGCTTCTGAGCACGCGCCCATAGGCCATCCCGGGGAACTTCAGATCGCCCATGTATTTTTGCCCGCCGGTGACCTTGCCGCGTGCATCCACCCGCATTACAGGTCTGCCCACCCATTTGAAGTCCTGCATGGCGCGTCCCTCACCTCACTATCCACCGCCGACGGGATGCATTATTGAGATCTCGTCCCCGTCGGACAGAAGCTTGTCGTCGAACTCGCGGCGATGGTTGACCAGCGCCATCACGTAGCTGGAGTCGTCCAGCCCTATATGGCGGTACAGATCTGCCACCGTCGACCCCCGCGCAAGTTCCAGAGTCATCTCGGCTT
>DAOPWT010000023.1:0-18400 GCA_035351775.1 Bacillota bacterium | reverse complement strand
CCCCCGCCCGCCTCAAGCTCCCATTTGGCTCGCGGTTCACCCACCTCATCGGGCCAGACGGCCGCGTAAAGCGCCTGATAGGTCAGGGCCTCCACCATGGCCAGCCTGTATTCGCGGGACCCACGTATGTCGGTTATGGGCGAGGCGGCCTCACAGGCCAAGGGGCACACCCTTGCGAGCAATTCGGCGGTGACTCGACGCCCTTCCAGCGCTTCTTCCAGCTTGCACGCACGTACGACAACAGGCGCGCAAGACCCTAGCGCCACTGCAACGCGGCTCAGCACGCCGCGCTCAAGATGGGCATGCACAGCCACACTGGCGACGGCAATGGACATGGCCCGCCGCCCGCCCAGCTTGCGGAAGGCCCACACACAGCTCGGCTCATCGCACGGGACTTCGACCCCCCGAATTACCTCCCCCGACGCCAGCGCCGACTTGCCCGGGCCCAGGAAGAACTGGCCGGCCTCGATCGCCCGCTGCCCGGCGAGCCCCTCAACCACTATCCGGGCGTCCATGGCGATGAGCGCTGGAATCGTGTCGCCCGCCGGGGAGGCAGTCGCAATGTTGCCGCCCAGAGTACCGCGGTTTCTGATCTGGGGAGAGCCTACCGCCGCGCTCGCCGCTGCAAGCAGCGGGGCTTTCTGTGCCACCAGGCGTGAACGGGATATGCTCGCGTGTGTGCACCCCGCCCCCACCCACAGCGTGCGGCCTGTATCTTCAATTGCCGACATGTCGGCTGCGCGGTCGATGCTGATCACCGCGGACGGTCGAACCTTTCCGTCCTTCATCTTCACCAGAAGGTCGGTTCCGCCCGCCACCAGCACCGCCCCGGGCTCGGCAGCCAACATCTCCACGGCCTCCCGGGCGCGCCGGGCTGTCAATGCTCTGAATGTATCCATCTCCTCCGCTCACCTCCCTCGAAGAAGCGACATGCAGCCTACCTGGGCGCCATCTGGATGCACTCGAACACAGGACAGACGCTGGCGCACATGGCGCACCCTACGCACTTCTCCTCATCCACGTGCGGCAACCGCTTCTCGTCGAGGGTGATCGCCTGGTGCCCGCCGTCCTGGCACGCAATGTAGCAGACGTCGCACTTGACACAGGTCTCCAGGTTGATTTTGGACACCGGCTTGTACTCCCGCGAAAGGTGAGAGTGTTCCACGATGTTCGGTAGCGCCAGCCCCACAAGCTCTTCCACTGACGACATGCCCTTGTCTTCCAGATAGACTGACAGGCCGTCGGTAAGGTCCTCGATGACCCTGAACCCGTGCTTCATCACCGCCGTGCAGACCTGCAGGTTCCTCGCGCCGCACAGGAGAAACTCCACAGCGTCGCGCCATGTAGTGATGCCGCCTGTGGCTGAGATAGGCATATTCACAGCCTTGGCGATCTCCGCCACACATCGCAAGGAAATGGGCTTGATAGCCGCGCCGGAGTAGCCTCCGTATGAAGACTTGCCGTCGACGATCGGATAAGGAACGAAATTGTCGATATCCACTCCGATTAGGCTTTTCACTGTGTTGATGGCGGTTATTGCGTCCGCCCCGGACTTCTGCACCGCATGTGCAATGTGCGGAAGATCCGCAACCAAGGGCGTGACCTTGATCGACACCGGCACGCGCGAGGCGGCCTCCTTCACCCACCTGGCCGTGCGCTCCGTGAGCTCGGCGTCCTGTCCGATTGTGGAGCCCATCCCGCGCTCTGGCATGCCGTGCGGGCATGAGAAACTGCACTCGATGAAGTCCACGCCCGCCGCTTCGAGCCTCCTAACCAGCCTCTGCCAGTGCTCCTTCTTCTGGCCCATGATGCTCGCCCCAACCACCTTGTGGGGATATGCCTTCTTCAGCTCTCGAACGTCCTTCTCCACTTGGTCGATGTGGCGCTCCGAGATAAGGTCGATGTTCTCGAGGCCGATCACTTTCTTGTCCTCGAAATCAAGCCCGGCCATCATGGGGTAGACTAGTTCGACAACTTCCTCCTCAACGGATGTGGTCTTGAGCACCGCTGCCGCCCATCCCGCATCAAACGCCCGCGCCACCATCTCCGCATTGTCGGTGCACGGAGAGGCTGCCAGCGTAAACGGGTTTTCGAACCTAATCCCCGCGAACTTGATAGAAAGATCCACGCTCACTCCGATCCCTCCATTAATAGATAATTGCAGTCACAAATCAGCTGCGCGCCGGGGTCACTCGGTCGAGATAGGCCCGGATCCCCGCCGCAGCCCGAAGGCCGTCGCTCACCGCCTGCACCACCGTAGTTCCCCCATTGACACCGTCTCCGCCTGCGAAAACGCCTGCGACAGACGTCGCACCGGTCTCGGCATCCGTCGCGATCATCCCGGCGTCCGAACGCGCAAGCGACCCAAGAGCGGCGAATATGGTCTCGTTCGCCGTCTGCCCGAATGCCAAGACTACAGTGTCGGCGCTGATCGTCTCATCAGGCTCGCCCGAAGGCACTGCACGCGGACGGCCCGATGCGTCATCCTCGGCCAACCTCATCCTGATCATCCGCACCCCCACTACCTTGCCGTCGGCATGCAACACCTCCGCGGGCGACAGCAGGAAAGCGAGTTTCACGCCTTCTTCCTCGGCGGACTCGATCTCCTCCGCCCACGCCGGCATCTCGCCGCGCGTGCGTCGGTAGGCGATGGTGACCGACTCCGCCCCCAGTCGAAGTGCGGTGCACGCCGCATCGACGGCAACATTGCCCCCGCCGAGCACGACCACACGACCCAGAGGTCGCTCGCGCGCGCACTCGTCCGGTCCACCTGCGGCCCGCAGGAACGAATAGGCTGATATGACGCCGGGCGCATCGGCCCCCGAAATATCGGGGACTGCAGGCTCGCCCAGCCCGGCCCCGATGAACACCGCGTCATACTCGCGGAGCAGGTCGTCCATTGCGACATCCCGCCCAACTACGGTATTGGGCACAAACCGCACGCCTGCGCTGAGGATCCAGTCAACCTCTCGATCCAGCACCTCCCGCGGGAGACGGTAGGGGGGTATCCCATACCGCATGACCCCTCCCGGCTCTGGCGAGCTGTCGTACATGGTGACCGCCTCTCCGGCCGCCACGAGCGCCAGGCTGCATGCAAGCCCTGCAGGGCCCGCCCCGATCACAGCGACCTTCCTGCCGGTCGGCAGAGCCGCCGTCACCGGCCGGATTCCGCGGGCCATCTCCTGGTCCATGGCGTACCGCTGCAGGCAGGCAATGGCCACGGGCTCCGATAGACCTGCGCTTGTGCATCCCTTCTCACACTGAGCTTCGGATGGGCAGACGCGCGCACACACTGCCCCAAGCGGATTGGCCTGCCTGATCAGGCGGGCCGCTCCCACCATGTTCCGTTGCGATATGCGGCGTATGAACCCAGGGATGTCGACGCCAACTGGGCAGCCCTTGACGCATGGGGCATCATGGCAGAAAATGCACCTGCCGGCCTCAGCCAGGGCCTGATGGGGCTTGAGCCCACGGTCGATCTCTTCCATAGTTGACAGCCTAATCGACATATCAAGAGTATCAGGCGTTTGACGTGCCGCCATATCCCGCACCTCCCTGCATGCACCTGGGGTCGCGGCCGTTCCTGGCGGCGACCATCTCGGCCACAACGCTCACCGCAATCTCGCGGGGCGAATCGCCTCCGATAGCAAGGCCGATAGGCGCATGCACCATTGCCAACGCTTCCTCGGAGACTCCCTTGGCCCGAAGTCCTTCAAAACAGCTATCGACCTTGGACCTGCTGCCCATCATCCCTACGTAGTACGGACACTGAGTGAGCCGGAGGACGCCATGCAAGACTTGAGCATCCCAGGCGTGGCCGCGAGTGACTATCACCACGTACGAATCGGGCCCGCCCGGCGCCTTCGACGCAGCCTCCACAAAATCGCAGGCCATCACCGAATGAGCCCATGGCGCGCGCTCCCGATCGGCGTACTCGGGCCGATCATCAATTAGCGTGACTCGAAATCCCGCAAATGCTGCGAGTTCGCCCACTGCCAGGCCCACATGGCCCGCGCCGAACACCCATACCTCGGGGCCGGGCGACATGTAGTCCACAAACAGCTCGATCTCCCCTCCGCACACCATGCCGAGATGCGTCAGGCCGCCGCACTCCTCGGAATAGCAGAGGCGGGTCGAGGCCCTGGAGCGTATCGCCGCCAGCGCCGCCTGGACTGCCTGGGCTTCGAGAGCGCCGCCGCCCACAGTGCCCGTGGTCTTCCCATCCGGGCGCACCAGCATCTTGAACCCGGGCTTGGCAGGCGTCATGCCGCCTGAGGCTACGACCGTCACCAATGCCGCAGGCTGGCCCGACTCAAGTGTGCGAACGGCCTCTCTCAAGACGTCAATTCCCATCTGTTGCACTTCCCTCCGGTTCCTCCATGCAAGACGCGATCCTGGGCATCTGCAGGAGCGCCTCGATGTAGTCGGATGGAGTGTCGAGGTCCATCCGTATACCTTCTGACGAGACTTCAACAAGGCTTCGGATCGGGTCGGCGTTGGCATTCACAATATCCCTGAGAGTGCGCGCCGCTCCCAGCGCTTCCAGCTCCGCGCGGAGCCCGGCCGACAGCAGCGTCGGGTGGCCTCGCCGCCCCTCATGCACCGGCACCAGAACAGCTCGGGCGCGCTCCGCAGGCGACCGCTGCGCAAACTCCGCTATCAGCACGTCGATGACATCAACACCTACAGCCGGATGGTCCGACAGCGTGATCAGGAATGCTTCCGCATCGGCCCTTGCTGCCCCGACACCGCAAGCCACTGAAGCGGCCATTCCATCTTCCCATGCGGAGTTCACAGCAACGCGGATCGGCGCCCTTCGGCCAGAATCCCCCTCACTGCCTCCAAGCACAGCCCGGGTCACTTCGTCAGCTCGACACCCCACCACCACTATTACCTCACTGGCCGTGGATCCGGCGAGCGTCTCGGCCACGTGGCGCACCATGGGCATCCCGCCCCAGGGCAGGAGCTGCTTGGGCCGCCCCATCCGGGCGGATGCGCCGGCAGCTAACACTACCGCCGATACCACAGGCGACCTCCTGCCAAGCCCGCTCATCCTTGCGCCGCGTCGGCGCCCTGCGCAACCGCCCACCCGGCCATCTGCCTCGCCGCATCGTCAATCGACTCGACGATGGCCTTGTAGCCTGTGCAGCGACACAGATTGCCCGAGATGGCCTCGCGTATCTCGGCCTGCGTGGGGAGGGGATTCGACGCAAGCAGCGCGATTGCCGACATGATCATCCCCGGCGTGCAGAAACCGCATTGCACTGCACCGTGCCTTATGAACGCCTCCTGCACCGGGTGAAGCTCTCCTTCGCGATCGAGCCCTTCAATGGTAGTGACGCTCCGACCTGTGCACTGGTACGCGAGTACAAGGCAGGAGTTGACTGCAGTGCCGTCGAGCAAGACGGTGCACGCTCCGCACTCCCCCTTGCCGCAGCCTTCCTTCGTGCCGGTGAAGTTGAGCTCATCCCTGACAAACTGCAGCAGTGTCATGGACGTCGGCACAGTCCTGACGTATTCGTCGCCATTGACGGTGATCCTTACCCTGACGGCCTCCATGAAATGCCCTCCTAACGCGGTAGATGCTGTGAAGCGCGGACGAACTCGCCCGCGCCGTCGGCGCCGCAGAACCTGCCATGCGCCGCGACGAGGTTCCCCCGGAGGAATACCTCCCTGACCCGGCACGCGGCCTTCATCCCCTCGTATGGCGTGTACCCGGCCTCAGATAGCAGCTCAGATCCGTTTAGCGTGTGCTGAGCCGTGGTGTCGAGTATGACGATATCGGCGTCAAGCCCCGGCGCTATCCGGCCTTTCCTGTGCGACATGCCGAACAGGCGCGCAGGATTTTCGCACATCATCTTCACCATCTGGCCAACCGTTATAGTGCCGGTCGCCACGGCGTAGGTGTATATCAAGGGCAAGAGCGTCTGCACGCCCGGGATACCGGGCAGAGTGTCGAAGCAGAAGCGCCCGAGGGCCTTCTGGTCAGGCGTGAATGCGCAGTGATCTGTCGAGAATGTATCAATGTCGCCCCCGGCGGCCCCAGCCCAAAGCGCGTCCTGATCCGCCTTTGTGCGCAATGGAGGGCTCATTATGAATAGACGGGCGTCGGCGCCGGCGTATCGGCCTTCGTCGAGCAGGAGATAGTGCGGGCACGTCTCGGCCAAGACCTCTTGACCTTCGCGCCTGGCCTCGGCGATAGCCCTCACCGCCCCGCTGGTGGATACATGCACGATATACACAGGCGCATTGGCCGCCTTGGACGCCGCAATGACCTGCCCCACGGCCCGCTCCTCGGCCTCTGCCGGCCTCGATTCGCCGTGGTATGTGGGGGAAACACGCCCAAAGGCCTCAAGCCGGCTTCGAGCTTGTTCGATCAGAGCGTCATCCTCGGCATGCACAGTCACGAGCACTCCATGGCACTTCGCCTCGCGAAGCAGCGCCTGAAGGTCGCCCCCCTCCAACATGTAGCCTGCGTCTTTGTAGGTGGTAAAGACCTTCGCGCTGGCTATCCCCCCCCGGCGCAGCTCGGCCAGCTGATCGCCGATGTCAGCGTCGATTCGGATACAGTTCTGATGAACGGAATAGTCCACCGCCGCCAGGGGTCGGATCTCCGAAAGCCGCGCCTCGGCGCACTGAAGCAGCGTCATCTTGGGAACATGGTCAGCATAGTCGATGACCGTGGTCACGCCGCCCGCGGCCGCGCATCGAGTGCCCGACACGAAGTCATCGGCCGTGACAGTGCCGCGGGAGCGCAAGCCGAAGTGGACGTGGGGATCGATCACGCCCGGCATCACTAACATGCCGCGGGCATCTACCTCTCGCTTGGCTCGGGCCAGGTGCACTCCCGCGCGCGCGGGCGCGCCGTCGCCTCCTGAGGAAGGCAGGACTTGAGCAATCGCGCCATCCTTGATCAGAACATCGGCAACTTCAACTGAATCCGATAACGCAACATTGCCGCCGAGTATGGCCAGGTCATACATACACTACACCTCTCACGACAGGACGCTGGGCGCGACACGCGCGAGCTCTCGCTCGAGAAGAGCGATGTCTGGTGGGATAGTGATAGGCTCACCGGCTGCGCGGATGCCCGTCTGTATGTCTTTTAGGCCATTGCCTGTGACTATCGCACAGGCACTGGCAGACGAATCGATAATGCCTTCACGAACGGCGCGCGCCAGCCCCGCCAGGCCCGCGACGCCCGCTGGTTCCCCAAAGACCCCTGCGGTGCGGCCCAGCAACCTCATCGCAGAGAGGATCTCCTCATCCGACACGTCAATCATCGTGCCGCCAGAGTCGCGTACGGCGTTCACTGCCTTCACAGGATTCCTGGGTTCACCGACTGCAATGGAATCGGCGATCGTATCTTCGTGGCCGGGTTGCATGGGCATTTGGGTCCTAAACGACACACTGATGGGGTTGGACCCCTCAGCCTGTACGCCGAGAATCCTGGGCGTCCGAGGTATTACACCAATATTGTGTAATTCTCGGAACCCCTTCCATACTCCTGCAACAGTGCACCCATCGCCCACTGACACCACCACCCAGTCCGGCAGGGCCGAACCAAGCTCTTCACATATCTCGAATGATACTGTCTTTTTGCCTTCAACCATGTACGGGTTGATCGCAGCATTGCGGTTGTACCACCCGTAGCGCCCAATCGCCTCGCGCGAAAGGTTGAACGCATCCCTGTAGCTGCCCTGCACGCGTATGACAATGGCGTTGAATATGCGAAGTTGCGCCAGCTTCCCGGCTGGAGCCCGCTCAGGAACGAATATCACGGCGGGCAGGCCGACTGAAGCGGCACAGCCCGCGCAGGACGATGCGGCGTTGCCCGTAGAAGAACAGCTGATGACTTCGGCGCCTGCTTCGAGCGCCATAGCCACCGCCACCGCCGATGCACGGTCTTTCAGTGAAGCGGTGGGGTTGACGCCATCGTCTTTTATGAACACATCCGAAAGCCCGATCTCCTCCGCAAGCCTGCGCGCGCGGTAGATGGGCGTTCCCCCTACTCGAAGTTTCGGGCGAGGGCCGCCCGGCGTCACGGGCAGGAGGTCTTCATACCGCCATATTGACCTGTCAGGGTTACTGGCGAGAGATCGCACGAGAAGACCGCCGTCGATTGAGCCATAATCATAGACAACATCGAGTATGCCGCCGCACGCGGGGCACGTATAGGTGGACGGAAGAGAGCCGTACTGAGCCTGGCATGAGACGCAGGTGAAGGACTTCACGCGATTCATCAACCGTCAAGCCTCCCTGGTAGCCTGTATAACTGCATACTATGGCAATTCAACGCGTCATCTCGATTCCCTCCATTTGATCAGGCAATGCTTATAATATGGTCGGTAGGCGCGCACTCGGGCACAGCGCCCGGCGAGGCGAGCAGGATTACCTGGCGTGTGAGCGACACGCGGCGAAGGGCAGCCACAAGCCCGGCGGGGATAGGGGTCGACGACAGGTGCTCCACAACCAGGGGCACTACGTCACGTGCGTCTGCCAGCTCCCTGATAGCCAGTTCGACGGCGAGTTGAGCCTGCTTTCGCATGCACTCGTCCGCCCTACGGGCGCCTTCGAGGAAGAATGTCGCTTGTCCATCATCTATGGTACACGTCACTTGCACGTCACGCGCTTCAGCGACAAAGCGGAGGATCTCCGATACTGACTCAGCCAGCCTTGCGGCGGCCTCGGGAGCGCGTTCGTCGAGCAGTTCCTCTAGAAGCTCGCGGGCGCATGCGGCAGCCTCCTTCCGAAGTGCTGCCTTCTCGTCGCGAACAGCCGCCTCTGCCGCATCGCTGGCTGCTTCCCATACATCGATGGCGCCAAGTTCGCTCTCACTCTCCCCAAGCTCCTGCAGACATGCAGCAAGCTCACTGGCAAGGCGCTCTCTTTCCAGAGCCTTGAGCGCGTATTCCTCTGAAAGCTCCCGAAGGCGTCCATTTGCCCTGGCGTCGGAAAGCGCATCCCGGTTGGCTTCAGCCAGGGCAATCTCCTCAGCGGCTATCTCCATGTCCATCTCGATGCAGGGCTCTGTGAGCCCCCCCAGGGCAGATTCGAGCCTGGCATGAGCATCCTGAAATGCCCATTCCAGCCGGCGATAACGCTCGTACGCATCGAGATAGCTGGAGGCTGACGCACAGCCCGACCTGCGCAGGAGTTCGGTCAGCCGCTCGCGGGCTCGCACCGTTCTCACGCGCACCAGATTCGCCTCATTATGCATACGTGTGGAATCGGCCAAGGCCTCCTTCATCTCGTCCGCCATGGCATCCCTGCGCTGCGCCAGGCGGCGCAGTTCGCCCAGTTCATCCACGTATTCCTCAAGCGTGCGGCCACGAAGCATTGAGGATAGCTGTTGCCTGTGCCACGCGAGCTGCCTGGCGAGAGCGGCCCTCTCTTTGTCGAGGGCAGCCCGGGCCTCGGCTCGCCCTTCGATCTCAATGCCGCGCCTTATTCCATACACCGTCGACAACAGGCCCGTCGCCATCAAGGTCAGAAGAACCGATACCCCGGCTTCAGGGATCACCGCGGCACGCGACGGCCATACATCAGGCGGCAGCATGATGGCTGCGAGCGATAGCGCTGCGACCACGACGCCTGCTATCGTAATCCGCTCGGCCGCTTTCCTCTGCATGAGCACTCGGTCTGCCGACGCGATCTGTGAACCGACCCTATCGAGCGCCTCTTCCCGGTCCGAAATGACAGCAGACAGCGTCCGGGCTTGCGATACCACATGCTCAGAACGGTCTTTGCCGCGAGCCGATCGGATCTTCTCATGGGTCAGCGCCTGCTCTACCTTGAGCCTCGCCACCCATGCGGCTGCACACGATAGTTTGGCTTCGAAATCTTGAGCCTTTCTTTCCAGATCTCGCAGAGATCCATCGAGCGACCGCACTTCGGCAGCTATGGCAGGCTCGAACGCCCCGTCACTACCGGGGCAGGCGGCGCGACGGTCGCGAGCCGCATCCAACGCCTCCCGAGCGACTCGGGCGGATGAGAGCTTCTGGTCACACTCGTTGAAGCATGCCTTGAGACGCTCAATGTAGTCCTGTATGTCATCACGCTCAGCGCACGTAATCAGGGCGGACTCAATGCATGACAGCCTGCCGTCGATGAAGCTCACGCGCTCGGCAAGCCACGAGAGCCTAGACTCAAGCGCTGCCCTCCGGGAGCGCAGTCTGTGGGCCTGGTCAACTCGGCCCTCCAGTCGCGCCCGATGCACATGCATGCTCCCGTCGCGAGCATCGACTCCCTCCCCCGCATAGACCTCGCCCGCCATGTCGTCCATGGCGTCTATGGCCGCGCACAGCCTGGTCTCGGCCACGGGCAGCACCGCCGACAGGGGCAGGCTGAGAAGGGCCATATGCCCATCAGGGTGAGGCTCCGCTGCGCCGCCCGCCGTCGGCAGGGCGAACGCCATTACATGCTGGCTCGGTATTCCGATTTCGACACCGGCGCCTTGGTCAGTGGCCCGCCGAGCCACCCTACCGTCAGCCCCCCTCTCGAGAGTCAGCGTGATCCGGGAACCGCTGCCGTCCACCAGCACCAACTCGGCCCAGAAAACGCCTGCGAGATCTCCCGCCCAACGCAGGGCCGACACGAACGCTCGGGCCACAGCCGGATCGTCCGCCGACACCACAGACAGCCCCGGCGCCAAGTCAGTCTCAATCGCCCGCCGCTTGGCCCTGACCTTTAGCGCGAGTCTCTCGATGAACAAGGGTGTCCACCTCCCCCAGAGCGCCCAGCCCCAGCTTGAGTGCACGAGCCACAACCTCGGGCGGCTTTCGCGCCGCGCCGGGTTCTGCCGTCAATCGGGCGGCTTTTCGGAAGAACGCTTCGTCGAGGTCCATACTGCGCACGTCAGAGGAGCGCCACGGCGGACAGCTCACCCGCGTATGGTCTGCCACCGTCAGATGAAAGAACTTGCTCCGAAAATCCTGCTCAGCCAGGCTCACCAGTCCCACGTCGCCAGGCTCCGTTTCGCCCTCGACCTCGGCTCTGAGGCACAGTTCGGAGCTGGCGAGGCGCGCAAGGCGAGTGTACAGCTGCTCCCTCGCGCGAGTTGTAGTGACCTCGATATTAACCACTCGCTGAGGGCGGCCGGGCACTTTGATGGGGTATACGCGGACTCCGTCACCACGCACTGTCACGATCAATGCGTGGCGCTCGCCACGAGTGTCGAAGCCAAGATGGACCGGCGAGCCTGAATACCAGCAGGTGGCACGGCCCACCGAGTTGTTCACCATGTTGTGGTAGTGGCCCAATGCCAGATAATCCAGGCCCGACTGGGATAGCTCAGTCGGCGTGACGGGCGATATGAAGGAATCCAGACCCGGCGTGGCCTCGAATGTTCCATGCATGAGCCCGATGTGTATGCCTGAGCCTTCGATTACCAGGTTGGCCAGCGCATTGGTCGTCGAATTCCGCGAGGTAGTACGCAGGCCCCATACACTCACTCCGGCCATCGGGGATACACGCGACCACTCCTCACCCGAAAACAGGTGCACATTGGGTTCACTGCACACTTGGCGAAGCATTGCAAGGGAGTGAACTTCCTCAGCCTCTCCCGGCACGACGGCGGCAAAAATCGAGGCCGCCGCGAGCCTGCGGAAACCTTCGCGCACAGCGGACGCAGTGGAGTCTGAGACTGAACGGGCCGATATCAGGTCTCCCGCTATCAGCATGATGTCGGCGGCCTGGCGTATGGCCTCGTCCACCAGGAAGTCAAACGCCGACACCAGCTCAGCACGGCGAGTACTACGGCAGTCCCTGTTGTAGTCTGTGAGCACGTGATCAAGATGAACGTCGGATGTATGCAGAATTTTCAGTAACTTCACGGCGCAGCCTCCCAGTAGAGGTGGGCATCGATACACTGCGGCAATAGGCGAGACCCCACACGGTTGCCAGATGGATTCCGCAGAGTTTCGCCATTATAGACGATACCGGCTCGTTATATGCCGCTGGACGCAATCAGCCCGCGACTGCTATATAGTTCGCCTCTTTGCGCCGTTTCCCTTCTATTTGAACACTCAGCCTAAGCCGGCGTACCTGTCGAGCACTCTCTGGACAGCCAGCGCCATGCTGCGGCGAAGAATAGCCGGTTCCAGAATCTCAGCCGACTCGCCGAAAGTGGCAACCCATGCCCTGAACTCATTACACCCGGGCATGATGTCGCGATAGATCACGGATCCGTCAGGCTCAGCCTCGTACCCGGCGTCGGGCCTGTCGGCGGTATCGGCGTACAGCCGATCTAGCACGTTGAAGTCGTCCGCGAAACGCACAGCCACCTTCACCGGGGCGGAACTGCACTCCACGCCCCAGCACGACTTCGCGTGTTCCTCTACGAGGCTGTCGTCAGGCGGCGCAACGTAGGCCGCGGCCGGCCCGAAGCTCTTGATGCGAGATACCCTGAAATGGCGGAATCCGCCGCCGGATTCGGCTGGTCCATTGTAGCCATACAGATACCACGCACAGGTACGCCAGTCGTACACCAACGCGGTGGGGCATGTATCACGCTCGGTAGGACGGCCGTGCCGATCGATGTAGACCAGCCGAATCGGAGCCCACTCTGCTACATAGGCCCCGAGTTCGTCGATCTTGGATTCCTCCTGGCCGTCGCCGTAGATCGTCCGACCAGCCTTGACCACCCGCCTGCGCACACCGCTGCCCGCAAGGCTGGCCTGCAACCGCTGCTTGACGCCATCAGCGCCTTGGGCGCCGGAGAGGATCGCCAGAAGCGTACGCGCCTCGAGGGGCGACAGGCCGGTAACGGGGAAAGCGAAGTCTCGCGATGCTAGGCTCCAAACCTCATTTTGGGGCTCCTCGGCCAGCCCATCGTCTTCACATTCGCTATCCGGCTCTTCATCATCTTCGCAGCCTCCAGCGAGCGGAGCCCGACCGTATTCGGCCAGGCGGAGCAGGTCGCTGTGGACTATCGAGGGCGCCACGCCCACGGCGCGGGCGATGTCGGTAACGCTGAGCCCTTCCGGCGCCGACATCAGCAGGTTGACTATGGCTATAACGCGCTTGAACATCTCGTCGGCCAGGCAGCTATCTTCCGTCGGCATCGAGGCGACCCTCCTTCGAGCATTCTGGGCCGTGTGTACTGTAGTCGTCTGTACCGTGGTCGAGCGTGCTATACATGTCGCGCATACGCATAGCGCTTTCAATCAGCTGCATGCGCAGGCACTCGGGCTCGATCACCAATGCCGAACTGCCAAAGCTCCTGAGCCACACACGAAATTCCGAGAGCCCGGCCACGACATCTACCAGTTCCCATACACCCGTATCTACCTGCGATAGGCGAGCGCTGGGCCTATCGGCGATCTCTGCCCGCAGGCGCGCAAGCACGTTCATCTCGTCGAAGAAATGCACCCTCACCCGCGTCGGCTCCCCGGCGTATACACCCCACATGCCCGAGACGTACGAGGCGAGGTCAAAGTCGCAAGGCCACTGGAACAGCCTGTTCGTTACGGCTACCCTTGCGATCCGGTCGACTCTGAAGTGACGTACCTCACGTGCCGTGCAGCATGTGGCCACCAGGTACCACATGTCGTGGAACCAGTAGTACACAAGGCCGAGAGGCTCAACCTCGCGGGCACTCTGAGCCTCTTTCCGTCTTTCCATGTACTTTATCTGCACCACACGATTCTCCAGCGACGCGACTTCCAGAGCGTCCACTCGTGCCAGGATGGCCGGATCACCCCGCCGAGCCCTCCCCTTGGTGTACCTGCGCCGACGAATCGCTTGAGCCTGATCAACACAGGGGGCCATGGCTGCAAAGAGCTTGCTGCGTATGGAGGCTGTGGCGAGTGGGTCGGCCAGAGCTTCGGGAGCGGATTCCAGTGCACGCACTACTGATATCAGCTCGTGAAAGGAAAGGGAGAACCGCGGCATGAAAGCCCCGCTCAGGCAGTAACCTGCGTTGCGGTCGCTTGGGGCATCGACGTAGCCCAAAGACTCCAGATGCTCAAGGTCGCGCCTGATGGTGCGTTCATCGGCCGCCAATGCTCGGATAGGGTCGGCCAGGTAGGATACGATTCGACCGAGCGTTGCCGGCCCGCCCGTGAGCAGAGAGAGAATGGCCAGGCGCCGCATGGCAGGTTCGGACGACTCGATGTGGTAGGCGGGTCCGCCCTGCGATTCGGCGCCTGATTCCGACCCCGACTGAACGTTGCCGCTGTCGAGCCGGATATCATACCCGACCATCTGTAGTTGGTTCACGTAGCGGTACACTGTGCGTTCCGACACGCCCAGCCGGGCCGCTATCACAGAAACCGAGGAGTTGCCTCCCGACGCCTCGAGCACGCGCAGCATCTCCTGGATCCTCCTGTGAGCCCGGAAACCGCCTTCGAGCACAATGCCTTCATCCATCGTCGATCACCCATGAAGGCATTCGACATTAAGCGATCTCGTCCTCTTCCCGTAGCGACTCCCCATCGGACTGGATGAGGCCGCGAAGCTTGCGTCGTGCACGCGTCATCGCATTGTCGATACTCTTCTGGCTGACTCCCAGTTCGGCGGCGACTTCCTGGTAGGACGCGCCCCATGCCCGTCTCTTCAGCGCCTCCAGCTCCAGCCCGGAAAGGGCTGAGCCCGCGACACTCCACAGCCT
The DNA here is from genome assembly GCA_035351775.1 of Bacillota bacterium. Classification (GTDB taxonomy): domain Bacteria; phylum Bacillota; class DTU025; order DTU025; family DTU025; genus UBA5389. Next base: position 3,789 of record DAOPWT010000023.1, on the reverse strand, counting down.
GCGCGCCGCATCTCTGGCCACGACTAGGTTGAGAGGGTCGCATGCGGCGGGGTTTGGCACTGCCTCAATCACATCACGATCATCGCCATCACAACCGCTCGAACTGGTCGACAGGACCACCATGCCGGGGGGCGGGCAGTTCTTGAGGCGCCTGGTCGACTTCACCACACTCTGAAGGCGCCTTGTGACGCACATCTGCGCAAACCCGAAAAAGCCGGATTGTGTTTGGTCATAAGAGTTGACGGCTCCGAGAAAAGCGATTCTGGCCTCTTGCTCCAGGTCATCGTAATCAGCTATCCGATACGCGCACCAATATTTCCTCGTCCACGACTTGATGAGCCGCACATACCTTCCCAGCAGTTGCTCGAAAGCGCGATCCGACCTGCCTTCACGGAATAGCTGAACCAATTCAGCATCAGTGAGATCCGCCAGATTCCGCACACGAACACCCCCCGAAATGAAACGATCCTCGGCTGCTGCCGAGGAGATCGTATCACGCGGGTCCGGCGCTGATTTGTCACAGACGGTCGGATTCGCATCACGCAGGTGAAGAGCCCTGCGAGGAGCCCTGCAGGGCTGCGTACGCCAAGGCCGCCTCCAATCGTTTTCGGGTGATGAGGCAGCCGATGGAGTATGGGGCCATCAGAGTGCCGTTCATCTCGTGGGCATTGGCATGGCACCCGCCGGAACACATGTACCTTGCCCAGCAATCGCTGCAGGCGCTCTTGGCGTAGATGTGGGCGCCGGCGAAAGCCTCGCCTATCTCGGGCCGTGTGATCCCGTCCCATACATCGCCCATGATGAACCCTTCCCTGCCCACGAACTGGTGGCATGGGTAGAGTGCGCCGTCGGGAGTGACGGCTACATACTCGCGCCCCGCACCGCATCCCAGAAGGCGCTTGGCGAGGCATGGGCCATGCGCGACATTCAGATCGAAATGGAAGAACCTGAACTCGCGTCCTGCTGCGCGACGCGCGGCCATCTCAGTCACCAGTCGGTCGTATGATTCGAATATGCGGGGCAGATCCTGCTCGCGTATGGAGTAGGGAGAGGACGGCGCGGCTACCACCGGCTCGAACGAGATGCTGGTGAAGCCCATATCGGCTAAGAAAAGCACGTCCTCTGCGAAGTCCGGATTGCGCCGGGTATAGGTGCCTCGCACGTAGTACTCTCCGCGGGGGCGAGTATCGACAAACCGCAGCGCATTACCGGCAATTCGCGCAAAAGTCGGACTCCCGTCGGTCGTCCGTCGCACTCCGTCATGAATGCCGGATCTCCCGTCAATGCTGAGCACTGCAGCGATATCGTTGTCGTTCAGGAACTTATCTACATCCGGCGAAAGCTCGTAGCAGTTAGTCGTGAGGGTAAGCTTGAGGGTCTTGCCCGTGCGTGCCTCAAGATCGCGTCCATGCCGGGTTATCTCAGCCACCGCGTCCATGTTGAGCAGTGGTTCACCCCCGAAGAAATCGACATCCAGATGGTGGACGTGCCCGCTGATATCGAAGAGCAGGTCCAGCGCCCGGCAGCCGACCTCCGCCGACATGAGCGAACGCTCCCCGCCGAAGCCGCCTGTGCCTGCGAAGCAATAGCCGCATCTCATGTTGCAGTCGTGCGACACATTGAGGCACATCGCCTTGACAACACCCGGGCCGAGCGCGCTGGGCATCGGATCCGCGTCGTCGGGATACGACAGAGTGCCCGCTTCGATCAGGGCGTCCAGATCCGCCATGACCTCGTCGGCGCCATCTATCTGGCCTGTGGCCTTACCCTGCTCCATCGCCTCAAGAACATCCCACGCCGCCTCATCTATTGAGTGCAAGCTGCCAGACTGGACGTCCAAAAGGAGACGGGCGCCCGCTGCCATGAACCGGCGCCAGTTACGGCGTATCCCGGCTGGAAACGGGCGCCCCTGCTCGGAAAGGGTGCGCCGAGCTACTTCCTGCACGCCTGGTTCCCAAGGGTGCACGAGGTCTTACACGCAGACTGGCAGGAGGTCTGGCACTCCCGGCAGCCCCCGGTCGTGGCGGTGCCCTTGAGGTCGGCGGCTATGATTGTCTTGACATGTTTAGTTTCTTTGCTGGTTTCGGTGCTCACGAACATTCCTCCGTAGCTTGCGGATTTGCAGATCCCTGCGCGTCTAGAGTATACCACCGCCGGCTGGCGATGCCAACTCCTCGACCACGGCCACGAGCAGACTGACGCACGCGCCCACATCGCCCATGTCTACCATCTCGGCGGGGGTATGCACGTATCTGCATGGAACCGAGATGGTTCCCGAAGGCACTCCCTCACGAGTGAGCGCGATCGCTCCGGCGTCGGTGCCTCCGCGCTCCAACACCTCAAGCTGGTAAGGGATGCCATGCTTCTCGGCCGCGTCTATCATGAGATTCTTTACCGCCGGGTGCGCTATGAGGCTTGCATCCTTAGCCTTTATGGCGGCGCCGCCTCCGAGCGCGACGTTGAACGGTGCATGCTCCGGCGTATCGCCCCAGAGGGTGACATCCACAGCAATGCCCACATCGGGGTTGATCCCGTAGGCCGCAGTGCGGGCCCCGCGCAGCCCCAGCTCCTCCTGGACGGCAAAGACGTAGTAGACCTCGTGTACCTGGGGTCGCGCCCGGCGCATGGCCTCGATCAACACCAAACACGCGATCCTGTCGTCCATGGCCTTGCCGCTGACGCGCTCGCCCATGTCGGCGAAACTTGAAACCATGGCGGCAGCATCGCCCACGCGCACCTTGGCCTGCGCCTCAGCCCTGTCGCGCGCGCCGATATCGATGAACATCTTGTCGAACTTCAGATCCTTGATATCATCGAGCTTCTCTGTGCCGAACACGCCCACCGTGCCGTCTGCAAATACCACCTTCTGGCCTAGCAGGACGTGTGGGCTCAGCCCTCCCACAGGCGAGAAACGCAGGAAGCCCTTGTCATCTATGTACGATACCACTATGCCGATCTCGTCCATGTGCGCATCCACCATGATGCGCTTGGGCACAGCGCCGGGGCCGGATCCGGGGGCGGGGTTTTTGGGCGCCACCCGGCATATGAGGTTGCCCATGGCATCTACGCGGATCTCATCCGCATACTGCTCTACCTCAGACCTGATGATGCTCCTTATCTGCTCCTCCGACCCTGACGGGCCGAATGCTTCGGATAGCCTTTTCACAAGCTCCTTCATACTGGAAGGCCCCTTTCGTCAATGCTGTCAAGGAAAAGCCCGGCAAGCCTTACGTAGTTCTCAAGGTCATCAGCGCATATCACCGACACCGGGGAATGTATGTACCGGCACGGCATCGACATGACCGCCACAGGGACTCCCGATTCTGTAGGGCCTATCCTGCCCGCATCGGTGCCGCCGGTGACTGTCCGTTTGATCTGGTAAGGGACCCCAGCGGCCTCTGCCGTTTCGATCAGGCGATCCACGATCCGCCTGTCGCCCACCCAAGATGCATCGCGGTAGACTATGGCGGGCCCTCGACCGGGCACAGTGGAATGCGCGTGCTCGCAAGTCTCGGTGAGGTCGTGAGCCGTGGTGCCCTCAAGCACGAGCGCTAGGTCGGGCTTGACCTGATACGCAGCCACGCCCGCGCCCCGCAGGCCGACCTCCTCCTGAACCGTGAAGGCGCCGATGAGGTCGAAGTCGTGCTGCTTCTTGAGCGCCTCGATAATGGCGTAACAGCCGACCCTGTCGTCCATGGCTTTGCCTTTCAGGAACCCCTCGCCCAAAGGTTCGCACCGGGTGGCGAAGATGATCTGGTCGCCCAGCTTCACCAGCTTCTCGGCGTCCTC
>DAOPWT010000022.1:0-20858 GCA_035351775.1 Bacillota bacterium | reverse complement strand
GGAGCTTTTCGCGGTCGTAGTCGGAGTCGGAGTCGTCGATCTGCTTGCGGATCTGATTGATGCGGCCTTCGATCCTCGACTTGTCGCCGCGACCTTCCACGATGGTCGTCTTCTCTTTAGTGATCTTGACGGTCTTCGCCCGGCCGAGCTGGCTGAGGTCGACCTTCTCAAGCTTGGCGCCTGTCGCCTCTGAGATGAACTGCCCGCCAGTGAGAATCGAGATGTCTTCGAGCATGTCCTTACGCCTATCGCCGAAGCCAGGGGCCTTTACGGCGGCAACGTTCAGGATCCCGCGGAGCTTGTTCACAACCAGTGTGGCGAGGGCTTCGCCCTCAATATCCTCGGCGATGATCACGAGGGGCTTGCCTGCACGGGCAACCTTCTCCAGAAGCGGCAGGAGATCCTGAACGTTCGTGATCTTCTTCTCGTAGATGAGGATGTAGGGATCTTCGACTTCGGCTTCCATAGACTCCGCGTTGGTCACGAAGTAAGGGGAGATGTACCCCTTGTCGAACTCCATGCCTTCGACCTGCTCCACGCTGGTTTCGATTCCTTTGGATTCCTCGACTGTGATGACGCCGTCTTTGCCGACCTTATCCATGGCCTCGGCTATCCAGTTGCCGATGGACTCCTCGTTGCCTGCTATGGATGCCACGTGAGCAATGTCTTCCTTGCCGACCACAGGTATGGCGACCTTATGTAGCTCATCCACGACAAGCGAGACAGCTTTGTCGATTCCGCGCTTTAGGAACATGGGGTTCGCTCCGGCGGTCACGTTGCGAAGGCCCTCGCTGACGATTGTCTGAGCCAGCACTGTAGCGGTCGTGGTGCCGTCACCTGCGACATCGTTGGTCTTGGCGGCAACCTCCCTGCACAGCTGGGCGCCCATGTTCTCGTAAGGGTCCTCGAGTTCGATCTCCTTGGCGACGGTGACGCCGTCTTTGGTGATAACGGGTGAACCAAACTTTCTCTCAAGCACCACGTTCCGGCCCTTGGGCCCGAGCGTGACCTTGACTGCGGACGCTACTGCATCCACTCCGTTTTTCAAAGCGGTGCGCGCATCCTCTTTGTATGCCAACTGCTTTGCAGCCATGAGCGTAATACCTCCCCGATATGTGGATTTGTCGATCCCGGCGAAACGCTACGACGGTCTACTTGACCGCGAGAATATCAGACTCGCGGAGGATGAGATACTCGTCTCCATCCACCTTGACTTCGGTTCCGCCGTACTTGGCAAAGACTACCTTGTCACCGACCTTGACTTCCATGGGAATCCGGTTCTTGCCAGACTCATCCCACTTGCCGGCGCCTACTGCGATCACTTCACCCCACTGGGGACGCTCTTTAGCGGTGTCAGGAAGGACTATGCCCCCAGCAGTCCTCTCCTCCTCGACGTTAGGCTTGACAAGGACTCTGTCGCCACAAGGCCTAAGCATCATGATTTACCCCCTTCACGGCTATCCTCTGTGTGGTTAGCACTCAATAGAGGCGAGTGCTAACAACGATATGATACACGCACTATTTCAGGGTTGTCAAGGCTTGTGATAGAATTATTTCCGGCATTGGCGATGCTATACGACGAGAGCTATCTCGAGAAAGGTGGATGCTTCAGATGCCCGATCTCCTGCGGTTGCTGGCGGTCACCCTGATCCCCGGGGTCCTCTGGGTGCTCTATTTTCACCGCAAGGATAAATACGAGCGCGAACCGGGAGGGCTTGTTGCGAAGGCGTTCCTGATGGGCGCAGTGATGATCATCCCTGCAGGCGCCGTCGAATCTCTGTTCCGGGGCGTATTGCGAAACCCGCCCAGCCTGGGCGCCCTACTGCTTGCAGCAGTGTTCGGGGTGGGATTCGTCGAGGAGTTTTTCAAGTACTGGGCCGTGCGGCGCGTGGCGTATAACCATCCTGCGTTCAACGAGCCCGTAGATGGCATAATCTACGCCGTCTCCGCCGGGCTGGGCTTTGCTGCATTTGAGAATGTGCTGTACGCATCGACTATGGGCCTTGGGGTCGGGCTGGTCAGGGCTGTCCTGACCTCGCTTGTGCATGCCTCCTTCTCAGGAATCGTTGGGTTCGGCATGGGCCTTGCGAAATTCGCGCCTCGGGGCATGGAGAGCGCCGTGATAGGGCGCAGCCTGATGCTGGCGGCAGTGTTGCACGGCGTGTACGATTTCCTCCTCATGTCGAACCTGATGAACTTCTACTTGACGGTGCTCGTGGTGGTAGTGCTGCACAGTGTGCTGCTCAGCCGCATTAGGTTCGCGCTCAGCTTATCGCCGTTTAGCCGTACGAACAATGCAGGAGTGGAGATCGAGCCTGAGAAGGCCGATGACGAATGATTGAGCCTGCCGGCGAGGGCATGTGGCTCGCCGGTGTGCTTCCAAGCGGGGCAGCGCTGTGCTAGAATGTAGAAGGCAGTGCTGGCCGGGTTTCCGAAAGAAGGGGGGAAGCAGCATGTCCGGTCATTCGAAATGGGCCAACATAAAACATAAGAAGGCGAAGGCAGACGCACAGCGTGGGGCTGCGTTCACCAAGGCGGCCCGCGAGCTCATAGTTGCTGTAAAGCAGGGTGGGCCTGACCCTGAGGGTAATTTCAGGCTGAGAATGGCTATTCAGGCTGCTAAGGCCGTGAACATGCCGAACGATACGATGCAGCGCGCGATAAAGAAGGCTGCCGGTGACGCTGATGGCGAGAACTACGAAGAGATCGTATATGAGGGATACGGGCCGGCCGGTGTGGCGCTCATAGTCGAGGCGACCACTGATAACCGCAACCGTACCGCTTCGGACGTCCGCTACCTTTTCTCGCGCCATGGGGGTAACCTGGGCGAAACAGGCTGTGTCGGCTGGATGTTCGACCGAAAAGGCATAGTGACTGTGGATTCGGAGCACTACTCCGCGGGAGAAGACGGCATGATGCTCATTGCCATGGAGGCTGGGGCGGAGGACCTCAAAGTGTATGACGACTACTACGAGATGCTGACGTCGCCTGAGGATCTCGACACGGTCCGTCGCGCAGTTGAAGCAGCCGGTGTAGAGTGTTCGGAGGCGCGCATAGTCAGAGTTTCCAAAACCGTCATGACTTTGGGACTGAAAGAAGCCGCGTCTGCAATGCGACTAGTGGATGCTCTGGACGAACACGACGACGTGCAGCACGTCTTCACCAACTTCGACATACCTGACGAAGTCCTCGAGCAGTTGGAGAGCGAGGGGTCCTGACGCCGGGCACAATCGCTTGCAGGGCGACCACGCTCCCGGCGTGGCCGCTTTTCTTTCAGCGAAAGCGCGGGGCGGGCTGCCCTGGCCCTGGAGGTGGGAGCCATGATAGTGCTGGGAATAGACCCGGGAACGGCCATAACCGGATATGGCCTGGTACGCGAGGAAGGCGGAGCCCTCACGTGTGTGCGAATGGGGGCCGTGCTCACCAGGCCCGATATCCCCCTGCCGGCTCGCCTGAGCAAGATATACCGCGAGCTAAGCGAGGTCATCGCTGACGGTCGGCCCGACTGCGCCTCTGTGGAGCAACTTTTCTTCAACACCAATGCCAAAAGCGCTCTGGCGGTCGGCCATGCGCGAGGAGTGGCGCTGCTCGCGTGCGCGAACTCAGAAGTGCCTGTGGTCGAGTACACGCCGCTCCAGGTCAAACTGGCGGTGTCGGGCTACGGGCGGGCCGACAAGAAGCAGATACAGAGCATGGTCAAGTTGCTGCTCCGCCTGGATGCCGAACCCAGGCCGGACGATGTGGCCGATGCTCTTGCGATAGCTATATGCCACCTGAATTCTGCTCCATATCAGGCTCACGCCATGCGGGACGGTGATCAAGCGTGATATCGCAACTTCGCGGAAGAGTTGTGGGCATGGATGGCGATGCTTTGGTTGTCGATGTGGGAGGCGTGGGCTTCCGTGTATCGGCAACAGCCGGCGCCAGGGCCCTAGCTGGGCAAAGTGGAAATGAAGCTAGGCTCTTTACCGAGATGGTAGTTAGGGAGGACTCCATCGATCTTTTCGGATTCGAGACCGCTCAGGAGAGGGAGCTGTTCGGGATTCTGCGTGAGGTGAAGGGCGTCGGCCCCAAGACCGCGCTGTCGATCCTCTCAGCCCTCAGCGTCTCGCGGCTCGTGATGGCCGTGTCGACTGGAGATGTCCACACTCTGGCGTCAGCGCCGGGAGTGGGCAAGCGCATGGCTGAGCGTCTTGCGATGGAATTGCGCGACAAGGTTGGAGGATTCGCTGTGGGCGGCCTGCCCGACATCGACCAGGCAGCGGGCGCGGCCGCGGGAATGGGCGGCGGCGCGCCGGCAGACGCGGCAGCTGCCCTGGTTGCGCTGGGCTATTCGGTCGGTGAGGCAGATCGAGCCGTGGCCGCGGCTGTGGCCGCAGGGTACGCGGAGAACGCCTCGGCGATTATCAAGGCGGCGCTTTCCAGGCTGTCTGGAGCTGAATGAGTGGGCTGATGGAGGGGCAACTAGCGATGGACGAGAGAATAGTGGCGGGGGACCCGAGTGATGACGATCGTGGTGCAGAGCTGAGCCTTCGTCCGCGCCGACTGGCGGAGTTCATTGGGCAGGACCGTGTGAAAGAGAGCATGTCGATTTTCATTGAAGCAGCTCGGGGCCGTAAAGAGCCTCTCGACCATGTGTTGCTTTATGGTCCGCCCGGCCTGGGCAAGACCACGCTGGCTGCCATCATCTCCCATGAAATGGGCGTAAGGCTTCGGGTGACCTCAGGTCCGGCTATCGAGCGCGCCGGCGACTTAGCTGCGATACTTACAAACCTGAGCCCGGGCGATGTGCTTTTCATCGATGAGATCCACCGGCTGAGCCGCGCGGTGGAAGAAGTGCTGTACCCGGCCATGGAGGACTACGCGCTCGACATCATTATCGGCAAAGGCCCGTCGGCCAGGTCAATCCGGATAGACCTGCCACGGTTCACTCTGGTGGGCGCCACGACGCGTACCGGCTTGATATCCTCTCCCCTGCGCGACAGGTTTGGAGTTGTTCACCGGCTCGAGTTCTACTCTGTGGATGACCTATCCACCATAGTGTCTAAGTCCGCCGCCAAGCTGGGCATACAGATACACCCAGAAGGAGCTCATGAGATCGCGCGCCGTTCACGCGGCACCCCGCGCGTGGCCAACCGCATGCTGAGGCGTGTGCGCGACTATGCGCAGGTCAGGGCGGGGGGAGCGATAACGCCGGAAGTGGCTGCGGAGGCGTTGTCCATGTTCGACGTGGACGAGCTGGGCCTAGACCGTCTGGACAGGAGGATTCTGCTCACCATAATCGACAAGTTCGGCGGCGGCCCTGTTGGAGTCGAGACTATCGCTGCGTCGATAAACGAGGAGAAGGATACGATAGAGGACGTGTATGAGCCATACCTGATGCAACTGGGGTTTCTTGACCGAACGCCCAGAGGACGCGTGGCGACGGCCAGTGCATATGAGCACATCGGGCGGGAGTCGCCCCGGGATGGGCAGGCGACACTGCTATGAAACTGCTTCTTCATTCATGCTGTGCCCCCTGTACTACCTTCTGCCTCAAGTCCTTGCGCGCAAGCGGGCACGAGGTCAGCGGCTACTTCTCGAACCCGAACATACATCCGTACACCGAGTTTTCGCGGCGGCTTGACACGTTCCGAGAGTACTGCTCAGAGGTGGGACACAGTGCAATCATAGATGAGACCTACGGCCTCCGCCATTTCCTCAGCGAGATCGGTCAGGATGTAGACGGCCGGTGCGCCACATGCTACAGAATGCGACTGTACCCCACGGCGCAATTGGCAAAGGAACTTGGGGCTGACGCCTTCACGACTACTTTGCTGATCAGCCCGTATCAGAACCATGATCTTCTGGTGCGTGTGGCGGAGGAGGCGGCCCAGGCGGCGGGCGTGCAATTTGCCTACTACGATTTCCGCCCCGGATACCGCGAGAGCGTTCGCTTGTCGAGGGAGATGGGGCTGTACCGCCAGCCCTATTGCGGGTGTATATTCAGCGAGGAGGAACGCTACTCGCCGGCGCGGCGCTGAATAGGCCGGCACGCTCGGGGGCACTGTACTGGTGCGACTTGGGCGTCCGCGTGTGAGGATGATCGGAATGGCCCTGGTCAGATGTGAAGGAATAATCCTGAAGGTCCGGGACTTCGGGGAAGCCGACAGGATACTGACAGTGCTTTCGGGTTCGGAAGGTAAGTTCGAAGCGCTCGCTCGGGGAGCGAGGCGGCCCAGAAGCAGGCTGGTTGGAGTGACGCAGCAGTTTGCCCAGGCGAATCTGCTGCTCTTTCGCGGCAGGAACCTCGACACCGTTAGCTCTGCAGAGCTGGTATCGGCTCATTCCAGTCTTTGGGCTGACGTGCTCAAGATGGCCTATGCGTCCTACGTGGCGGAGCTTGTTGACCGGATGACCGGCGAACGCGAAAGCAACGATGAGCTCTACTCGTTGGTCGTCGCAGCCCTCGACACGCTCGATTCGGGAGCATCCGATCCGCGAGTCGCAACAGTCGGTTTCGAGATCAAGTTCATGGCAGCGTCGGGATTCCTTCCAGAGCTTGGGCAGTGCGTCGGGTGCAGTGCCCCAGCCGAACAGGCAGTATGGTTCGGACCAGAGGCTGGAGGGGTGGTGTGCGGGCGATGCCGGCCCACTATGCGCGATGCGGTCAGTTTCGGACCGGCTGCCCGGGAAACCGCAAGGCTGCTGCTGGCGCTCGGGTACGATCGTATCGGTGTGCTGAAACCCCGGGAGGACACGCTCGATGAGCTTGAAACGGCCTTTCGGGCATATGTCGATCAGCGGGCAGAGCGGAAGCTCCACTCGCTGGACTTCATCCGTGACTTGAGAAGAATGGAGCAGGAGGGCGGGCAGGGCTGATGAAAATAGACCTGGCGACCGTCGACAGGCTGCGTGAAAGAACCGATTTGACCTACGAGGAGGCGGCTGCGTATCTGGAGGCAGCCGGGGGCGACTTAATGCAGGCGCTGATCATGGCAGAACGCGACCTGGGCCCGGAAAGCGTGGAGAGCAGGCCTGATGAGGAAGGCTGGGTAGTCGCTGGGGCCCAGGCCCGCGCTGCAGCCTATACCAGGTTATCTGAGCGGATTGCGGATGCGGTGAGGCAGGGCTCGTCGATGAGACTCATCATAGAACGAGACGGCGACAGGCTGGCCAACCTGCCTGTGGCGGCTGGTCTTGTGGGGGTCATCTGGGCTCCTGAGCTTGCTGCAGTCGGCGCCATAGCTGCTTTGGCATCGCGCTGCACGGTCAGACTGGAACGGTGCTGAGCTCCCCACCCTCCCCACACATGCGCCAATGCTTGGCCCCATGCTAGGCCCATGTTTGACACGTACCGGTGCGTTTGCTATAGTTAGTGAAGACTAGAAACATGGCCTCTCGTCCCCCAAAGGATCCTCAGGGGCGGAGGCTTTTTTCGTGGAGGAGGCATTCGGTTGCTGGCAAAGCTATCCGCGCTGTACACTCGGGCTCTTCCACGTGCCATCCGCGGGTACCGAAGATACCTTCTTTTCGCCTGTGTGCTGTTTGCCACGTGTATCGTCGTGGGATACAGAAATTACCAGGTCCAGGGCGATCAACTCCCGTGGATGTTCCGCAATCTCGCAGCTCTTCGGGACTCCATGGAGCACAAGTCCCACGGCGTTCAGATTCTGATGCTTTTCTGGAACAACCTCAGGGTCTCCCTAATCTCGATCTTGTTCGGGTGGATTCTGGGAATCGTTCCTATGCTCAGCGTTGGCCTCAACGGTGTGCTCATCGGAGTAGGCGCCAGGCTCATGGTAGCCCGAGGAGGATGGCCACTTGGCATCGTCATCGCATCCTTCGTTCCCCACGGCGTGCTCGAGTTGCCGGCATTTATCGCGGTGCAGGCAGTGGGGATGCGGCTCGGGTTTCTTGTCCCTCTCGTGTGGAGAGGGCGGGCTACCACGGGCGATCTGGGGCGCGCCTTCGCCGAGGGCATTGTGATAGTGCTGCTCTTTGCGGCGCCCGCCCTAATCCTCGCAGCAGTGGTGGAGCTTTCGGTGACTCCAGCTCTCATTCGAGCGATGGCCCCGGGGTACCCGGCGCTACCATATTGATGCTGCGATCCGGGCGCTGCTGCGCCAATGCAATAAGGGGAGGGAGCATCGTTGATCTTCCAGGACCTGATACTCACCATGGAACGCTACTGGGCACAGCGCGATGTTACCATTCAACAGCCCTACGTTGTCGAAGTAGGCGCAGGCACCATGAGCCCGCATACATTTCTTAGGGTTCTAGGGCCCGAGCCATGGTCGGTCGCATATGTCCAGCCATCTCGCCGTCCGGCCGACGGTAGGTACGGCGACAACCCCAACCGGCTTTTCCAGCACCATCAGTACCAAGTCATTCTGAAGCCCAGCCCCGACAATGTTCAGGACCTGTATCTCGGGAGCCTCGCCGCGATAGGCATAGACCCCGCTCGCCACGATATCAGGTTCGTGGAGGACAACTGGGAAGCGCCCACGCTGGGAGCATGGGGGACAGGCTGGGAGGTATGGCTGGACGGGATGGAGATCACTCAATTCACTTACTTCCAGCAGGTGGGCGGGATGGAAGTCCGCCCCGTATCGGCGGAGATAACGTACGGTCTCGAGCGAATCGCCATGTACCTCCAGGGCGTCGACAACGTGTACGACCTGAAATGGGTGGGCGATTTGACCTACCGGGACGTATACCATCGTGCTGAGTATGAGTTCTCCAAGTACGCCTTTGAAGTCGCGGACATTGGCGTCCTGCGTGCTTCATTCCAAAACTACGAAAAAGAAGCGTCCAGGTGCATCCAGCAGAACCTGGTATTGCCGGCATACGATTACGTGCTGAAGTGCTCCCACGTGTTCAACATACTTGACGCGAGAGGGGCGTTCGGCACAGCGCAGCGCGCCGAATACATGGGTCGAGTAAGATCTCTCGCCCGCCTTGTTGCGCGCGCTTGGGTCGACCGAGGGCATGAGGAGGCGGCGGTCAATGGCAACAGGTGAGGAGCGACTGATGAGAGATGCCGTTTTGGAGATAGGCGTCGAGGAGCTGCCGGCTCGCTTTATGCGGCAGGCGCTGGCCGACGCGCGCGAGTACATTACAGAGGCGCTCGCCTCGGCCAGGCTCGAAAGTTCCGAAGTCCGTGTGTACGGAACGCCTCGACGGATCATCGTCCAGCTATGCCAGGTAGCCAGTACACAAAATGACCTGACCCGCGAGGTCAGGGGGCCCGCCGCCAGGGCCGCTTTCGATTCCGAGGGCAGGCCTACCAAGGCGGCGCTGGGCTTCGCTAGATCCGCCGGAGTTTTGGTTGAATCGTTAGTCTCGAGGCCAACTCCTCAGGGCGATTACGTTTACGCCACGGTCACCGAAGGGGGCCGACCGGCCAACGTGGTGCTGGCGGAGGTCTTCCCGCAGATGATCGCGGCCTTGAACTTTCCGAAGTCCATGAGGTGGGGCTCGCACGATTTCCGCTTTGCGCGCCCCATCAGATGGATTCTGGCGTTGCTCGGCACTGAAGTCATCGCCTTCGACACACACGCTGTGTCGAGCGGTCGCATGACGTGGGGCCATCGCACGCTTGCTCCGGGAGCGTACGAGATCCGATCGGCTGAAGAGTACCTACCGCGCCTGCACGAGCTGGGAGTGATGGCTGACCCCGAGGAGCGTGCTGAGAGCATACGCCGGCAGGCGGATGGCCTGGCATCATCCATCGGGGGCCAGGCGGTGATCGATCCTGAGCTTTTGGAGGAAGTGACGTTCCTGGTGGAGTGGCCCCGAGCATTCGTGGGCAGGTTCGCCGAGGACTATCTTGATCTGCCGCAGGCGTGCGTGATCACGCCCATGAAGGACCATCAGCGCTACTTTCCGGTGCGCGACGCCCAGGGCGACTTGATGCCGGCCTTCATCGGGGTGCGCAACGGCGGCGATCATGCCATCGATGTGGTCAGAGCGGGTAATGAGCGGGTGCTGGCCGCAAGGCTTGCTGACGCGCGGTTTTTCTACGAAGAGGACATGAGGCGTCCGATGGCCGAGAGGATAGATGACCTATCCGGCGTGGTTTTCCAGGAAAGACTGGGAACAATGTACGACAAATCTGTGCGGATCGGACGCCTGGCGTCGGAGTTGCTTTGCGGCGCGCCCGAGGCTGCACTTGCCGAAAGGACCGCTTTTCTCGCCAAGGCAGACCTGGTCACCTCGGTGGTTCGCGAGTTCACCGAATTGCAGGGAGTCATGGGTCGTGAATATGCGCTCCGACAGGGGGAAGACAGGATCGTCGCCGACGCCATATTCGAGCATTACCTGCCGCGTTTTGCAGGTGATATCCTTCCCGCATCACTCCTTGGGGCAGCGCTGTCAGTTGCCGACAAGATCGATACGCTTGTAGGCTACTTCTGCATTGGCCTGATTCCATCCGGGTCGGCCGACCCGTACGCCCTGCGCCGGCAGGCGGCAGGGGCGGTGTCAGTGCATGCCGAGTGGAGGTTCCAATTGGGGCTCGATTCCCTGGTAGTTCGCGCAACTAACCTATTGGCGCAGGCCGGCGTGGCCGGGGATGCGGCTCATCAGGCGCAAGTAGTCGAGGATGTCATGGGTTTCATTAGGGCCAGGCTTAAGGTCTCTCTGGAGGAGGCGGGATTTCGGCACGACATCGCTGAAGCAGTACTCGCCGCGGGCTTCGGTCGCCCCGCGTGTCTGTTCGAGAGGGCCCAAGCTGTTGCACAGGTAGTGGATGAAGGCTGGTTTGTTGCGCTTGCCACGGCAGGGTCCAGAGTGCGGAACATTGCGATGCATGCCGCAACCGACGCGTTCAGCCAGGCGCTGTTCGAAGATGACGCCGAACACGAGCTATTCGGTGCGGCCAAGGCTGTAGAGGCCGAGGTGCGGGCATCGATCGAATCTCGCATGTCGGGCTTTGTGGACAAAGCGTCATACGTATCTGCGCTTGAAAGGATGAGCGTGATAAGCCCTGTGATTGACAGGTACTTTGAGAAGGTCATGGTCATGGTGGACGATGAATCCGTCCGGAACAACCGTCTGGCGATGCTCAAGTGGGTTTCGGGCGTGCTGTCTATGGTCATCGATCTCTCCAATATCGTTTTTGTGGGCGGATGATTATGAGGGCGATTGTGAATTTCGCTTGAACGGGAGCTCTCAGTAGAGTAGAATCGTAGGCGACTTGGAAAGCATAGAGCAGCAATGGACAGGAGGATTGTCATGGCAGGGAAAGAGATACCAAAGTACGTGTATTATTTCGGCGGCGGCAGGGCCGAAGGTTCAGGCGACATGAAGAACCTTCTCGGCGGCAAAGGCGCCGGCCTGGCCGAAATGGTGAATCTGGGAATTCCGGTACCCCCTGGCTTTACTATCACCACTGAGGTATGCACAGCTTACTATGCCAGCGGTAACCAGTGGCCCGGGGGTCTCGCCGAGCAGATCGACGCGAACCTTGCGCGACTGGAGAAGGATATGGGCGCGGTGTTCGCCGATCCTGTGAACCCGCTTCTGCTGTCGGTCAGGTCCGGCGCTCGCGTGTCGATGCCCGGCATGATGGACACCATCCTCAATCTGGGCCTGAACGACGTGACTGCCGCAGGGCTCATCAAGAGGACGAACAACTCCCGCTTCGTATACGACAGCTACAGGCGGTTCGTGCACATGTACTCCGACGTGGTGATGGGCGTGCCTCACGAGAGCTTCGAGGAAGCCATAGCTGCGAAGAAGCGGGCCCGCGGCGTCAAGCTCGACACGGAGCTGTCCTCTGACGACCTTGCGGAGCTTGTAGCCGAGTACAAGGCGATCACTCGGGAGTATACAGGGCGCGACTTTCCTGAGGACCCCAAGGAGCAATTGCAAGGCGCCGTCGACGCGGTGTTTGGTTCCTGGAACAACCAGAGGGCGATTACTTATCGAAAGATCAATAACATACCCGGCGACTGGGGTACTGCAGTCAACGTGCAGACCATGGTCTTCGGCAACATGGGCGACACGTCCGGAACGGGCGTGGCCTTCACGCGCGACCCCGCAACCGGCGAGAACGTGTTCTATGGAGAGTACCTCATGAACGCGCAGGGCGAGGATGTGGTCGCCGGCATTCGCACGCCGAAACCCATCAGCACCCTGAAGGAATCGATGCCCGAGATCTATGACCAGCTCGAGCAGATATACCACAAGCTCGAGGAGCACTACCGCGAAATGCAGGACATCGAGTTCACGATACAGGAAGGGCGTCTGTTCATGCTACAGACGCGCACGGGCAAGAGAACTGGCACGGCCGCCGTACGCATAGCTGTTGAGATGGTTGAGGAAGGCATGATCGACGAGAAGACCGCCGTGTTGCGTGTACCTCCTGCCAACCTCGACCAGCTGCTGCACCCGATGATCGATACGAAAGCCAAGCTGAAGTCGTTCGCCAAGGGTCTGCCGGCATCGCCCGGCGCCGCTGTAGGGCGCATAGTATTCACCGCGGACGAGGCCGAGGTCTGGGCTGAGCGCGGCGAGAAGGTCATCCTGGTCAGAACGGAGACTTCGCCTGAAGATATCGGCGGAATGCATGCCGCAGTGGGCATTCTCACGTCTCGCGGCGGCATGACCAGCCATGCGGCAGTAGTGGCCCGAGGCATGGGCACTTGCTGCGTCGCAGGGTGCGGCGCCATTCTCATCAATGAGAGAGAGAAGAGAATGGTCTGCGGCGACCTCTCGCTGACCGAGGGTGATTGGATCACCCTGAACGGTTCCACCGGCGAGGTGATCGAGGGGAAGGTGCCTCTGGTACAGCCGGAGCTGACAGGCAACTTCGGGAAGCTCATGGAGTGGGCCGACAAGTTCCGCGCGCTGAAGATCCGTACCAACGCAGACACGCCGCAAGACTCTAGGCAGGCCCGGATCTTCGGCGCTGAGGGTATCGGCCTGTGCCGTACGGAGCACATGTTCTTTGCCGAAGACCGAATCCGCGCCATGCGCGAGATGATACTTTCCGACACTGAGGAGCAGAGGCGCGGAGCACTGGCCAAACTGCTGCCTTTCCAGAAGGGTGACTTCATCGGGATCTTCAGGGAGATGGCAGGGCTGCCCGTTACTATCAGGCTCCTGGACCCGCCGCTCCACGAGTTCCTTCCCACTATGGAGCAGACCAAGCAGGTATCGGAGATCGCGTCCGAAATGGGCATTTCCGAGGCGAAGGTGCACGAACGTATCCAGTCGCTACATGAACTCAACCCCATGCTGGGATTTCGGGGATGCCGCCTTGGCGTGGTGTTCTCCGAGATCTACGAGATGCAGGTAAAGGCCATTTTCGAGGCCGCCTGTGAGCTCACCCGCGAGGGCGTTGACGTTCTGCCTGAGGTGATGATCCCGCTTGTCGGAACCACCGGCGAGATGGAGATGATCCGGGAGTACGCAGTCCGCATCGCCGAGGAGACGATCCGAGAATACGGCATCCGACTGCATTACTTGGTCGGCACGATGATCGAGGTTCCCCGCGCCGCTCTGGTGGCCGACAAGATCGCAAGAACCGCTGAGTTCTTCTCATTCGGCACCAACGACATGACTCAGATGGCTTTCGGCTATAGCCGCGACGACGCTGGGAAGTTCCTTGCACAGTACATCGACAGGAACGTGCTCAGTGCGGATCCTTTCCAATCTCTTGATCAGGAAGGCGTGGGTCAGCTGGTGGAGATGGGCGTACAGCGCGGACGGAGCACACGGCCGAACCTGAAGATCGGCGTCTGCGGCGAGCATGGCGGGGATCCGGATTCCGTCGATTTCTTCCACCGCGCCGGGCTCGACTACGTGAGCTGCTCTCCATATCGTGTGCCTATTGCGAGGCTGGCTGCCGCTCAGGCTGAGCTGAAAAACCCCAGGAAGGCCCCGGGGCAGACTTGCGGCGGTGGATCGTGCAGGAAAAACTGTCGCTGAAGGTGAAATGAGTATACAGGGTCAGCCGGTGGCCCACGCGGCGCATGTCGCTGCGTGGGCCATTTGCCCCATTGATGCGAGGAGGGGTGCCCTGTGACAGTGAGAGAGAGGATCGAGCAGGAGGAGGCTGCCCGTCTATCGGAATATGCGGCGCTTGCCGCCCACTCGCGTGGCCGCGACTTGCACGAGGAGGCGGACGAGTTTCGCACCTGCTATCAGCGAGATCGCGACCGGCTAATCCACTGCAAAGCTTTCAGGAGGCTCAAGCACAAGACGCAGGTGTTCTACTCCCCCGAAGGCGACCACTATCGGACGCGCCTCACACACACGCTGGAGGTATCACAGATAGCGCGAACGATAGCCCGTGCCCTCATGCTCAATGAGGATCTCACTGAAGCGATCTCGCTCGGGCATGATCTGGGGCATACGCCCTTTGGCCACTCCGGCGAAGCCGCGATGAATGAAGTCCTACCTGATGGGTTTCACCACAACCAGCAGAGCCTCAGAGTGGTTGAGTTCGTCGAGCGACGCAACGGCAGGGATGAGCGTGGGCTGAACCTCACGTGGGAAGTGCGCAATGGCATACTGTGCCATTCGGCGGAATGGCCGGAGCAGGCGGCCACCTTGGAGGGGCAGGTAGTGAAGCTGGCCGACAAGATAGCCTATGTCAACCACGACGTGGACGATGCGGTGCGGGCAGGCATCATAACCGAAAGCATGATCCCGGCCCAAGCGCGCGATCTTCTGGGGCAGACGAGGCGGGAGCGCCTCGATACGCTAGTGGCTGACGTGATTCGCCAGAGCCAGGGAAGACCCCAAATCTGCCAAAGCCCGGGAGTGGCGCGGGGAATGGCGGTATTGCGAAGCTTCATGTTTGCCCATGTCTACGAGGGATCCCTTGCCAAGGGCGAGGCAGACAAGGCCAAGAGACTGCTGTTGGAGCTCTTCCACTACTATGTACAGAATGTGGACGAGCTCATCCGGGATTCGGGTGAACCCGCGGCCACGTGCGACCCAACGAGGATAGCAGTGGACTACATAGCCGGCATGACTGACCGGTACGCCATGAAACAGTGGACGCGTCGCTTCGTTCCGGCGCCCTGGGCAGTGTACTAGCGTCGCCGGGTCTAGCAGGCAACCTGCATAAGCGGGGAATCTTGCGGAATATTAAGGACACTGTCGTCGTATTGGAGGCGCGCGGGGAAACATTGCGCACAGCAGAAGGGAATTTCGATCTCGGGTCGAATATCGAAACACAAGTTCGCACGTGTCCTTGCGGTTCGGACTCCCTCGCTTCCGCCGGGTCGTGAATTCGGAAGCGGGGTTCTTTTTGGAGCCGTCGGGCATGCGGAGCGCAAACGCGCATCAGGCAGGAGAATGCGTGCCACCGGAGAACACTACTCCGGCAGGGGTTGGTCCAAAGTGACATCTAGATACCGTGACGATCTGGTCGACCGGGTGCGCGAGTCCAATGACATACTGTCTGTGGTGTCGGAATACGTGCAGCTCAAGAAGGTTGGCGGAAGGTACGTGGGCCTGTGCCCGTTTCATTCGGAGCGCACCCCGTCTTTCACAGTCTCCCCTGATAAGCAGCTTTTCTACTGTTTCGGCTGCCACGTGGGGGGCAACGTCTTCACCTTCATTATGAAGATTGAGGGGCTGACATTCCGCGAGGCAGTGCGACGGCTAGGGGAGCGCGCAGGCATTGACGTGTCTGCCAGTGCTGAGACGCCGGTCGAGCGCGAGGCGCGCGAGAGGCGCGAGAGGACCTACAGGCTGAACGAACTCGCGATGAAGTACTACCGCAAGGTCTTGCTGCGATCGCAGGCGGCGGCTGCTGCTCGCCAGTATCTTGCGGAGCGCGGGGTCGGGGCGGAGGCGCAGGAGATGTTCAGCATCGGGTATGCCCCTCCCGGCTGGAATGCATTGATCAAGGCAATGGGGCGCAGCGGTGTGCCGCCTCACTTACTGGTAGAGGCGGGCCTGGCAGCAGTGGACGAAGCGGGCCCGAGAGAGCGACATTATGACCGGTTCAGGAACCGCGTGACCTTCCCAATCGTCAATGTCTATGGCCGTGTGGTCGGTTTCGGTGGGCGGGCTCTGGATGACTCCATGCCCAAGTATCTCAACAGCCCGGAATCGCCTGTGTTCAGTAAGCGCACGAACCTTTACGGCCTCGATTTGGCAGCGGATCGGATTCGTTCGGACGGAGCAGCAGTGCTGGTGGAGGGCTACTTGGATGTTATCGCAGCCCACGAGGCGGGCCTTGGGAATGTAGTGGCGACACTTGGAACTGCTCTCACAGCCGAGCAGGCGCGGCTGATATCCAGATACGCGCAGCGAGTGGTCATGTGCTATGATGCCGACTCCGCTGGGTCGGCTGCTACAGGGCGCGGTGTAGGCATAACATCAGGCGTTGGCCTCGAAGTCGCGGTAGCGATGCTCCCGGAGGGGCATGACCCGGATAGCCTGGTGCGCAATCAGGGCGGAGACGCCCTGAGGGATGCAATCGAAACGGCTGTGCCGTATGCCCGGTACCGGATTGAGCGAATACTCTCCGCCACTGACATGTCTTCGCTTCAGAGTCGTCTCGCGGCAGTCGAGGCAGTAGTGGAAGTGGTGGCGGACGTTGCCGGCGAGGTTGAGCGCGCCGAATACGTGAGGGAACTTGCGGGCAGATTGGGCGTGGACCCATCGGCGTTAACCGCCGATGTGCGCAAGGCGGCACGCAGGGCCTCGGTGGTCCGTTCAGGAGGGCGCGGAGCGCCACGCCTTTCAGCACAGCCAGAAGCACTTGCGGCGCCGAGTGACCCCGTATGGGGCAGCAAGGCATATCTTGAGGTGGAGCGGGCTCTCATACGACTCGCGGCGGTGTCGAGCGCCAACCGATCTCGGATTCTGGAAGAGCTCGGGCCCGATGGGTTCCGTGTCGAAGCCAACCGCGTGCTCTTCGACATGATGAGTCGCTGCGATCGCGAGGCAAGATCTGTTTCCCATGCGGAACTAGTGGACGAATGCCCTGAGCAGATCCGCGACTATGCCGCGGAACTGCTATCGACAGGTGGAACCTTTGACACTGATATGGACGACTTAGAGGAAACCATCATGACCTGGCGGCACTTTTCGATCCAGCATCGTCTCGGAGAGATAGAGCCTCAGGTCCAGCAAGCTGAAGCGGCGGGCGACCATGAACGCATCAGGGCGCTCATGGATGAGCAGAAGCGTCTCGCGGAGGCTGTTCGCGGAAAGCGGACGCTATACTAGAGCAGGTGCTGCCGCCGGTGGAATCGGCTGTCTGCATGGCGATTCGGAAGGTGAGGAGATCATGTCCAGGGAATTGAGCGCGCCCGAATTGAGAGACCTCGTAGCAAAAGGCAGAAAGCGAGGCTTTCTCACTGACCGTGAGATTATGGACGCGTTGCAGAACGTTGACCTCACTCCGGATCAGATAGACGAGATGTACGAGGCCCTGGGAGCGTACGGCGTCGACATCGTCGGTCCGGGCGACGCCGGCAATGGTGACGGCGATGGAGGCGGCGCTATCGAGGCGTTGGAGCCCGAAGATGATACCGTGGAGCGCGAAGACACAGGAGCTGACCTCACAGTTCCAGAGGGTGTCGCCATCGACGATCCCGTTAGGATGTACCTAAAAGAGATCGGCAGAGTGCCGCTCCTTACGGCCGAAGAGGAAATTGAGCTCGCCAAGGGGATCGAGGCCGGCGATGAGGCGGCAAGGCGTCGTCTGACGGAGGCTAACCTTCGGCTGGTGGTCAGCATAGCCAAGCGCTATGTAGGGCGCGGGATGCTCTTCCTTGACCTCATACAAGAGGGCAATCTTGGCCTGCTCAAGGCGGTTGAGAAGTTCGACTACCGCAAGGGGTACAAATTCAGCACTTATGCGACTTGGTGGATCAGGCAGGCGATCACCAGGGCTATCGCGGATCAGGCGCGGACCATACGCATACCGGTGCACATGGTTGAAACCATCAACAAGCTGGTTCGAGTGGAACGGCAGTTGCTTCAGGAGCTCGGGCGGGCCCCCGTGCCTGAAGAGATAGCAGAGGCAATGAACTTCCCTGTCGAGCGCGTTAGGGAGATAATGAAGGTGGCCCAGGAACCGGTATCGTTGGAGACTCCCATAGGGGAGGAGGAAGACTCCCATCTTGGGGACTTCATAGAAGACGAGGATGCCCTTGCGCCGCCGGACGCAGCGTCTTTCCTGCTTCTGAAGGAGCAATTGCAGGAGGTTCTGTACACACTGGCGCCTCGGGAAGAGAAGGTGCTGAGGCTCAGGTTTGGGATCGATGACGGGCGAGCGAGGACACTGGAAGAGGTAGGTCAGGAGTTCGGTGTCACAAGGGAGCGGATACGGCAAATCGAAGCCAAGGCCTTGCGGAAGCTGCGCCATCCTAACCGCAGCAAGAAGCTAAAGGACTTTCTTGAGTAAGTTGACCCCGCTTTCGGTGTGCGCTATAATAACGTAAGTGAGTTCATTCCCCGATAGCTCAGCGGTAGAGCAACCGGCTGTTAACCGGTGGGTCGCAGGTTCGAATCCTGCTCGGGGAGCCAGTGGGCCTATAGCTCAGCGGTAGAGCGGTCGGCTCATAACCGATTGGTCCCAGGTTCGAATCCTGGTGGGCCCACCATCTGTGAAAGTTCGGCGGACGATTGTCCGCCTCTTTGCTTTCCAGGCAAAAAGTCTCTGAGTTGTGCAAAGGAACTCCCTGCGGGACGTAGAAATATAATCTAGAAGGTGCCATACATTCGGGTACCGCATCGGAGGCGAATCGCAGCGTGAGGCGCAGGTGTGAGATATGTGGCAAGCTAATACCAAAAGAGAGGGCTGAGGCGCTTCCGGAGACCAAGCGTTGTATCGAGTGCGCTAGAAGTCGGGGCACTGATGTGTCGGCTAAGCGTACCGATGTAGGCATGGATCCGGATACGTACAAGGACCTTCTCGGGGCCGTGCGCAGTTGACGCCGTGGCCAGCGTAGTGTTAGCATGTAGCGTGGTAGGTGACAAGCAGTCTGAGTGATCGCAGGCGGATGGTATCCGCCTGAGGAAAGTCCGAGCTCCGCAGGGCAGGGTGCTGGGTAACGCCCAGTGAAGGCGACTTCAAGGAAAGTGCCACAGAAATCAAACCGCCATGCGCAGCGCGTCTAGCGCATGGTAAGGGTGAAACGGTGCGGTAAGAGCGCACCAGCGTCCGGGCGACCGGCCGGCTAGGTAAACCCCACCTGGAGCAAGGCCAAATAGGAGGGATATGAGGCTGCCCGCTTCTCCCTCGGGTTGGGCCGCTTGAGACTCATGGTAACGTGAGCCCTAGATAGATGATCACTCTCGACAGAACTCGGCTTACAGGGCTGCTTGTTGCGTTTGTGATGCCCGGACTCGTCAGGCGACGGTTCCGGGCATCTCCCTTATAGGGCACATCCCGGGCGGCGCGACGGGGCCGCCGGGAACATGTTGACAGGTGGCATCGTTGCATGTTATACGGGTGTACCGGAGAAATTTGGAGCGGTACTTTTCTGGAGGTGTAACGTAATGAGCAAGTGGGTCTGCACCGTATGCGGCTATGTCTACGACCCCGAGATGGGTGACCCGGACGGGGGCGTGGCTCCTGGAACTGCGTTTCAAGACATACCGGATGATTGGGTATGCCCGGAGTGCGGTGTTGGGAAGGATGCCTTCGAGGAGGCCTAGGTATGGCCGCGGGGCATGCAACAGCGAACAGAGATCAGATGGAGGAGGTCGATGCTCATGCGCAAAGAGCTTGAAGGAACCAAGACTCATGATAACATCATGTCGGCCTTTGCAGGCGAATCGCAGGCGAGGAACAAGTATGACTACTTCGCCTCTGCAGCCAGAAAAGAGGGGTTCGAGCAGATAGCTGCCATCTTCGAGGAGACAGCCCTAAACGAGAAGGAGCACGCGAAGAGGTTGGCTAAGTTCGTGAGCGTTGTGGGAGCTACAGATGAGAACCTGAAGCACGCTTCGGAAGGCGAGAACTACGAATGGACTAGCATGTACCCTGAGTTCGAGCGTGTAGCCCGTGAAGAGGGGTTTGGCGACATCGCCGACGTATTCCGAGAGATCGGCGAGGTCGAAGAGCATCACGAGGCGCGTTTCCGAGCTCTCCTTGCCAATATCGAAAATGGCTCTGTGTTCAAGAAGGACCACCCTGTCAGCTGGAAGTGTCGCAACTGCGGGTACATTCACGAGGGCCCCGAGGCGCCCAGAGTGTGTCCTGCTTGCGCCCATCCCCAGTCGTACTATGAGCTCAACGTGAAGAACTACTAGGGCTCGCTTTGGGCTATTTTATGGCTCATGGAGGTGTATGCATGAAGCTCTGGCGATGTGGAGTGTGCGGCTACATACATGACGGCGACAGCCCCCCGGATAGGTGCCCCAAGTGTGGCGCCCCGAAGGAGAAATTCACCGAGCTCGAGGAGGCCGAGGCCAATCTCGTTCACAGGTCTCGTTTTACGAACGATCTGCACTGTAGGCTGATATGCCTCATGGACGAGGTGCGTAAAGTGGCCGAAGCCGGAATCGAAGACGATCTGGATCCGCCATGTGTCACTCTGTTCAAGAACGCTTTGGAGCAAGCGAGGATTATCGGGCAGTCATCAAAGGCTGAGATCAGGGGGCATATGGGCAAGGGCAAGTGGGGCTAGGGAGAGCCTGTCAGCCCCGAGGGCATGATTGCAGATTGGCAAAGTAGCCATAATGTGCCTTTCATCGGGCGCATATTTAGCTGCTCTCGGGCCATCATACATAACGAGGTTTGCGACGGTCGAGCGAAGATCTACGGCGGACTTGACCATAGCAATGGAAGTCGAGTCCGCTGTGGGTCGAGCAAAGGTCGGCTGTGGTTCCAAGGGATATCACAGTCGGCCGGCGCGAAGATCGTTGCAGGTGGCCCAACTTATGACGGCGGT
>DAOPWT010000021.1:0-20939 GCA_035351775.1 Bacillota bacterium | reverse complement strand
GTGAGAATCTCATCAGAGAAATCTAGGTCGAAGTCATGGAACGTGGTCTCGATGGCATACTTCTCAGCCTTGTCGTAGTCAAAGAGAGTCCCGTCTGCATCCAGAAGTATAAGTTCATAAGCCATGATACATCCTCCACACTACAGCTAGCTCACATTATACCGCACCGGGTGTTGCAGGGATACCAAGGCAATGCAGGACCTATTGATCATGTAGCATATATGCAATATCATGGCACTGATCAGCTAGCGATCAGACGACGATGCTGGAAGTAACCTCGGGAATTCCCTAAGGGCATAGCGGTAGGAAGACTCCTTGCTTGCCGGCAATGCCGTCAAGCTGGCCTAATGCGGATTTCGCAACGCCAAAACGGCTGGAGCTGGGATATGCTCAATTTCTGACGTTAGTTTTGGAGATACCCTCAAAATCTGAGTACATCGATTTCGGACGGCTGCTGCGACACGTCTGGATTGCGGAAACTGGGGGGTATCCAGCGCGCGCGGGCATCGCAACCTGTAGGACGTTTGGGATTCTGCTCCACAACGTGGGCATTACTGGCATCAGCACGGGGTCTATGGCAGCTGCGCCCAGCCATATCCCACATAATAGTCTGCCTTGGGCCCTCGAATGAGTCTCGGGCGGTAGAGGCTGTTTGGCAGCCAAGTGGATGTACTCAAAATCTGAGTACATCGGCCCCAACCATCATCAAAATCTGATGGTATCGCTCAGCGGATACCCCCGGGGGTATACCCGCGCCGCCGCGGCCATCTCGGCTGCCGCGGCCATCTCGGCCGCCGCCCGGCCGCCGCGCCGCCCCGGCCGCGATGGCTAGCCGCCTGCGGGGAGTGATCAGATAGGAGGTCTGAGACAAACCCATGTCACACCTGTTTTCGCCAATCGACATACGCGGGTTCAAGCTCAAAAACAGGATTGTCATGCCACCGATGGCAAGCTACACGGGAACTGAAGAAGGCTACGTCACGCCCGAAACCAGTGAATACTACCGTGTTCGGGCCGCGGGCGATGTAGGACTCATCATCGTTGAGCATACCTACATCCTGCCATCCGGCCGGCGGCACCGGCGACAGCTGGGATTGGTATCCGATGCTCACGCACGTGTCCTGCGGCCGCTGGTGGATGAGATTCACCGCCACGGCGCCGGGGCTGTGATCCAGCTGACTCATGCGGGCGCGAGGGCCGCCGCTGACGTGATCGGTCAGACGCCGATTGCTCCCTCCACCGTCAACACATCCGCCAACGACGCCAATGAGCCTGCCGCGGTCGCCATGGATGCTCACCAGATAGACCAGGTGATCGAGGCCTTTGTGGCATGCGCCCGTCGGGCGGCGGATGCGGGGTTTGATGGCGTAGAGCTGCACGGCGCGCACGGGTATCTGCTTAACCAGTTCATGTCGCCGGTGACCAACATGCGCACTGATGAGTATGGCGACGGGCCTGAAGGAAGGCTGCTGCTGCCTCTCCGCATCATACGCGCAGTAAGGGCGGCTGTGGGGCCCGAGCTCATAGTCATGTACCGCCTGGGCGCGGACGACGGGGTGCCTGGCGGGATCACTCCTGACGACGCTCGGGAAATCGCGCCGCACCTTGTGGACGCAGGTGTAGACGTGATTGACGTATCCGGCGGTCTGGCGGGGTATCAGCCTTTTGAGTGGAAGGGCGAAGGATTCTTCGCCGACATCAGCAGCCGAGTGAAAGCGGTCTGCGGAGCGCCTGTTATCGTGACCGGTGGCATCAAGAGCCCCGCCACGGCAGACTCGATAATACGCAGATCCAAAGCCGACCTGGTCGGCATAGGACGGGCGCTGCTCAAGGACCCAGCCTGGGCCGTGAATGCGCGGCTTGAGCTGGGCGAACCGGGGGCCGGAGGCCAGGTCATCCGGTAGTTCGGGCAAGGACCTGCGTCGGTGGCGGGTGAACGCCCGCGCCACAGGTGTCTGTCTGCCAACTGCACGGATCTCCCTCTGTTCTACGCCGTCAACGGCGCAGACGACCGCACTAGCGATTTGTCGCGCCAGGTTCCTCGGCGGTACCAGAGGTATGTGGCGGCAGCCCCAGCGGTCCAGCTTATGAGGAGTGCGAAGAACAGCGCGTCGGGCGATCCTGCAGGGTATTCCTGGCTCCTGGTGAGCCATGCCCATAGATACGCCAGCGGCACGCGTACCACGACTGTGGTGAACATCGAGATCCACATGGACGGCATGGTGTCGCCTGCACCGCGCATGATGCCGCCGAAAACTTGAGTAATGGCCATGGCTACATACCCGGCGGCCAGTATGCGGATCTGCCTTACGCCCAGGCTGATGATCTCTTCTGTGGTGGTGAACATGCTGATCAGGTACTTGCCGAACATCAGCAATGAAGCCACCAGCACGAACGAGGTGATCAAGCTCACTTTCAGCATATCTTTCGATCCCTGGTGGACACGGTCCATTCTGTCTGCCCCGATGTTCTGACCGACAAAGGTGGCGATAGCCATGCCGAAGGTGAAGTTGGGCATCATTGCGAACCCGTCGATGCGCATGACTGCGGTGGTGCAGGTTACGACCTGATAACCCATGCTATTGGCCAGCGCCTGCACGAACACCATAGACATTGAGAAGACCGCCTGTGTAATCCCTGCCGGCAACCCCAACCGCAACAGCTGGGCGGTCAGCTTCTTGCTTGGGATCAGATTCGCCGCGTCTATCTGCACGACGTCTTTCATTCTCCACAGCTTGACGATGCATACAACGGCTGAGATAGCTACCGATATGATCGTTGCCCAGGCCGCGCCCGCAACCCCCATGTCCAGGCCTGCCACAAACCATATGTCCAGGACTATGTTCAGACATGACGTGAGCAGCAGGGTCAGCAGCGGAAAGACGGAATTGCCCAGCCCGCGCAGGATTCCCGATACTATGTTGTAGAACCCGAGCCCCAGAACCCCCCAGAGTATAATGGTAAGGTAAGACTGGGCCATATCGAACGTCTCCACAGGCGTTCTTGTCAGCCTGAGCAGTGAACCCGACAGGGGTATGCCGATCGCCATGACCACAAGCGAAGACACGCAGACCAGGGTCATCGCATTGCCAATCGAACGTGACAGCGACTCTTTGGCCTTGGCCCCGTAGTACTGCGCTACCATGATTCCCGCGCCTGTCGACACTGCCATGAACAGCACAAGGAGCAGGTTGATGATTGGAAGAGTTGTGCCGATGGCCGAGAGGGCCTTGTCGCCCACGTAGCGACCGACAATGACCGAATCCACCGTGCTGTACATCTGCTGCGCCAGGTTACCTATGAGCAGTGGGACGGAGAACCTCAGCAAGGCCGACATCGGCTGCCCTACGGTCATGTCTTGCGCGCCGAAGAGCGCATTGATCTTGTTGAGCATATAGCAACCACCTTTTCTGCGATGATTATGTCATTCAAACGCCAATAGTGCAATGGATAGCAGCGGAAGTTGCCAACGTGATGCTCATTCGCAGGAGCTCTTCCGAGAAGGGCGAACACTCACAATGAGGTGACTTGGTCTTGCAACACATAGCCCGTCTCGTAGCGATATCACGTGACTACTGGCGCTGGATGGTGATCGCGCTCATCGCCATGCTGGGGGTGACTGCAGCAAATCTCACAGGCCCCTGGCTCATAAGAAGCCTCATCGGCACAATTGAGGAAAGCTCCGGCCACGGGACGGTAGCGGCGACCCAGGTAGTGAACATATCCGCAGCTCTGCTCCTCGTTTATGCCCTCAGGCCCGCGCTTCGAGCCCTGCAGACCTGGGCTACTCATGTTGCCGGATGGGGCAGTGTGGCGGCGGCTCGGAAGGAGATCTATGAGCATCTGCAAAGACTGTCCCCAAGGTACTACTCGCACACCCAAACAGGGCAGATCATGTCCAAGGCCATCAATGATACCGCCTATTTTGAGTCCTTGATCGCACACGTGATCCCGGAAGCCATCGTGAGCCTCCTGACGGTCGCCGGAGTCTTCGTCGTGCTCTTCTCAATCAACCCAACGCTGGCTCTATACACCCTGGCGCCCATCCCCCTCATCGTACTTGGTTTCATCGCGTACAACCGGTACGTCCGTCCCCTCTTCCGTCATGCCCAGGCGAAACTGGGCGACCTGAATGCCGCATTGCAGGATAATCTCAGCGGCATGCGGGAGATCCAGGTATTCACACAAGAGGAGCGCGAGATGGAGTCGGTGGGCAGGCGCATAATGGTCCATTCGTCCGCTATCACTAAGGCTGTGTCGACAAGCGCCTGTTTCCACGGCGGGATCGACTTCTTCGCAGGTCTCGGAACAGTCTCGGTTGTGTTGTTCGGAGGCTTGATGGCGGCAAGAGCGCAGATATCCATCGCCGACATCGCGGGGTTCCTTCTATATGTGAGTCTCTTCTACGAACCCATCATGGGGCTTAACCGTCTCAATGAATCCCTTCAGCAGTCACTGGCCGCCTCCGACCGCTATTTCGAAGTGCTCGACCTCCAGCCCGACATAGGCGATTCGCCCGGCGCCGTCCAGCTTGATAAGGCTCTGGGCCACATAACCTACGAGAATATCTCGTTCAACTATGACGACACGCCCGTGCTTAAGAACATCAACCTGGATATCAAGCCAGGCGAGATGGTCGCCCTCGTGGGCCCAACAGGTGTAGGAAAGACAACAATGGCCAACTTGATCCCCAGGTTCTACGATCCGGCCGAAGGACGTGTCCTCGTGGACGGGGTGGACATCCGCACTGTCACGATCTCTTCACTCCGTCGGAATGTGGGCATGGTGTTGCAGGACGTGTTCTTGTTCAACGGCACAGTCGCCGAGAACATAGCCTATGGCAGCCCAGACGCTACCTTGGAGCAGATCATCGATGCTGCCGTCGCGGCAGGGGCTGATGAGTTCATCCGAGAGATGCCGAGTGGGTACGACACCCACATCGGAGAGCGCGGCGTAAGGCTATCAGGCGGGCAGAAACAGAGGCTAGCCATAGCAAGAGCGCTCCTCTACGATGCGCCGATTCTCATTCTGGACGAGGCCACCTCATCGGTAGATACCGAAACAGAGGCCAAGATCGCTGCCGCGCTCGAAAAGCTCATCGGAGGCAGGACCACCCTAGTGATCGCCCACCGCCTCTCAACCATTCGCCATGCCGACAGGATCATTGTGCTGGATGAAGGCGAGATAGTGGAAGAAGGGACGCATGAGGCGTTGATGGGGCTGAATGGACTCTACTCCAAACTGGTTACGGTTGATTCGGACGCATAGAGGTAGCGAGACTATCAGTTTCAACTAGAGGGAGGAGACAATTTGGAGACTATGAACGAAACCCTTGTGGCATTTTGCCGTTATCCAAGGCAAAGACATGTTGCAGAAGATCACCGACATAGCCCGAGAGGTCGCAAAGCTCGGTCCTGAGCCCATCGCAAAGAGAGCGGCATCGCCCGACTTCAGCCCTTTCTTTCATGCGCCCACTGTGATCGTGATCACTGGTGATTCGACAGGCCGGTTCGTTCAGATCGACTGTTCGCTTGCAGCGCAGAACATTGCCCTCGCAGCGGAATCCCTGAACATCGGCTCATGCATAATGACATCGCCTGAGCTCATCTTCAGGTCCGACGAGGGCAAGGAGTTGCTGAAGGAACTGGGTGTGCCCGAAGGCTATGGCCACGTGTGCACTGTAGCTCTGGGATACGGGGACGGCGATAGCCCCCCGGCAAAACCTCGAAACACGGAAGTCTTCAGCTATATTAAATAGGAAAGGCCCCCGGAACGCGCCGGGGGCTTTCGGTATCAGCCGCCTAGAAAGGCACCTTGACGCTCACTGTGAACAGCTGCCAGTCCATGTAATTGCCCGGGTAGTTCCTCAGGTAGGCCCAGGGCTTGCCTGCGTGGAAATTGCTTGTGTCAGCCGCTTTGCGCCCGTCTGCGCCGTAGCTTAGGGTTATCGTGCCTGTCCCGATGGTTCCGACGACGGAAGCCTTCAGCCAGTTCTTGCCGCCATCGTCAAATGGCCTCCACATGTTTGGATCAGCCGGTGGCTTTATCCCCTTGTTTCTGAAGGTGTAGACCAGGTAGGCGCCGATTCTGTCGCTGACCTTCCAGTCAAGATCCAGGCCGAAAACGAGCCCGCCCTTTTCGTCCTTAGTCAGCACCGCAGCGCGCGAATACAGTGCATCAGTCACGTTGGCCTTTGCGCCCGCGAAGGCGTAGTAGTCGGTAATCCCAATGCCAACGCCCTTCTTGGTGTAGCTGCCTACGCCCGCAACGTCAAATCGTGCGCCCTTAAGGAGTCCCGAAGGCGCGTCCACTGCGTAATGCCCGTAGCCGAACAACTCGGTTGCGGGATCCTCCACCGTGTATTTGGCCTCGGTCTCCAGAGTCACTCCGTGTGAAGTGGACCCCTTGATGTTCAGGCCGACGATGGTATCCGCCCTCTTGCCGTCATGTTCTGCGGAATCGGCGCAATTGCCGGTCTTGTAGTCGGCGAAAGGCTTGAAGTTCAGACCGAACTTGCTGTACACCGAGTCGGCATGCACTTCGAAGCCCGCGAAATCAGTAGCAACATTCTTGTCGAGGTCAGATATGTATGCGCCCGACACTGTTACCTTGAGATCCCGAGTGGGGTCCACCACGACCTCGGCAGTGGTCCTGTTCCACATCGGGCTATGATCCGCCTGCTTCATCCGCAGGGCGTTGGCGAGCGTCAAGGTCGACGGAACGCCCACAGGCAACGCCAATTCCACCTCTGCCTCGACAGCTGCGGCGCCCTTGTACGCATTGAGAAGCGCGGTATTGTCGGTGCTTGCATACGCCGACCGAAAGCCCAGCCCAACCTGGACGTACTTGGCGGCGAACGTTGCGGGCCCGATCCCGAGGCCTTCAAGCTGAACGAGGCATGCAAGGTTGTTCTCAGGCGCGTCGAACTTCCACGCGCCTGTCTTGTTCCAGTAGCCGGCCCCCGCAAGCGTCAGGTCGGCGTCAGTGCCCGGCACATTCCCTGTCACGTCAACACCGAACACGAGATCGCTTTTCCCCGCGGCGCCTTGCTCCGATGTGTAGGCCCCGACAGCGCCGAGCTCGAATCCCAAAGGCAGGCCGTATGTAACTCGCCCCAGGAACGCGCTGCTTGCCGAAAGCCCTGCAAAATACAGGTTCGCCTCGGCTCCAAACACCTTACCTCTGGCGTTGATCACGAGCCCGCGCCCCAGAGTTGCTGCAATGCCCAGCGGATCGCCGAGCGACGCGAACTTCTTCACATTGTCCTTATCATTGTTACTGATCCAGAATGCAACCGGCTCGGTGTTGTGTGAGAAATACCAGTTGCCCACGCCCATTGTCGGCTCGCCACCGGTCAGTGTCAGGGTGAGAGGCAGGTAAGCCACTGTAGACGACCCCTGATTGAACGTGAGGTTCAGAGCGAGCCGCATGTAGTTCTGCGGCGCCGGGTGGCTTTCAAACGGCGGGATTATGTAGAACTTCTCGTGGAGCGGGATCTTGGGGTCCGGCGCGTTCTGATGGAACCATGAGAAATACACCTTGTACTTGCGGGCCGGGTTGAGGTTCTTCATCGCGTCAGTCAATGGATAGGTTATCTGATTCCAGCCCGGAACAGCCTGGGTAGTTGCGAAGGTTCCGTCTACCCAACTCCATCCGTCCGTGATATCGGCCATGCCGAGGAAGAAACCGTTGGGGTTGTACTCATTCTCGGGCGGCAGGTACATGTTCAGGACGAGTTCGCTCTTCCCTATCCACTCCTGCAATGCATCGCCGGCGAGGTCGAGCGCCAGTTTGGTCTCAGCCGAACTCCCGCTGGGGATGACCGCCACAGAGCATTTGTCATCGTAGGTCATTGCCTGATCAATCTCAAACACGGCGCCCGTCCAGTCGTTGTCATACCCCACAAGCGCGCGCTGATACTCGACGGTCCATGCAGCCGAGAACTCGCCCGACAGAGCAATTGGCGGCAGAGCAGTCGCGTCAAGTGTCGAAAGCGTTATGGCGTCGACGTAGAACGTCTCAGCCAGCGCCACCTTCTCCTTGCTCTCATTTGCCCTGAAGAAGGAGAAGTACAACTTGTACCTGCCGCTGCTCTTGACGTTCTTCATCGCGTCGCACAGCACATAGGCGATCTCGTTCCATCCAGGCTTAACAGCCTTCTCCGTGAAGACCCCGTCGACCCACTCCCATTCCTTTGAAAGGTCGGCCATGCCAAGGAAGAAGGTGTTCGGAGTCGTCTTCATGGTCTCCGGGATGTACACGTGAAGCCTCACCACATCGTATTTGCTCCACTCACCGAGCTTACCGGCGGGAATCTCAACGCCGAGTTTCGTCTCCGGTGCGCTCCCGTTAGGAGTAATGGCCAGCGCACCGCCGCCTTCCTTCACTACCTCCTGCGTGAACAGAAGCCTCGCGCCGGTATTGTCATTGTCGAACTTGGCTACTTCTTCCACAGTATCCAGGCCGAACAGGGGCATCTGCCCACCGGAGGCTCCGCCGGCCACGACACTCGCCGAAAGGATCAGCGTCAGCGCAAAGGCCAGAGCCGTGGCCGGAGTCAGAGCCCCGTTTGATCTCTTCATTTCACATGCCTCCCTATTACTCAGTAGCTCGATTTGACGCGCGATAATCAGCCCTTCATGCCCGTCATTGCGATGCCTTCCATGAACCACTGCTGCGCGAGCATGAAGAAGATTACAATGGGCATTATCACGACCACCGACCCTGCCATCTGCAGCCCGTATTCTGTCGCGTATTGCCCTGCTAGGCTCGCCACAGCAACAGGCAGAGTGTACATGCTCTCATCTGTTGAGATTATCAGCGGCCACAGGAAGTTGTTCCACGAGCCGGTGAAGTTGAGGATCCCCAAGGTAGCCAGAGCCGGTTTGCATAGAGGCAATACGATCCGGTTGAACGTGAAGAACTCGCCTGCTCCATCGATCCGAGCAGCCTCCAGCAGCTCGTTGGGAAGGGTCACAATGAACTGCCTCATGAAGAAGATCCCAAAAGCGCTCGCGATGCCGGGCAACACCAACCCTGCGTAGCTGTTGAGAAGGCCCAGTTTCTTGAGGAGCAAGAAGACTGGGATCATGGTTATCTGCCCCGGCACCATCAGTGTTCCAAGGACCCCCATGAACAACACATTCTTGCCTGGGAAATCGAATTTTGCGAAGGCGTATCCCGCCATGGAGCACACTAGCAGTGACAGCGCCGTCATCGATACGGCTGTTATCACCGTGTTGGCAAATGGGCGCGCAATGTTGACAGTTCTGAAAAGCTTGGTGTAGTTGTCCAGCGTGGGCCGGCTGGGTATCCACTGCGGAGGGTAGCGGAATATGTCCTTCGTGCCCTTGAAGGATGTCGACAGCATCCACGCGAATGGAGCGGCCATACATACAAGCCCGATAACCAACAAGAGGTTGATCACCAGCGCCAGAGGAACGCTCTTCGCCCTTTTCATCCGAAAGTCACCTCTTCGCCCTTGCGCTTCATCGTGAGCAGCGTCGCAACGAAGATCAGCCCGAAAAGCACATAGGCCATGGCGGACGCGTATCCAAGGTTGAAGAACTTGAACCCGTGCCTGTACATGTAGAGCACAATCGACAGAGTTGCATCGAGCGGGCCTCCGTCGGTGAGTGTGTATGGCTCGGCGAATAGCTGCAGATAGCCAATGAGCGTCATCGTTCCCACGAAGAAGGTTGTGGGCGCAAGCAGAGGAAGTGTTACGAACCTGAACTGCTCCCACCCATTGGCCCCGTCTATCTGAGCTGCTTCGTAAACCGTCGACGGTATGCTCTGAAGGCCCGCGAGGAATATCAGGGCGTTATGCCCGAGGCCTTTCCATACCGCCATCATGATGATCGCAGGCATCGCCCATGCTGGATCGCCGAGCCAGTTAGGGCTGTCGAGGCCGACCATCTCCAGCGCCTGCTTGAGGATTCCGTATCTCGAGTTGAGGACCCACCTCCACACCACGGCGATCGCAACCGTCTCAGTGATGCTCGGAAGGTAGTATCCTATCCTGAACAGACTCTTGGCCCGATTGAGGGGGGAGTTGAGCAGCGCCGCCAGGAGCAGCGACAACGTGACCGCAAGAGGCACGCCTATCCCCACAAAATACAGGGTGTTTCTGAGCGCCTTCCAGAATAGCTCGTCTCCGAACAGACGAATGTAGTTGCCAAACCCGATGAACCTGGCGTTACCCCAGTTGGCAAGTGCACGTATGTTGAAATCGGTGAGGCTCATCACAAATGAGGCAACCACCGGAACAACCACGAATACCATCATGAGGATCAGGGCAGGCGCCAGAAACATATATGCGACTCTGGCTCTTCGCTGCATGGCAACGACCCCCTCACGGCACGATTTTCTCTACCTGATGGCTTTTATGTCGGCTTCAAGCGCGCGGGCAGCCTCAGCAGCGGTTTTCTTGCCGTAGCATGCCTCCTGCACGCGCCGCTGGATCGCCGCCTCGATCTGCGCCCACTGCGGCACGTTCTCAGGCGCCTGAGCATCGTCGAGTTGCTCGCGGAATACGGCCATCATTGGATTGCCCGCAAGCTCCGGTGCGTCCCACGCCGCTTTTGCGGCCGGCAGGCACCCCGAAACCCCGAACCAAGCCAGCTGATTGCCGGCATCGCTCATGAACTCCACGAAACGCCAGGCCGCATCCTTGTTCTTGCTATCGCGGAACACCACCAGGTTGCACCCGCCCACAAATGAAGTCCGCGTCTTCTTCGCAGGGCACACGGCCACCGACCATTTGCCGGCAATCTCGGGAACCTGCTCATTGGTCATGTTGATCATCCATGGGCCGCTGAAGTACATGGGCATAGTTCCCTTTGCGAACTCCTGGAACAGGTCGGTTCCGCCGCTGTCGATAGGAGCCAGCTTGTCGTGAAACAGCTTGGCGTAGAAATCTAGGGCCTCAACAAACTGAGGCTCAGTCACAGCCGGGCGGCCTTTCTCATCGAGGATTCTCCCGCCGTTCTGCCACACGAAGGGCATGAACTCCTGATAGTTGTTGGTGGATAGCGCCATCCCAAATCCGCCGCCCACGGCGAGTGCCGCAGCAGCCGCCCTCAGCTCGTCCCAGGTTCGGGGGGCCTGCTTGAAACCCTTCGCAGCGAGCAGGTCGGTTCTGTAGAACAGTGCCCTGGTGTCGACATACCACGGGATGCCGTAGACCTTTCCCGCGACGACGCAGGTGCCCCATGAGCCTGGGAAGAACTGCCCCTTCTCCACGCTTTTCGACTTCGAGATGTAGCGCGACAGCTCTTCAAACACCCCAATTGAGCCGAACTCCGCCATCCACGTGGTTCCCATCTGGGCTACATCGGGCCCAGTCCCTCCCGCCACCGCGGTAATGATCTTGTCGTGCGCAGCACCCCAGGGGATGGCCTGAACTGTAACGCGAATGCCCGGATTAGCCTTCTCGAACCTGGCCGTCATCTCCCCAATCTTCTGGGCTTCCGCTCCCATGGCCCATACTGTGAGCCGAGTAGGCGCAGCAGCTATCGATGACGCCATGATCCCAACGAGCAGCGCTGCGCACACCAGAGTCAGCGGTAATCTACGCATAGCCATGCACCTCCCACAAGTCTCCCATAAGTTCCGATTGCCTCGGCGCCAGCCTAATCCAATACCAGCTCTCCCCACAGGTCCGGATTAGCCCACACCTCGGGGAGGTTGTTCCACGAGATCACATTCGTCCTGACATACTGCCCTATCTTGGCTTCCCTGTCATTGCTGTTGTGCACCGTGTGGCCGAATCCCAGCTTCACCCCTGCCCTGGCCGCAAGGCCCAAGTCGGCCAGGGGGATCGCCATCTCTATGGCATAACCGCGCTCGGTTCTGGCAGACGCAACTCGGATTCCGGGATTAGTTACGGCAACTGGGCCGGGCTTGCTGTCCTCGTGCCTCACGGCCTGCACACCGCCTTCGGTATCGAAGGGAAGAACGGCGAGTTTCATGATCCCCGCGACCGACCCGGCCCTGGACGGATCGATGTAGAACTCCACAGAGTCGGTGCGGTAGAAACCGGCCTTATCGTCCGGCCTGATATTCGTGACTATGTACTCGTCGGCTACATTCGCAGCCACGTACAGGTAGTTGTCATCGTACTGCACGTAGAAAGTGGAATTGAGCACCTGCTTCCTCTTGTCGACCCGCTCGATGCCCCCGGCCGGAACGTTCATGTCCTCGTCCACCAAATAGCCAGTCAGGCCCCTCCATTCAGCGAGATCGCCGTCAACAACAACAGGCACAGCAACGCGCGCGGCTATTGCGCTCTTCTCGGCGGGAGCTAGCCTGATTCTCTCCCACTCCTCCAGGTATGCAGGGGTGACTGCATACTCCGCATCGCTGGCCACGAACCCGATCTTCGCCATGGCGTCCGCAATCGCAGGGTGTGCCATGAACTGCTTCCAGATCAGCTCAGACCGGTGATTTTCCAGCATGAGCAGGATGATCCCCTGATCGATGCCGACATACTGATCCGAGTACCAATTCGCATCGGCGTTGAATCCCGATACGAACCCGTATCGACCCCACACTAACCCGCCCTCGCGCTCGAGCATTGCCCTGATGGCCGCGATCGATAGCCCCGGCGTGAAAGGCATCGACGCGATGGATGCGTATGGCGCCACTGTGCCGTCGTGGTTGTTCTCGGACGCGCCGTACGGCTTGTAGCCCGCAGGGCCGTCACATGCCGAGAGGCCCCAGATGTCCATGTCGTAGGTGGAGTAGTTGAACCGCCGCAGAACCGCGAACAGCCGGTTGACCCTGGCGGCAGTGGCAGCATTGTTGAAGTAGTTGGCGTAGTGGTCTTCTTTGTTCCGGAAGTCAATCCATGCAGCCGGGTATTGGTAGACGAAAAGTGTCTCTTGCGGAAGACAGATGTAGTTCTCATTTACAGGACGGAAGATGTTGTCCCACACAGACGGCGGAATTGGATGCGTCGGGGAGCCTACGGCGAGGACGTACGCCAGCAGACCCTCGTTGAACGAGTTCCACCTCGCCGAAAGGAACCCGACTTCCGGCTTCCAGCCCATCGACAGGGTATCCCCATCGTTCATCATCCACTGCCAGTCGGCCTCAGCGAAGAGCTTGTCGGCCAGGGCTTCGACATCAGTTGCCGAGAAGTACTGCCCCGCAGTGAGGGCGCCTGCAAGGAATAGCGCGGTATCGATCGAGGAGATCTCTGAGTCGCCGAACCTGCGCCCTTCCGCCATATCGACGAAGTGGTAGTAGAAACCCCTCTGCCCTTCCACGCCTCCGCCTGCAAAAGTCTTGAGCGTCACAAGAGCTCGCGCGTATCCCTCATCGCGGCCGATCCACCCGCGCTCCACCGCAACGGGAATCGCTGAGAGCCCAAAACCCACAGCAGCTATGCTGCAGGGCGAGCCCTTCATCGTGCGGTCGCGTATCAGCCCGTTCGCGGGATTCGCTTCTAGCCACAGGTAGTCGAAGGTCTTTCGTTCGAGCATGTTCAGGAGGTCTTCATCATCCATCTCCAGAAGGCCCGCGACTTCGACCTTGACGTGCTCGGGGATCTGCCGTATGAGTTCTTCGCGGGAAAGCGACGCCGAAGCGACCCCTATCCCGTCGATGAAGAACTTCTCGCGGAGGGGCAGTTTTCGGCCTGATTCGTCCACATGGGCCCAGGCAAGGTAGATCTTGTAGCTGCCACTCGGTTTCAAGTTGCTCATCTCGTCAGGAAGCGCGTACTTGACCTGGTTCCATCCAGGCTTCACTTCAGACGTGGCAAACACGCCGCCTACCCAGGCCCATCCGTCGGCGAGATCGGCAAGCCCCAGGAAGAACATCGTGGGGTTGAGCTTGTTCGCAGGAGGAAGATACACGTTGAGCGTGACTTCACGCTGACCTATCCAGGCCTCAAGTCGCTGGCCCACAAGGTCCAGAGCGAGCTTGGTCTCTACGGCTTTTCCATCAGGGATGACCGCGACCGAACGCGACCCCTGACATACCACACCCGACTCGGGCTGGAACTTGGCGCCTGTGTTATCGTTATCGTATCCCGCCAGTTCGCCCTCATCATCCATTGCCCAGAGCCAGTTGCCCACCGGCGCGCCGGACGCCGCCGAACCTGCGCCGTCAAGCTTCTCGGCCCATATCCCGTCCACAAAGAACGGTTCCGCCAGAGGCACTTTGGCGTTGCTCTCGTCTACTGCAAAGAAGGACAGGTAGATCTTGTAGTGGCCGCCCTCTTTGACGTTCTTCATCGCACCTGAAAGCGTATACACAATGTCGTTCCAGCCCGGCTTCACGTCGACTCTGGGGAACACGCCGTCGACCCATGCCCATCCGTCCGAGACGTCGGCCATGCCGAGGAAGAAGGAGTTGGGCGCCGCCTTCATCTTCTCGGGGATGAAGACATGAATCGCGAGCGCATCGTTGCCAATCCAGGCAGCCAGAGCGTCGCCCACGATGTCCACGGCTATCTTAGTTTCGGGCGATTTTCCGCTCGGAGTGATCTTGAAGGCGCCTGAGCCCTGCCTGACAACCTCGCGAGAGATCTCGATCTTCGCACCGGTGTTGTCGTTGTCGAACTTCCGAGCTTCCTCGGCCGTATCCATGCTGAACAGATATGACCGATCCATGCCAGTTGCGTTCACCAGGCAGTAACATGAAAAGGTGAACACCACGGCCAAAGCCAGAACCACGAACCTTCTCAAACTGGTCGCCCCCTAGCATTTGATATTGACCCGATTATCGGCCTAACCGAGAACGATCTCGACTGTGTGGACCTTCCCGTCTCCCGAAGCCGGCAGCTCGACTCCGCCCACGTCCAGCCCATCCAAGGTCATCCTCGCAACTCCCCGCGATACATGTTCAGGGTTGAGCACAGTAATCTCGTACGTGGCGCCTCGAAACACGCGTTTCATGTAGAACCCGTCCCAATGTGCCGGGATGCAGGGATCGATACGCAGCCCATTCCACTCGGGCCTCACCCCGAGCAGCCATTCTGAACCCACACGGAACAGCCATGCGGCCGAACCGGTATACCAGGTCCATCCCCCCTCGCAGTAAACATGGGAATCCGGGCCGGCAGCGTTGCCCGCGGTGACGTAGGGCTCCGCCTTATATGTATCCGGCGATAACCCACACCTCACAGGGCAGATGGCCTCGTACATCCGCCAGGCCTCAGATACGTCTCCCATCATTACTGCAGCGATTATGGCCCATGCAGCAGCATGGGTGTAGCGCCCACCGTTCTCACGCGCCCCCGGCGCATACCGACTCAGATAGCCGATCTTATCGTCAGGTTCGCCGTAAGCAGGCGCCAAAAGCACAGGTCCGCACTCCTTCGAAAGGTGCTTGACCACTGCATCCCATGCCCGCTTGTCCCGCTCGCCTGCGATGCCGCTCAGTATCGCCCACACTTGAGCGTTGAGGAATATCCTGCCGTATCTGCAGCTCGGGGCGCCTATTACCGAGCCGTCATCGCACGTTGCACGTATGTACCACCCTCCGCGATGGCCGTCCAGGCTGCCGTCGCCACCTTCCACGTCATCGCTCCAGCCGAACGCATTCACTGCCCCAGCGAGTTCGCTGCAGGACCGCTCATACTTCTCGGCAAGGCACGTCTCTTTACGGCTTCGGGCAATATGCGCAAGATCCGGGAGCATGGTGCAGAGGAACTGAGCCACCCATACGCTCTCCCCGCGTCCGGCTGTGCCCACGGCGTTTAGCCCATCGTTCCAGTCACCGCCGAGTATGAGAGGAAGGCCGCGCTCACTTAGCCTCAGCAGACTGAGGTCGAGGGCTCGCTGGCAGTGCTTCCACACACTCTCCGGCTCTCCATCGCGGTATGGGACTTCCACATCGAGCAGGCTGAAATCATCAGTCTCCTTGAGATAGCTGATAGTGACAAAGGGAAGCCACAGCAGATCGTCAGAATAGAGGCCCCCACCGCCGATTTCCGAAATCGGATGCCACCAGTGGTCGACATGTCCGTCGACATATTGATGTGCGGCATGGAGGGTGATCTGCTTTGCGGTGTGTGATGGGTCAAGAGGAAGGAAGACCTGGCTGTCCTGGAGCTGATCGCGGAAGCCATAGGCCCCGCCCGACTGGTAGTAGCCGGTTCGCCCCCACATACGGCCTGAGATCGCCTGATACGGGAGCCAGGTGTTGCTCATCAAGTTGAAGGCGTCATCTGGAGTGCTTACCTGATGCGGCGCAAGGAGCTCAGCCCAAAACCGGGCGGCGCGCTCCCGAGCCATGTCGGCTTCAAGCGGATCGCGATACTTGGCGATGAGCGCGCGGGCCTCTTGTTCGCGACCCTCCTCGATAGCCCCGAGCACAAAGGACACACACCTGCTCTCGCCTGGAGGGATTGTTACCTTGACGTGAATGGACCCAATTGCATCAGTCCACTTGCCATTCGAGTTCGACAGAAAGCCCAGTTTTACTGCGGCGGGCATGGAGGCGTCGCCATACATCCCGTAGAATGCCTCTTTGTCCCCCTCGAAGCCTTCCGGAGCAAGGCTCGACGCGTGAAATGCTGTGTAGCCCCATGACCTATTCCACGACCTCCCCTCATCATCGGGGATCTCCCATAGTCTCTTCCGGGCCCACATTGTGGCGAGCGCAGGCTCAAGCGATGTCTCGATGAAGGTTCGATGGAACTCCCGGTGCCAGTCGGGAGAAGCCCCGAGGCACCATTCAAAGCAGGAGAAGAGCGACAGCTCACGCTCATCGCTGCCGTGATTGGTGAGCTTGACAAGCCATACTTCCAAAGGTTCGCCGGGGGGAACCGTAACCGCAAGGGAACTGGCTATCCCTCCGGCCTCCGACTCTATCACAGAGTAGCCCATCCCATGCCTCACCCGGTAGCTCTCAGTGGAGTGCCTGGTAGGCATCCAAGACGCCGACCATATCTCGCCTGAACGGTCGTCGCGTATGTAAACGTATTTGCCCCAGTTGTCCCTGATGATATCTTGCGACCAACGGGTGACCGCATTCAGTGATGCATGCTCACGCCAGCTGTAGCCTCCGCCGGTTTGCGAAATGATAACCCCCCAATCACCGGGGCAAATGACATTCACCCACGGCCTCGGAGTATGCGGAGTCGTGATCACGTACTCACGCGCTGCTTCATCGAAGTAGCCGTATTTCGACTCGAACTTCGCCACCAAAAGTTCAGCCTCCCCTGCGCATCCATCGCCGTCGTGCTGCATGGCCGCCGTTGGGCCGTTGGACCTTTCTGCCGCTGGGCCGCCTGGCCGCCGCTAGGCCCCTATGATCAAGGCTGCCTGGCGATGCAGGACCCTCGCACGACCAACTCGGCCTGAAACACCTTGCTGATTGCCCGTGAGTCAGCTGCCTCACCCTGTTCCTGCCCTTCCGAAGCTTTAAGGATGTCTACAAGAGTCTGCACAGCACATGCCCCCATCTCCCACGTGGGCTGCCTTAGCGTCGTCAGCCCAGGAGCAACTAGGCATGATGCCTCAATGTCGTCAACGCCGATAACCGAAATGTCATCCGGAACTGCGAGCCCCAGCTCTGCAGCTGCATTCATGACACCCAACGCCATCTGATCATTTGCAGCGAAGATGGCTGTAGGACGATTATGTATGGAAAGAAGTCGCCTCGCCGCCCGAGCGCCTCCGTCGTAGGCGAAGTCACCGTATGCTACGAGTTCAGGCGAGAGCTCCATGCCGTGGGAATTGAGGGTCTCCACATAGCCCCGGTATCGGCTTTCTGAAGTGACCGACCCCTCCACACCGTGCACGAATCCTACTCTTGAATGGCCGAGCTCAAACAGGTACGACGT
Organism: Bacillota bacterium; assembly: GCA_035351775.1. Lineage (GTDB taxonomy): Bacteria > Bacillota > DTU025 > DTU025 > DTU025 > UBA5389. The sequence continues at coordinate 3,139 of DAOPWT010000021.1, read as the reverse complement.
GGCAGTGCGCCCCAGCTCAACGTTGTCTACAACTAGTGAGGGCACCCATCCCGCGGCATCCGGGTTGTCGATCACCACGACAGGAAAACGCCGACTGCTCAGATTTTTGAGCTCAGATGGGGTGAGACGGTACGTCATCGCGATCACCCCGTCCACCCCGCCGCTGGCGAAACGCTCCGTAACATCCCGCTCACGATCGCCATCGCCATGCGTAGTGCAGAGGTTCAGCGTGTACCCGAGTTCATTTGCCATAGACTCGACTCCGCGGACAACATTCACGTAAAACGAATCGGTAATGTCGGGGATCATGAGCCCGATCATCCCAGTTCGGCGGGCAGCAAGGCCTCTCGCCTGCGGATTTGGCCGGTATCTCATGTCACGCATGATCTTGAGCACGCGACGCCTGGTCTCATCGCTTACGCCCGGCTTGTCATTGATAACGTATGATACAGCTGCTGTAGATACGCTGGCTGCCTCGGCAATGTCGCGGATAGTAGGTTTCAAAACAAGCCACCTCGCATCATCGAGAGTACATCCAGAAAACCGGCTAGATCCTTGCTTAACCGGTTAAGTACGAGGCAGAATATAAGGCGGGCATCACATCCCGCGCGTCGGTAAACCGCCTCGTAGCTTGAAGGCTGCGCCTCTTGAACTCATCGACTATCGACTGCCGACTGCCGATTATCGATCGTCGACTATCAATTATCGATCATCGATCATCGGCTCGTGGACTTAACCGGTTAAGTCAAGCTTAGCAAACATGGGACGCCATGTCAAGCATTTCCCGCACCGGCACTGCACGCATTGACACGTCTGGGGCGGGCTACAGGGTACCGTCAAGGTGGCGGAGGTCGCTCAAAACGGCCTGAAGCTGCATGTTAGATGTGACACCGCGTTCTAGCTGGCCTTTTGGCATGCGTCCATATTATGAACGGGTTTCTCCGGATGTGTCGCGAATCCGGACAATGGTTGATGCATATCGCAACGTATATCTGTATAAAGACGGTGGATGGGACGATCTGGCAGCTGCAACGGCATGCGGTGGTGAGATATGGCGGACCTATGGGGTATTATGCTACTATGTGCCGTCTTCCGTTAGTTCAAATGGGACTATATGTTATGCGTGCTTCGCCTCAGGCGTCGTATGCGTCTATGCGTTCGATTATGCACCAACCATTGTCCGATTTATCGACGCATCTCCGAGAATGCGTTCATAAAATCGACACCTAGATTTTCCCATACATCCGCAGGCCGCCGCCCCGCCCTTCCTACCACCGCTGCTCCTCTCCGGCGGCCGCGACCCACCGCTGCGCCTCTCCGGCTGCCCGAGAAGCTTCGCGTCATCCAAGATCGAAAACGCAGATCCCCAAACCTCGCACACTCTGAGTATCCCCCCAGGCGGACAGTGGCGGCGCCATGCAGGACATGCAGGACATGCGGGCCAGGCAGGACATGTAGGACGTGCAGGACATGCAGGCCAGGCAGGCCAGGCAGGACGAGACTGTACGGCTTCGACGGCGGCCTTCGACTGGCTGTTTCCGAGCGACCACATTGCGCCAGCAGCTCTAGCTTCGTGTTCGCCGAGCGCCAACTGCCTGGGAAACGAGGCGCCAACATCGACAACCTCAATCAGGCAAGTCGGTGGCTAGCATACTGCGGCATGAGAACGTATAATTAGAAGCAGATAGCCGAATGAAATGAGGCCTTGGGGCTTCGTGGGAGGGGGAAAAGCGAATGGATCGCAGGGGTGTTCTCACCAGACTTCTGGCGATTGTGGGCACAGTGCTTGTGTGGATTCCTATCTTGTTTACGGTCCTAACATCCATAGTTGGAACGATATCTAGCCGCGTGTTCCGTTTCGACTATCTGATGCCGGCTGAGCTCTTTCCCGTTGCCTTCGTTGGTGCGCTACTGCTCCTGTGGGCGGCTCTGCGGGCGCGCTCCCATCAGCAACTCATTGGCTGGGGTTTGGGTGGCGCAGTAGTGTTTCTTGGCGGCGGCCAGCTCTATGCCGTCGCTAGCGGGCTAGCCTCAGGTGCAACTGAGCCGACTGGCTGGCCATGGGCACTGGTCATCGCTTCAATCGCCCTGTATTCGTTGGCGCTTATTGAGATGGGCATAGCAGGCATACTACTGGTGAGAACGGTACATCTCCCCCAGTAGTCTGTGGTGCAGAGCATAATGCGATGGAGAGATGCAAAAATGAGAATCAGGACCGCCATTCTTTTCGCGCTCATCTTCCCATTCGGCATCTGCTCACTCCAGGCCATGTCCTGTCAAAGAGAGCGTAACCGAACGGTGGCGAAAGCTGAACCCACCGCTCTGCCGGCGCGTGATGAAGGCGAGCGCAGCAGCTCTTTGGCGACCTTCGCAGGAGGTTGCTTCTGGTGCATGGTCGCACCGTTTCAGCAACAGCCTGGCGTCCGGCGAGTAGTGTCAGGCTATACCGGCGGGCATAAGGAGAATCCCACCTACCAACAGGTAGTAGAGGGCTCCACCGGTCACTTCGAGGCGATTCAGATCACCTTTGATCCGGACACCTGCCCGTACATGACGCTCCTCGATATCTTCTGGCAGCAGATAGACCCAACGGATCCGGGAGGGCAGTTTCACGACCGGGGCGAATCATACCGCACTGCGATCTTCTACCATGATGAAGACCAAAGACTGCTGGCGGAGGCGTCGAAGCAGGCGCTTGCTGAAAGTGGCAGGTTCGACAGACCGATAGCTACCCTCATCCTGCCCGCGTCCGCTTTCTACCCAGCTGAAGAGTATCACCAGGATTACCACGAGAAGAATCCCCTACACTACCAGGCGTACCGGGCCGGGTCGGGCCGCGAGGCCTTCATCGAGAGTCACTGGGAGAAGCCATATGAAGAGGATCTCAAACGACGCCTTACCCCGCTTCAGTACGAAGTGACGCAGAACGCCGCAACCGAACCGCCGTTTCGCAATGAGTTCTGGGATCACTCGGAAGAAGGCATATACGTCGACATTGTCAGCGGAGAACCTCTGTTCAGCTCGGCGGACAAATTCGACTCAGGCTGCGGCTGGCCCAGTTTCACCAGGCCGCTATCGGAAGATAGCTTGAACCTCCCACGACTGAAGTCGCGGGATTCCTGCTTCATCGACCGTTGCC
>DAOPWT010000020.1:17103-21787 GCA_035351775.1 Bacillota bacterium | reverse complement strand
GAAGTACCAGCGATTCGAACTCAGCTTCCTTCGATAGGTGCTGTGCAGTTGTGGCTAGTGCCTGCTGGTTGACCAAGAGCATCACCCGCCCGGATGTGATGTGCGCACGACTATCCGTTTCACTTGGGTAACAACGTCATGCGCGAGGCACGAGTTCCCGCTCTGATTATACCTTCTCACAGGCAGGCGGGCGAGGGCGGCTTGGGCCCTAAATGGGAACTCGCTGGAAGCCAACGGCATGAGCAGGGAGGTCGAGGGGATGTCGACCGAAGAATCGGATCGGATTGCATTCATCCCGCCGGCTCCAGTCATCGAGGTTATTGCCACTCTTCGGGAGCTGAGGCATACGGCGTACATAGCAGGCGGCGCAGTGAGAGACATGGTGATGGCGAGCGCCGGCCCAGAGGATTGGGATGTAGCGACATCCGCAGATCCCGGGCAGGTGATGGCCGCGTTCGACCAGGCGATCCCGAGCGGTGTGGCTCACGGCACGGTCACCGTCATCAAGAACGGCATGAGCATCGAGGTGACCACATACCGCGTGGACGGGCCGTACCTCGACGGCAGGCATCCGGAGTACGTGCGGTTTGTCCCGAGAATCGAGGACGACCTCGCCCGACGGGACTTCACCATAAATGCCATGGCCTTCGATCCCATCGATGGAGAGCTGATAGATCCATACGGGGGGCGTGAGGCCATACGAGCGCGCCTCATCTCCTGCGTGGGCCGGCCCAAAGATAGGTTCTCAGAAGACAAACTCCGGATGGTACGTGCCGCTCGTTTTGCGGCGAAGCTGGGATTTCGGGCTGACCCGCTTCTAGTGGAGGCCGCTCGCGCATTGGCGCCCCAGATACGGCAGGTATCAGTGGAACGCGTCTACGATGAACTCACCAAGATGATGAGGACACGGAAGCCTTCGCTCGGCTTCGAGCTGCTCGAGGAGATGGGGATCACCCCATACATCCTGCCTGAGCTGTGTGCCTGCGCCTCGCGCGAGCGACGGGCTGGGCTGTACGCCATGTGCGACGAATTGCCGGCTGACCCGGTGGAGCGGTTCGCTCTGCTTCTTGCCCCGCTCGGCGAGAGCCGTTCTCGGCAGACGCTGGTTCGGATGCGCGCGTCCAATCGCACCGGGGCAGACGTGGCTGCCATAGTCCGGGGCGCGAACACCCTTGTTTCGCAGTGGCATTCTGATCCACCCGGCCTTGCCGGCCCGTCTTCCTACTCTTTGAGACTGGAAGCATCGCGGATCGGCGCGGGCAACCTGGCGCCAGCGGTGCGAGTGGCGTGTGCCTTGGCAGGTTGTTCTGTGAATGAAAGACGTGCCCTGGATGAGCTGGTCCACGCCGTACTCGCCTCAAGGCCTGCCTTGCGCATCCGGGACTTGGCTGTCGACGGGCATGACGTGATTGACGCAACGGGCATTGGCCCGGGCCCGATCGTGAGATGCATTCTCTCTGCGCTTCTCGATGAGGTTCTGCGCGACCCTGCCCTAAACACCAGAGAGCGCCTGCTCAAGCTGGTTCGCAACCGATATCAATCGCTCCATTGACTTCCGCGTTCTGGGGGTGTTTTCATGGTCAAGCAACCGAAGGTAGTAATAGCCCCTGACTCGTTCAAAGGCAGCCTAACCGCCCGACAAGTATGCGAGGCCGCAGAAGAAGGACTTCGCAGGGTGTGGCCTGAGGCACAGGTAGTGTCGGTCCCAATGGCCGACGGGGGCGAAGGCACGGTACAGTCGCTAGTCGATGCAACTTCTGGGCGGATAGTCAACATCGACGTCACAGGTCCGCTGGGAGAGCCGGTCGCCGCATTCTTCGGAGTGCTCGGCGACGGCGTTACGGCTGTCATAGAGATGGCCGCAGCGTCCGGGTTGCCGCTGGTTCCACGGGGCCTCCGAAACCCGCTTCGCGCCACAACTAGGGGCACAGGCGAGCTCATCGTGAGCGCGCTCGACATGGGTTGCCGCAAGTTCATAATCGGCATAGGCGGCTCTGCCACTAACGACGGAGGCGCCGGCATGGCGCAGGCGCTCGGCGTGAGGCTGCTTGACGCGCACGACGCGGAGATCGGACCGGGCGGCGCCGAGCTTGCGCGGCTGGCGCGAATCGATGCATCGGGTCTGGATGCGCGGGCGTCTCAGTCGGAATTCGTGGTTGCATGCGATGTTGACAACCCTCTTACCGGCCCACGCGGCGCGTCGGCGGTGTATGGACCGCAGAAAGGCGCTACGCCTGAGATGGTCGGAATGCTCGACGATGCCTTGAAGAACCTGGCATCAGTTATCCGGCGCGACTTGGATGTCGATGTAGACGGCATCCCGGGCGCCGGTGCCGCAGGGGGGCTGGGCGCAGGCCTGATGGCATTCCTCGGCGCCAGCCTCAGGCGCGGAATAGACATCGTGGTGGAGACTGTGGGGCTCAGGGAGCAGATGAAGGGAGCGACCCTGGCCATCACGGGCGAAGGACGCACTGACTTCCAGACTCTTTTCGGCAAGACCCCCATGGGGGTGGCGAACGTTGCCAAATCGCTCGGAATCCCGGTTGTGGTCATATCCGGCGCGATTGCGGATGATGCCGGGGGTCTGTACGCGCATGGCATCGACGCGCTGATGAGTATCGCAAAAGGTCCATGCACAATCGACGAGGCAATTGCGGGCGCCGGTCCGCTGATGGCCGATGCTGCAGAAACGGCGGCGCGCCTCATTGCCGTTGGCCTCGGCGCGGGCGGACCTCTGGGGGGCTTGAGTAATGCTGACCGACGTTCAAACTAGCGTTCTTCGGGGGCTTGCAGGGAAACGCGCAGCCATAGTAGGCATAGGCGTGACTAATGTTCCACTGATTCGATTCCTCGTGGGCCATGGAGTGCATGTCACTGCATGCGATCAGAAACAGGAGGGTTCCCTAGCCTCTGAGCTGACGTCCCTTGCCGGGCTGGACGTTCAGTATCTTCTGGGGCCAGGCTACCTTGATGCGCTGCCGGGCTTCGATATTGTGTATCTTTCGCCGGGGGTAAACCCCGGGCAGCCTGAAATCGAGGCTGCACGCCTCGCCGGCGCGGCCATCAGCTCTGAGATAGACCTGGTGCTCAGGCTATCGGCCGCCCCGACGGTGGGGATCACCGGCAGCTCGGGCAAGACCACCACGACCACACTGACTGGACTCATCCTGAGCGAGGATGCGCGGCGTCATCACCCTGCTCGCCAGGTGCTGGTAGGCGGCAACATTGGGGCTCCGGTGATTGAACGTGTGCTCACTGTGGGCCCTGACGACCTGATAGTGCTGGAACTATCCAGCTTCCAGCTGAAGCTGCTCAAAGTCAGCCCGCGTGTCGCTGCGGTGCTCAACGTCACTCCGAACCACCTTGATGTGCACCCGAGCATGGAAGATTACATCTGGTCCAAGGAGAACATCGTGCGCTACCAAAGTGACGACGACTGGGCAGTCTTCGGCGCAGACAACGATGTCACGCAGTTGATGGCTGAGCGCGCCCCTGGTCAGATCATGTCCTTCAGCGCGTCCCGGCCAGTGCCTCGCGGGGCGTTTCTCGACGGCGACAGGCTGGTAATGAGGTGGTCCGAAAGGTGTAGCTCGGGCGGATCAGGGGGATCGGGCACGGGCGACACGGTTGTCGCGCGCCGCTCTGACCTCAAGATACCCGGGATACACAACGTCCAGAACGTGTTGGCCGCGATTGCCGTATGCGCTGCGCTGGGTGCAGAGCCGGGCGCCATGCGCGATGCAATAGCCGCGTTTTCAGGAGTGGAGCACCGCCTGGAGCCAGCCGGCGAGATCGACGGCGTAGTCTTCATCAACGACTCGATAGCGACTACCCCGTCGCGGACGATTGCGGCCCTTGCGGCGATGGAGCGTCCTATCGCGCTGATTGCGGGGGGGTATGACAAGCATCTTCCTTTCGACGAAATGGCCCGTCTGGCATTGGGTAAGGTCCACACCGTGGCGCTCGTGGGGGTCACCGCCGACAAGATCGCGCAGGCATTCGAGGAAGCGGCCGATAGAGCGGGTGTCCAGCCGCCCACCATCATCAGGGCGGACACATTCCGGGAGGCAGTGGAGGCGGCGCGACTCGCGGCGCGACCGGGCGACGCCGTACTTCTCTCGCCGGCTTGCGCCAGCTACGGGCTGTTCCGGAATTTCGAGGAGAGGGGACGCACCTTCAAACAGCTGGTTTCGGAGTTCGCGGCGGAGGCGGGCGAAGCCGGTGAGTGATCTCCCAGATCGGTAATCGTCGGCCCCCTGCACGAGTAGGATTTAACCAGTCTCGTGAGGGGGGTTGCTTCTGTGCAAGGCAGTATTGGCGGACGCAGACGGAAACACGCCAGGGTCAGGAGAGTCCGGGCTCACCACAGCAGCTTGCCGCGGGCGGCCAGCGCCGCTGGGCTGTTCGGCATATGCATGGTGGTGTTGGTGGCGAATGCCGTATGGTGGAATGTGGAGCGCGGGTACCCCATGGGCATGTCGCTGCTCGACGCCTTACCGGGGCTCGGACGCGCCTCGGCGGGCGCGGCTGCGAGGGCAACGGCTGCGAGGGAAACGGCTGCGCCGACTGCAGCCGACGGCAAAACCGGCCTCATGCTCAGCGTGGACATCGACATAACGCAAGACCCCGGCCCCGAAGTCGCCAGCTCGCGATGGACGTCGTCGCAGGACGGGGTGATTGAGCT
>DAOPWT010000020.1:14219-17003 GCA_035351775.1 Bacillota bacterium | reverse complement strand
GCCGACGCAGGCGCGGGCTCCGGCGACTGGATCCGTCTGACTAGCCTTTCCAAGGTCGACTTCATTGCAGGGCCGCAGGCAGGGTCGCAGGCGGGGTCGCGGCCGTCCATAGTGCTGCGGTCATCGCACAAACACGAATCATATAACGAAGACGGGGATGTGTTCACTACCATCAAGTCCCGCGAAGTTGTGCAGACTTACTACTGGAGCGACAAATGGAAGGCGTTCATTCTGTCTGAGGCGACGGTCGGCCAGGGTGGAGCGACCGGAATGGAGCACCCGGGAGCGGTGAGTCGGTTCAGTATCCCTGCCGGGACTGTTGTTGCAGTGCTGGAGTCGGAGAGGCAGTGCGCGGAAGGACTTGTGTTCGGTCCGCCCCACTTGCTCAGGGTGAAGATGCCAGACGGCAGGCGGTGCTTTGTGGATGATGGCAGTGTTATGCCAACACCTTCGCGCGCCATGGTATAATGCAACTGTCCGGCCAATGCCCGCCGGCAGTGGCACTCATGCCCGGCCAGCGTGGGGCTGATGGCTGCATTATTGTTGATTGGAGTGATTCCATGCCGGCTACGAAAATCGACGGCAAGTCTGTAGCTGCGTCAATCCGGCAGGACGCAGCGGCTCGGGCTGCCCGCTTCAACGAAGAGTATGGGCGCGCACCGGGGCTCGCAGTCGTTATTGTGGGTGACAACCCTGCATCGCGAGTTTACGTCAACAGCAAGAAGAAGGCATGCGCGGAGTGCGGGATCTACTCTGAAGAGCACGCACTTCCGGAGGACACTGCTGAGGATGATCTGCTGGACTTGGTGCGCCGCCTCAACTCCGACCCCAACATCGACGGAATTCTGGTTCAGCTCCCGCTTCCCGATCACATCTCTGAAGACAAGGTCATCGAGACAATCACGCCGGCCAAAGATGTCGACGGGTTTCACCCGATCAACGTCGGGAACCTGGTCGTAGGTAAGCCGGCGCTCAGGCCATGCACGCCAGCGGGGATCATGGAGCTTATACACCGGACCGGAGTGGAACTCAAGGGCAAGCACGCAGTGGTCGTCGGTAGGAGCAACATCGTGGGTAAGCCAGTCGCATTGATGCTCTTGGCCGAACACGCTACAGTAACGATTTGCCATTCACGCACCCAAGACCTTCCCTCTGTATGCCGCACAGCAGACGTGCTGGTGGCAGCGGTCGGCAGGCCGGAGATGATAAAGGGAGACTGGGTCAAACCAGGCGCTGTTGTGATAGACGTGGGTGTCAACAGGATAGCCGAGAAGAGACTCGTGGGCGACGTGGACTTCGATGGAGCGAGCGCAGTCGCGAACGCGATAACGCCGGTGCCAGGCGGTGTCGGGCCCATGACCATCGCCATGCTGATGCAGAACTGCGTGGAAGCAGCGTTCGCGGCTCAGAGGTAGCGACCGGGGAGTTGATTGACAGTGGACTACGAGATATATGATGTGATGATCATCGGAGCCGGCCCCGCGGGCATGTCGGCGGCTGTGAACACGCGAGTCCGCAACAAGTCGACGGCCCTCATTTCCCGCAGATTTGCGAGCCCGAGCCTTGCGAAGGCGCCGTCAGTCCACAACTACCTGGGCGTGGAAGAGTTGTCGGGATCCGAGCTATACACGCGCTTCCTGGAGCATGCGCGCCGGGCGGAAGCACGGTTGATCGAAGCCGATGTGACCGGTGTATACGACATGGGGGGTCACTTCGCGGCACTCACCTCTGCAGGGGATATCTCGGCACGCACCGTCATAATTGCAACAGGGGCGGTGCAGTCGGCGTCGATTCCGGGCGAATCGTCGCTGCTCGGCGCAGGGGTCAGCTACTGCGCCACATGTGACGGCCCCCTTTACCGCGACAAACGCGTGGTGGTGTTGGGCTACACATCGGAGGCGCGCGAAGAGGCCAATTTCCTGGCAGAGATATGCTCGGAAGTCACATATGTTGACTTGCAGCGTGGCAAGGCGGAGAAAGGTGTGCCGCTGGCGGAGTCGATTCGCGAAGTTGTCGCGAAGGTCGTCGGTATACGAGGCGAGCACTTCGTTACCCACGTTGAGCTGGAGGGCGAGGAAATTCCCGCCGACGGGGTATTCGTGATACGCGAGTCGATCCCGGCTGAACGGCTCCTGGACGGCCTGGCTGTCGCGGAGGGCGCCATCGTAGTTGATCGGGAAATGGCGACAAGCGTACCCGGGGTGTTCGCTGCAGGCGACTGCACCGGGCGACCATGGCAGGTAGCCAAGGCCGTAGGTGAAGGACTGGTCGCCGGGTTGGCGGCAGCCCGATACGTCGATAGGGCTGTAGTAGCAGCGCGGGCGGAAGGCCGGTGAGGCCATGAATCAGCATCGAAGGCCTGAGCCCCGGGCGCGCACTGCGCCGATAATGCCCGGTGCTGAACCCTATGCGATGGGCCCAGCTGGTGCAGAGGTTGGCTGCCTCGTAGTGCACGGGTTTGCCGGATCGCCATACGAGATGAGGCCGTTCGCGGAGAGATTGGCTGCGCGCGGCGTGTACGTGGACGTGCCGCTCCTGCCTGGGCACGGCACGTCGGTGGAGGACATGAGCCGTACCTCCTTTCCAGACTGGGTGGCAGGAGCCGAAGCGGCCTATCTGGGCCTGGCCGCACGGCACAGGCGCACATTCGTGCTGGGATTTTCCATGGGCGGCCTGATAGCCCTCATGCTGGCCGCGCGTCACCAGGTGGACGGCGTTGTCGTGATCTCCGCTCCGCTTCGGATCAGGGATCCGCGGGCGCGATTCCTGCCGCTGATCGCGCTG
>DAOPWT010000020.1:0-14119 GCA_035351775.1 Bacillota bacterium | reverse complement strand
CGCTCCGCTTCGGATCAGGGATCCGCGGGCGCGATTCCTGCCGCTGATCGCGCTGGTGCGCAAGTACGAACCCCCGACGCCGCCTGCGCCTCAGCCTCCCCCCGTGGCTGCGCCACCGGCTCCGCCTCAGCCTCAGCCGAAGCCCGTGACTGCGCCGCTGCCTCCGTCCGTGGCCATGCCGCTGGCCGGGCAATCTGAGACCAGACCAGAACGCCGGACTGTGTCATACTCGCAGAAACCTGTGGTGTGTATTCGGAGCCTGATGAGGCTGATGCAGGCGGTCACGGCCGAAATGCCGCGTGTGCAGGCGCCCTTGCTGGCAATCTACGGGGCGAATGATCACACCGCCCCGCCTGAGGATGGGCAGTGGCTTATCGATCACGCGGGCGGGAGCGCCGGAAAGGCCCCGGGCCGGGATGCGGGTGCCGAGACGCTGCGCAGGCTGGTAGTGCTCGAGGACTCCGACCATTTCGGCATGTTCGGGCCCGACCGCAACAGGCTGCTCGGCGAGGTAGAGGCATTCGTAGTCGGCTAATCGCGCCGCGGGCAAGCATCCAGAAACCCGTAGTCTGAAGGCCGTGTGGCTCCGAAAAAGGCAGGTGCCGTTTCCGGCGCAGATCCGGACAACGATAGGCAACCAAACCCCAAGTGCCGCGAACCTATCCCCACAGGGACGTGCCGTTTCCATCACAGACCAGGCAAGGCCTGGCCGTAGAGTGAGTGTAGCGGTGGGCTGCAGGGCTTATGGTAAAAACTAGGTGTCGATTTTATGAACGCATTTCTGGCGATGCGTCGCGAAATCGACCAATGGTTGGTGCATATCGGAACGCATAAGTGCATAACGCACCTGAGACGGAGTAGGCATAACATTTATCGCCATTGGCGCTAACGGAAGACGGCATATAATGGCGGCATCGCCCATACTACAGCCATATCATCCCACCGTCCTCCGCCGTGGCCACCAAGTCATCTCGCCGACCGCCTTTATGCAGACATACGTCGCGATATGCATCAACCATCGTCCGGATTCGCGACACATTCGGGAAAATGCGTTCAGAAAACGAACGCATGGCAAAAGGCCATGTAGAGCGGCTATTCACGGCAAACACGCAGCATATGGCGCATATGCCTTGTCTCCTGCCGAGCGTAAGGTATGCATTGCCTCATGATGTGTAGATAACTGGAACACCACCAGGCGCAGGTAGTCAGTTCTGACGGGGCCACGCTGGCGGATGGGCATGGGGGCAGCGGATAAGGCGGGGCACATGGTGAGCAGCAGGGCGCGGGCGCGGGCCACGGCCACGGCCACGGCGAGTACGACGGCCACGGCCATGGCCAGGGCGCGGTCGCGGACCATGGCGGAAAGCCTACACGACGCTACCTAGCCAGGTTCCACTCTTGGCTCTCGTACTTGACACGCAGCTGTGATGTCATTTCCAGTTCAGCGCTGGTTAGTTCGCCCTGCTGGGCGGTTTGCATCACTTCGGAGATGAATCCTGTGATGATGGAATCGGACAGCTGCTTGAGCAGCGGTTCAGAGGAGATGTCTGTCGGGAACTCCGACACAAACTCGCCCACTGTAGCCACACACCGCGAAAGATCCGCCCCCGAGCCCTTTGGCATGCCCATGGCTGCCTCTGCGGCGGCGAAGTCCATTGACATGGGGATGGACCCATGCTGCAGGAAGGCTGAGCCCCGTCTGACTTGGGCGGATCCCACGATCTTGCGCCCGCCTGCCAGCAGTTCGTAGGCTGACGGCGAATCGAAGCAAGCCGCTGACCCGCCGATCCGGCCTCTGTGCTCCGCTGCAGCGTCGCGCGGCGCGAGCTCTGCGGGGATACCCATCCTGGCCAAACCCGCTGCCAGCCCGCGGCTGAGTATGAGATAGGTATCGAGCACACCCGTGCCGGTACTGCTGCCCATGTCAGTCACGCCGCTGCCGCAGGCAGTGTCAGTATTGGCGCCCGTGCCTGCCAGCTGGGCCGTGTTTGCGATTACGGCATAAGTCAGCTCATCATCGTGCAGAACAGCCCGGCCTCCGGTCGGACGCCTAATGAAGTCGTAACCCAGGCCAGCCAGGGCGTCCCAGTCCACCGACCTTGCGACGCGTTGGAATCGGCCTATGGAAAGGCAGGCTGGCTTCCAGGTGTAGAGCCTGAGCGTCGGGGGCGATTGCCCTTGGCGCACGGCCTCGAGTATCGATTCATCGATGGCCATGTTGGTAGCCCCGTCAGCCGCTGGCGAGTTGATTATCCGCCATACGGCAGAACCTTGTGTCATCGGGTCGATCCCCCCTCAATACTCGCCGACTCCATATCCAGCTCCACTCCATCCAGCGCCGCCGCAACGGCATCTTCGACCTCCACCGGAGTCAGTGGACGGGGGTAGTTGTACGGGATCTTGCCCGGGCGCTCGTTGTAGTAGGGCCGGTTGCAGCCGGGGCACCCGGACGTCTGGAAGGCCTCGCCCCACAGGGCCCCTACCTGCGCCACACGGCGGGGAATTGAGATGCTCGCTAGCCGGCCTGAAGAGAATCTGAATTCCGGAGGACTTGCGGCGGGGTGCTCCAGATACGCGCGCTTCAGCAGGTAACAGCAGAGCTGGATACGGCGGTAGGAGCCGAGATCAGGCGACTGCCTGTCGGCCAGACGAGTGCCTGCAAGCGGGGTGAAGGCGAATAAGCCCACAGTAACGCCCTGCTGGCACATGGATGCTGCGAGCGAAACGACATCTTCTTCGGTCTCGCCCAGTCCGACTATGAGATGGGTGCTCACGCGTCCGGGGAAGCGGCGGGCGCATTCATGGATCAAGCTGAGCGCCCGCGACATGTCATGTCCTCCCTTAATATCGCGGTACAGCTGCTCGTTGCAGGCATCGATGGGAAGCGCCACTCTCTCAGCGCCCGCCTCCATCAAGGCCGCTACCTGCTCGATCCGGGCCGTAGCCGAGTAGGACACGCTCACAGGCACGTCCGGCCTGACTGCGCTTTTGAGCAGCTTCACCGCGGCAATCGATCTTTCGAATGCTCCTGGCGTGCCCACAACCTGCGCACAGGCCCTCCGCACCTTCCCTTCGTCTGCCGCGGCGCGAAGAGCCTCGGCCACATCGCGCGCTGAGAATTCCGGCCATGTCACCCTAGAGAGCTTATCGCCCGGCGCAGCGCTGCTGCGCGCCTGAGCACAGAAGGCGCAGTCACGCGTGCATCGTTCGCCTATCATCACGTATGCGCACGTTGGCTCATCGAAGGACGCGATGTGCGAAAGCCCCAGAACGCTTGCGGTGCCGGCTGATACTCTGACCTTGTCTAGCTCGGTGTGCCCCATGCCTCATCTGCTCCTACGAACTGATATTTGTGAACTGATACTTGCGAGAACCGTTGACTCCTCATCGGCGAGGCGTCAACGGTTCTCCACTAGCTGATCTGTCGCCGCATGTCGGCGTATCGCTTGCGGATCCGGCCCGAGGACGGGCCCTTTCGATTACGCGATCCCCTGGACTTCGCGGCCCCCTACGATTCCTTAGTGTACCGCAGAATAGGTTTCCGCGCTGCGGCCGTTTCGTCCAGCCGACCTACGGGCGTGTGATGCGGCGCGTCGTGCAGCACCTCAGGATGTTCTTCGGCTTCCTTTGCTATCTTGATCATCGCGTCGATGAAGCGATCCAGCGTCTCGCGACTCTCCGTCTCGGTCGGCTCGATCATCATAGCCTCATCCACGATGAGCGGGAAGTAGATCGTCGGAGCGTGGAATCCGAAGTCCAAAAGGCGCTTGGCGATGTCCAGCGTGCGCACGCCATGCTCACGCTTTTGCCTCGTCCCTGCCAGCACACATTCGTGCTTGCAGGCGCGGTCATACGGAAGATCGTAATAGGGCTGGAGCTTTCGCATGACGTAATTGGCGGCCAGCACTGCGTGTTCGCTTGCTGTCCTGAGGCCGTCGGGCCCCATCGACCGTATGTAAGCCCAGGCCTTGACCACGACGCCAAAGTTACCGTTGAACGAGTGGACCCGTCCTATCGACTGTGGCCTGTCGTAGTCCCATACGTACATGCCAGTGGCGTCGTCCAACTTAACCAGCGGCGCCGGCAGGAACGGCTCCAGGAATGACTTGACGCCTACCGGGCCTGCGCCGGGGCCTCCGCCTCCGTGCGGTGTGGACAGGGTCTTGTGCACGTTGAGGTGGACTACGTCGAATCCCATGTCGCCAGGGCGCGACTTGCCCATTATCGCGTTGGCGTTGGCGCCGTCGTAGTAGAGCAGCGCGCCGCACCCATGGACCAACGCCGCTATCTCACGCACGTTCTCCTCGAACAGGCCCAACGTGTTGGGGTTGGTAAGCATCAGCGCGGCTGTATCAGGCCCGACCTTGGACCTCAGGTCGTCTACGTCCACGTTGCCCCGTTCGTCTGACTTGACTACCACGATCTCCATCCCCGCGCCTGCAGCGCTGGCCGGGTTGGTGCCGTGGGCCGAGTCGGGCACAAGCACCTTCGTGCGATGCTCGCCTCGCGACTCGTGGTACGCACGGATCACGAACAGGCCGGTGATCTCCCCGTGCGCGCCCGCCACTGGCTGGAACGTGAAGCGACTCATTCCGCACAGCTCGGACAGGTATTTATCCATGGAGTAGAGGAGCCCCATCGCTCCCTGCACGGTCGCCTCATCCTGGTCGGGATGGATTCGGGCGAATCCGGGCATGCGCGCGGCGTCCTCGTTGACCTTGGGGTTGTACTTCATAGTGCAGGAACCCAGCGGATAGAAACCTGTATCCACAGCGTGGTTCAGCTGTGAGAGGTTGACGAAATGCCTCACTACGTCGACCTCGCTCACCTCCGGCAGACCCGGGGGGTCATGCCTTAGAGCCTGCGCTGGGAGGAGCGAACCCAAATCTGGCGTGGGCACCTCCGGGGCCGGAAGGCTCACCGCGGTCCGCCCCGGCGAGGAAAGCTCGAATATAAGCGGCTGCGGGCCTTTCATGCTAGCACCTCCAGTTCCCGGATGAGTGTGTCGAGCTGTTCGCGAGTGCGTCTTTCGGTCACTGCCCAGAGCGTGCACCCTGAAAGTTCAGGGTACTCGCACTCGACGGACTTGCCGCCGATTATCCCGGCAGCCAGAAGCTCCTCGTTCATGTCGTCGGCGCACACCGAAGAGCGCACCACGAATTCATTGAAGAAGGGCCCGGACAGCGGGATTGTGAAACCGGCGATTGACTCCATCCGATCGCGCAGATAGTGTGATCTGTAAAGGCAGGTCTCAGCCACTTTGCGCAGCCCGGTCGGCCCCATCAGGCTCATGTATATGGTTGATGCCAGGGCGCACAGGGCCTCGTTGGAGCATATGTTGCTTGTCGCGCTCTCGCGCCGGATGTGCTGCTCCCGCGCCTGAAGCGTCAGCACGAACCCTCGCCGACCGCTGCTGTCTACCGTCTGGCCTACCAGACGGCCCGGCATCTTGCGCATCAGCTTGCTGGTGGTCGCAAAGAACCCCAGGAGCGGACCGCCGAAACTCATCGGTATCCCCATGGGCTGCCCTTCTCCCACGGCGATGTCGGCCCCGTATGATCCTGGCGGCGCCAGGACGCCCAGTGAGATCGGGTTTACAACCGCTACGAACAGGCCGCCGCCAGCATGAATCGCCGCCCCCAGCTGCTCCATCTCTTCCACAATGCCGAAGTAGTTGGGAGACTGGACTATGAGACAGGCAGCGTCGGCCGCCAGATCCGCCGTCACTTGCGAGGCCGAGGTTGTGCCCCGGCGCTTGCAGAAGTCGATTTCCATCACATCTATGCCGCGTGGCGCGGCGTACGTCTGCAGAACCTGCCGGTATCTGGGGTTGACTGCCCTCGACACAAGCACTTTGCTTCGCCTGGTGGAGGCGCACGCCATTATGGCCGCCTCCGCAACGCCTGTGCCTGCGTCATACATCGAGGCGTTGGACACTTCCATGCCGGTAAGTTCCGAGATCGTGGTCTGGTACTCGAAGATCGCCTGCAGTGTGCCCTGGCTTACCTCGGCCTGATATGGGGTATAGGCCGTGTAGAACTCGCTGCGGCTGATCAGATGATCTACCACGCTTGGGATGTAGTGGTCGTATATGCCGGCTCCAAGGTAAGATGCGTATTCGTCGGCATCTGCGCACTTTGACGCGAGGCGCCCAAGTTCCGACATCAGCTTGGCTTCGGTGAGCGCCGCCGGCATGGCCAGCGGACGATCCAGCCTGAACTCTGGCGGAATGTCGGCGAAGAGGTCGTCGATCTGGCGCGCGCCCACGGCCTCGAGCATCGCCTCGACATCGGCCTCGGTATTCGGAATGTACCTGTGCGGCGAGCCCATCAGTGGGTTGCCTCCTTCACGAACTCGTCATACTCGGCCCGCTCCATGAGGGCATCCAGCTCTTTAGGGTCGCTCATCTCAACCCGGGCGATCCAGCCTTCATCCATGGGGCTCTCGTTCAGCAACCCGGCCTCATCCTCAAGAGCCTCGTTCACCTCGACAACCTCGCCCGATACCGGAGCGAACACGTCCGAGGCTGCCTTCACCGATTCCACTGCGGCGAGCCGATCGCCGGCCCTGACCTCATCGCCAACTACCGGGAGCTCAACGTAGACTAGGTCGCCCAGTTCCTGCACAGCGAAGTCGGTAATGCCGACGGTGGCTGTGTTTCCTTCGATTTTGACCCATTCATGGTCGCGAGTGTACTTCACTGCAGACATCTTCACACTACTCCTTCCGATATGCCTTCTTGTAGAATGGAGTCTTGACCACTGTGGCCGGCACGGCCTTGCCCCGTATGTCGATGGCGAGCTCCGTACCGGGCCGCGCGTATTCAGTAGATATCAGGGCCATCGCGAGCCCCTTGCTGAAAGTCGGAGAGAACATCCCGCTCGTAATGCGACCTATCTCCCGGCCCTCGGCCACTACTGGGTAGCCCTCGCGCGGCACGCCGCGTCCGGCGAGCTCCAGCCCCGCCACACGGGAGCCCAGTCCTTGCTCTTTCTGGGCAGCAAGCGCCTCGCGCCCGATGAACTCGGACTTGCCGAGTTTGACAAAGAAACCCAAATTGCCCTGAAGGGGCGAGATGTCCTGTGAGATCTCATGACCATATAGGGGCAGAGCTGCTTCGAAACGGAGGGAGTCGCGAGCGCCTAGGCCCGCCGGGATCAGCCCATCCGTCCTGCCCGATTCCAGGAGGGTATCCCAGATGAGGCGGGCGTCTTCCGGCTTGCAGTAGATCTCGAAACCGTCCTCACCGGTGTATCCAGTGCGCGACACCAGGCATTTGCGCTCAGCGATCATCGCTTCGGGAGCGCACCAGAAAAACTTGATCGAGTCGAGATCGTAGTCAGTATTCCTCTGCAGAATGGTCTGTGCTGCGGGACCCTGTACTGCGATTTGGGCCACCTGCGACGAGATGTTTTTGACCGTCACATCATATCCCGATGCGTTGCGGACGATCCACTCATAGTCTTTGTCAGTATTCGAGGCGTTAACTACCAGCCAGTAGGCGTTTTCGCATACTCGATAGACCAGTATGTCGTCGACCACGCCTCCGTCGGGGTAACACATGGGGCTGTAGACGATCTGGTGAACCTGCATCTGCGAGCAGTCATTGGTCACCAGATGCTGGATGAAGGCCATGGCGTCGGGCCCGGTCAAATGAATCTCGCCCATATGCGACACGTCGAATAATCCCGCCCGCTCCCTTACGGCACGGTGTTCCTCTAGAATGCTCGTGTACTGCACGGGCAATGCCCAGCCGCCGAAGTCAACTATTCGCCCGCCTGCCTCCACATGCGCTTCATATAGTGGGGTTTTGCGGAGCTCCAACATCACGCCACCTCCTCATTCCTAGACCACAACACGTCTTGATTGATATTCATTATGCCTTTCCAAAGTCCTTCTGCTTGGCTGACCAATGAGCGCATCGACTGACCAGAGCCCTCGGGCGGTTGCCGCAAAGTGGGAGGAACGGGCATCATAAGGGTCGAATACAGGGAGAAGGCTTGCGCTGTAGTCAGTGGCCAATAGCTAGGAGGAACAAGAGTATGCACGATATTGCGATAATCGGCGGGGGTCCCGGGGGTTACGTATGCGCCATCAGGGCTGCCCAGAACGGCTTATCAGTTGCACTAGTCGAAAAAGGCCAGCTCGGAGGTGTATGCCTCAACCGAGGGTGTATACCCACGAAGACCCTCGCGCATACTGCCGACGTCATGGACGAGGCGAGTCGCGCTGCAGAACTAGGCCTCATCATCCCGGAAGTGCGTCTGGATTTCGCCCGTGTCATGGCCAGGAAAGACAAGGTCGTCGCCAAGCTGCGCGGCGGTGTAGGCCTGCTGCTTAGGAGGCGCAAGGTCGACGTGTTCAGCGGCGTAGGCACGCTTGCAGGCACGCGTGCTGTCGAAGCGACGGCCCCAGACGGGTCGACTGCGCGCATCGAAGCCCGCAACATCGTCATCGCCACAGGGTCTGAGCCCATCGCTCCGAGGATGTTCGGCTATGACGGCGTCAACATGCTCACAAGCGACGATGTCCTGAAGCTGAAGGAACTGCCGGAGAGCATGCTGATTGTGGGAGCCGGCGTAATCGGATGCGAGTTTGCCAGCATATTCCGGACATTTGGCTGTGATGTCACTATGGTCGATATCATGCCCAACATACTGCCCATGGTCGATGAAGACGTGGCGAACACAGTGCGGGCGGCTTTCCAGAAACGGGGCATCAAGATACATACCGGGACGAAGATAACGTCAGTAAAGGTCACTGACGGGCAAGTCGAAGCGGCCTGCGAGGATGGAAAGACATTGGTCGCGCAGAAGGGTGTACTATCGGTGGGGCGCCGCCCGACTACAGGCGGGGTGGGCGCAGTTGACGTGGGAATCGATACGGGCGATGCAGGCGAGATCATTGTCGATTCTCGGATGCGAACCAACGTGCCGGGAATCTGGGCCATCGGCGATGTCACAGGCAAATCCCAGTTGGCCCATGTGGCCTCTGCACAGGGCTTGGCAGTGGCAGCCAACGTGGCCGGCCAGAGCCGTAGCGTGGAGTACTACGCCGTCCCGAACTGCATATTCACGAATCCCGAGGTCGCAGCGGTAGGTGTGTCGGAGCGGAATGCCCAGGAGTCGGGCATCGACTACCGGGTAGGCAAGTTCCCATTCGTGGCGTCTGGCAAGGCGGTTGCCATGGGGGCGCCCGAGGGATTCGTGAAGATCATAGCCGACGGCGCAGGACGCGTCATCGGGGGCCAGGTTGTGGGGGCACATGCCTCCGACCTGATTGCCGAGATTGCCTTGGCGGTATCGCGCCGTCTCAAATTGGAGGATATCAGCGAGACCATACACGCTCATCCAACATTGGCCGAGTCTACGGCAGAGGCGGCCGAGGCACTTATGGGCCAGGCAATACACGTTTGATGGCGTCTTTTCTCTGACGTGTCCTATACCAATCTACATGTTTCACGCTGCCCGCATGCTAAAATCATCCATGACATCAACGCAGTGTGCACAGAAGACGCCGCCGCCCGGCGGCGTCGACATGTGCCGGAAGGTGACGTGGATGGCAGACGAGCCCGTGGGAGTGTTCAAAAGAGAGCGGAGGCGTCAAGGCGATTCGCCCGGCCCACGGAAGACGCGCGGCGGCGCCGGGCGCCCTCGGGCGCGGACCCGCATGCCCTCGCCATCACATTCTCGCCCTCGCATCCTCCGAACAGCCAGACTCGCCGCATTTGGCGCCACGGGCCTACTGGCCGGACTGGCCAGGCTCTTCGGTGCCTATTCTCCGTTCGGCATAGTAGCCGTTGCAGCTGTTGCAGCTTGCTGTGATTGCGATGCTGCGGGGGTTATGCCGACTGTCTTGGGCGCGCTCGTAGGCGGAGCGCTCAGCGGCGGGCCGACTCAGGTGGTAACCTTAGCAGTGTCATCGGTGCTCTTTCTCGTCCTTCCCGAGCGCTTCAGGAGGTGGACGGTGTGGTTCGCGGGGCTCGGCGTGTTTGTCGCCTCCGTGGTAGGAGCGGCGCTTGCCCAGGCCATAGTGGGGCAAGGTGTGCTGCTGCCTGTAGCGGTCCTGACTGAAGCGGCCATCGCCGGCGCCGCAGCCGCCGTGATAATACCGGCGGCGCGATCTCTGCAGGGCACCGGAGGAGTCTTGCGTCTCCCATCTAGTCTGGACACAGCTGCGTGGTTAGTGGCCACAGGAATTGCCTGCGCAGGACTGCACCAGATTGCACTGCCCCGTGTGTCGCTCGGGTCAATCCTGGCTTTCTACGCATCCGCCTTTGCGGGGATTGTGGCTGGTCCGGGCGGCGGAGCCATTGCCGGAGGCGTGGTCGGGACGGCCATGTCTGCAGGTGGCGACGCGCGAACGGCAGTTGCGGGGGCCGCCGCCGTAGCCGGCGCCGCCGCCGGGCTGATGGGAAGGTATGGCCGAGCATTCGCCGCCTTTGCGATACCTCTGTCGGCCATGTTCGCAGGGCGACACCTCCTCCCGAGCGAACTGACCGGGCTTCTAATGGAGTCATCTGCAGCTGCGATCTTGCTGATGGCGACCTCCGGCAGGTGGGTAGGGGAGATAACCTGGAGGCTGCCGCGTGAGGCCCGTGCAAACAAGCTCCAGGAAGAGCTCCGTGCCCGAGTGCATCACCTGGTGTGTGAGAGCCTAATCACAGACGCAAGAGCCTTCCAGGACCTCACAGCAGCGTACGCCGGCGCGCCCATGGAAGATTTCGGGTCGGCGGCACTGCAATCGGTCGCTGCGCCCCACGCGCCCAGCGCTACTACGGACGATTGGCCCCAGAACATAGCATCATCTGTCGCGGCCGTCAGGTCGCGGGCATGCTCGGGATGCGCGTCCTACGACCTGTGCTGGCGCGAGCTCTTCTTTCGGACATACCGGGACATAGTAGACGCACTGGCCTTGGCTGAGCTGTACGGAGAGGTTGATGCAGCAGGGTTGCCCAAGGGCCTTGAGAGCAGGTGCTGTCGGCGCGAGGCGCTTGCCGCTGCGGCCTCCCACGTCGGGCGACCGACAGCCGCGGTGGGGGGCGAAGCCGCAGCCGGCGCTGCGCAGCCACAGTCGGCGGAGCCGCCCATTTCGGTGTCGCGCGAGGCAGCTCGGGCCATGTTGTCGCTGCAGACAGCCGGGGTCGCCCGCGCTCTGACTCGTGCAGCGATGCGGGCGCAGTCGGCAGTGATGTCTGATGAAGATTCGGAGCGCGAGATACGGGGGCGCCTCAGGCGGGCCGGCATCGACGCAAGGTGCGTGAGCATCTCCCGAGCTGGGCATGGGGATATAGAAGTGCAGGTGGTAAAGGCGGCGTGCGGTCGCGTGAATGAGTGTGCTCGAACCCTGGCCCCGATCGTATCAGGCGCGGTTGGACTCGCCATGTCGGTACAGGGTCGCTCGTGCAGCTCTCAGGCATCTGCGGAGGCTACGGCCGAGTGCACTGTGAGTCTGGCGTCTGGGCGCCGATTCTTCTTGGAGACGGAGTCGCTTTCAGCTCCAGGGATAGAAGATGATGTGAACGGCGATTCTCACCTCCTGACCAGCCTCGGAGAAGGCAGAGTCGCGATACTCATCTCAGACGGAATGGGCATGGGTGGTGCGGCGGCGAGGCAGAGCCGGGCCGCACTGTCGGCCCTGGCCCGATTGCTTGCGGCCGGGCTGGAGGCTGCCTTCGCCATGGAAAACGTGAACGCTCTGATGTCGCTCCACCCTGACCAGGGGCCGTTCGCGACGCTGGATATCGCAATCATAGACCTGCACACCGGCGATGCCGAGATGATCAAGGCGGGGGCTCCGCCCTGCTACATCCGGCGTGGCTCGCGCGTGACAGCTTTGGGGGCGCCCTCGGCGCCCGCCGGCGTCTCGGTTCCGGCACACACTGCTGCTTTCAACACTGTCTTAGAGGAAGGAGACATTATCGTTTGGGCAACGGACGGGATAACTGAGGGCCGCGGCGACCTTGATGACGTCGACGCCGAGCTGGCCCGCGTCATACAGCAGGCGCCGGGCGGCAGCGCGTCAAGCGTAGCGCATGCAGTGATGAATTGGGCTCGGGCGGGAACGCCTATACGGGGTGGATCTGGATCTAGGCCGCTCAGAGACGACATGACGGTCTTCGTAGGCAGGTTGGCGAAGGCTACTGCCGCCGCAGGACCCACGGCAGAGCCATACGAGCGGCAGGGATAGGACCGCGTATTGTGGAAAGGTCTATCCCGGAGGGTGAGTCCAGTGGGCAGTAACGGTCTTGTCAGAATCGCCATGGATACTGTGCGCAAGTACTCGATGATTGACCGCGGCGACGGCGTGGTGGTCGGAGTGTCGGGCGGACCGGATTCGGTAGCTCTCCTTCATTTCTTAAGCTCCATCGCCCGGGAGTACAACCTCCAACTTCACGTGGCACATGTCAATCACATGATCCGCGGAGCGAGCGCCGACGAGGACGAGCGGTTCGTCAGTGAGTTGGCGCGCTCGCTCGGCATACCTGTCACTGTGGACAGGGTTGACGTGCCCCGCTTGGCACGCCAGCTCGGAGTCACTGTGGAGGACGCGGGGCGGGACGCCCGGTACGGGCTGTACCGAAGGATCTGCGTCGAACGGGGGTTCTCCAGGGCAGCGGTGGCTCACCATGCAGACGATCAGGCCGAGACTGTGCTCATGCGCATACTCCGCGGCACCGGCCTGCGCGGGCTGGCCGGCATCCCGCCCATTCGCGAGCTGGGCGGGCATGCCACGGTGATCAGGCCGTTTATCGAGGTTACGCGGGCGCAGATCGAGCAGTATTGCTCGGAGCGTGCCCTTGCCACGCGTACCGATCCGACGAATGTGGATACGCAATACTTCCGCAACAAAGTGCGGTGCGAACTCCTTCCCCTTCTGGAGCGCGAGTACAACTCGAATATCCGCGCCGGACTTGCCCGGCTCGCGCGCCTTGCGTCACTGGACGAGCAGTACGTTGAAGAACAGGCGGTCAGGCTTTTTGACTCAGCTAGAGCTGCGGCTGCCGGAAGCGCCGACGCCCGTGACCTGGGCCGACAGGTAGCACGGGTGTGGCTGGACCTTGATCTGATGCGACAGGCCGCAGAGCCGGTTGCTTCACGCGCGTTCGCGCTGGCCTTCGCTGAAGCGGCTGGAGATAAGCACGATCTGTACTGGGCCAATATCGATGCCATGACGGCCCTGGTGAGAACTGGGAATGTAGGTAATTCGATAGACTTGCCCGGAGGTCTACGAGCACGCCTGACGTACGATACAATAGTAATAGAACATGCGGCCGAACATGCCCGGGCAGGCGCAGACGAACCCGGTGTGATCGCTGAACCGATCACCGAGCAGATCGTGGTTCCGGTGCGCATGCCGGGGGCGATGCCCCTCACGTGGGCTAAGGCCACAGTCTATGCGGCTTTGGGCGATAACGCGGCGGCAGACGCGGCCGCAGGGCGGCGGCAGCCGTGGGAGTTCCCTTCCACCCAGGAATTGGCCTGCATGGCCAGTCGCGCGCTGGCTGACTCCGGATTTCGCGGGCTGCGCGTAGAGGCTTCGGGCATCGGCCGGGAGTGGACGGTGTTCGACGCTGACCAGGTGGATTTGGACGCCCTGGTCATTCGCCCATGGCGCGCAGGCGACAGGATCCGTCCGTTCGGGATGTCGGGCGCCAAAAAGCTCTCTGACCTGTTCGTGGATGAGAAGGTGCCGCGGCCCGTTCGGTCGCGCCTGGCCGTGCTGGCCATGGGCGACGAGGCGCTGTGGGTCATGGGCGTGAGGGCGAGCGCAGAAGGAGCGGTGACGTCTTCGACAAGGCGTGTAGCTGTTCTCGCGGCCGATATGGATGACAGCATCGATGATGCATGAGCATGAGCCTGCTGAGATGGAAACCATACAGCTGTGCGTTTCGTTGTGGTAGAAAAGGCGCTGTGCTATAATGAGTTCACGCACAACGGGAATTATCTAGTATTTGGGATTGCATTTGCGGGATGCACCTGAATCAGCTGGGGAAGGAGGAAGGCGCATACATCGCGACGCCCTGAACGATGGGGCTTCCTGCGCCTACTTACGGTGAATAACAGGCTTATGAAAAGTCTTGCTCTATGGCTGTTGCTCGGCCTGATAGCAGTCTCCA
>DAOPWT010000019.1:17635-21917 GCA_035351775.1 Bacillota bacterium | reverse complement strand
GCGAACAGCATAAGGCTAGTCAACCTGATCGCGGCGCCGGAGGGCATACGGTTGGTGCAGCAGACTCACCCTGACGTAGACATATACGTGGCAGCTGTTGACCAATGCCTGAACTCGCACGGGTACATCGTACCCGGGCTGGGCGATGCCGGCGACCGGCTGTTCGGCACCAAGTAGGCGAAGACCAAGCTCGTGAGGTGGGGAGTGTGAGCCAGTCGCTGCGTCCTCCGTGGGACGCCTATTTCCTGGAGATAGCGCGTGTAGTGGCGAGCAGGTCTACGTGCCTCCGACGGCAGGTGGGGGCGGTTGCGGTGCGTGATAGGCAGATCTTGGCGACTGGCTACAATGGGGCGCCTTCTGGCCTCAGGCATTGCGGCGAGGTTGGGTGCATTCGCGAATCGATGCAGGTACCGTCGGGCGAGAGGCACGAGCTGTGCCGCGGCCTTCATGCGGAACAGAACGTGATTATCCAGGCGGCTCTGCACGGGGTGGCTCTATGTCGCGCTACCGTGTACTGCACGCATCAACCGTGCGTAGTCTGCTCCAAGATGATGATCAACGCCGGCGTAACCAGAGTCGTGTACTCCGGAGGCTATCCGGACAGGCTGTCCTGTGAGATGCTGACTGAGGCAGGCGTACAGCTGGTGCAGGCGCCTTAATGTAGGAGTGCTTCAACTTGACCAGGTATCTGGGAGCGCTGCTGCTCTCCACTGTATGTTCATGGCTTCTGACTCCCGAGATGAGGAAGATCGCACTGGCGCGAGGCATAGTCGATCGCCCCAGAGGCCGGCATATCCATGCGGAGCCTGTTCCGTTTCTCGGGGGCGTTGCCATGTACGCTGCATTCCTCATCGCGACGGTGGCGTTCGGACGGCCCGACCGGAACACGTTGGGGCTCCTTATCGGAGGGGCGTTCACAGTGGCCCTGGGCATCGCCGACGACAGAGCGGAGCTTAAGGCGAGGCATAAGCTGCTCGGCCAGATAGCGGCGGCAGTGATCGTTTTGCTGTTCGGAGTGAAGATTGAGTTCGTTACGAATCCGTTTGGCGGCATGATTTACCTCGGCCTCTTCTCAATTCCCATCACCGTGGTGTGGATTGTGGCCTTCATGAACGTCGTCAATTTCATCGACGGGCTGGACGGCCTGGCGGCCGGGGTGTCGGCCATCGGCTCACTGGCCATGGCCGCGGCGGCGCTGGGAAACCACCAATCGAGGTTGGCTGTTCTGTCGCTCGCCCTCGCCGGCAGCGCACTGGGTTTCCTTCGCTACAACTTCAACCCCGCGAGGATATTCATGGGCGACGCCGGCGCCATGTTCTTGGGATTCACCATCGCCGGAATCTCGGCCATAGGCGCGCTGAAAACCCCAGCCACGTTGGTTCTGGCTGTGCCGGTCATAGTCATGGGAGTTCCGGTGCTCGATACTGCGTTTGCCATATTCCGCCGCGTTCGACGCGGAGTGCCTGTGTCTAGCGCCGATCGAGACCACGTGCACCACAGGCTGCTGGCCATGGGGATGACCCAGCGCCAGGCGGTGCTCACTCTGTACGCTGTGAGCGCCCTGCTTGCGGCCACCGCGTGCGGTGTTGTCGCTGTCGATCCACGTCTGGGCATAGGCGGTACCGTCACTGCGTTCTGCGCCCTTATCATCGTCGGGGGCAGATCGGGAGTGCTCAAGTCGGAAATGCGCCGGAGGGACTAATCCGTACGGAGGTTCACGAATGCGACGCATCAAGGTTCTTTCAGTCTTTGGGACCAGGCCTGATACCATCAAGCTGGCCCCTGTCGTTAATGAACTATCCAAGTATCCTCATTTGATCGATTCCGTGACCTGTGGGACTGCACAACACAGAGAAATGATGGATCAGGTGCTCAGCGTTTTCGGCATATCGCCAGACTACGACCTGGGCGTTATGCGCGATGACCAGACATTGTTCGACATTGCCGAGCGGGGCCTTCGTGGGCTACGGGAAGTACTGGAGCGGGAGCGCCCCGATGTCACTTTGGTTCACGGCGACACGTCCACCGCATTTGTGGGCGCTCTGGCATCATTCTACTGCAAAGTCAAGGTTGGACATGTCGAGGCCGGGCTGCGGACCAATCAGAAGTACGACCCATTTCCGGAAGAGATGAACCGCAGGCTCGTAGGATGCCTTTCAGACCTGCATTTCGCTCCGACAAGTGAGCACCTCGGAAACCTGCTGCGGGAGAATTTCCCCCGGTCGAACATATACGTCACGGGGAACACTGTAGTCGATGCGGTTCTGGCTGTCGCCGCCACCCGAACGGGCTTTGTCGACACGCAGCTCGCATCGATCGACTTCACCGGAAGGCGCCTTGTTCTGGTGACCGCCCACCGGCGCGAGAACATAGGAGAACCGCTGCAGGCCATATGTGCCGCTGTGCGCGATGTGCTACGCGACTTCCCCGACACCATGGCAGTGATGCCTGTTCATCCCAATCCACGAGTTCAGAGCATGGTATTCCGGGAGCTATCTGGAGTTGAGCGATGCTATCTGATCGACCCGGTGAGCTACCCCGACATGGTCGGCTTGATGCAGAAATGCTTCATGGTCATGACAGATTCCGGTGGCCTCCAGGAAGAAGCGCCCGCGCTGGGCAAGCCTGTGCTGGTTCTCCGCCGTACTACTGAACGGCCCGAGGGATTGCGCGCGGGCACCCTGAAACTGGCTGGTGTGTCCAGAGAAGGTATACGCACACAGGCAGGGATTCTTCTATCGAATACAGAAAAGTATCGCCAGATGGCGGAATCGCCGAACCCCTATGGAGATGGGCAGGCATCTAGGCGGATCGTCAGTGGAATATTGCATCATTTCGGTATGGTTGACGAGCGCCCAGCTGATTTTGCCTAGCGCAGCAGCGGTTGACACATCTTACTAGTTGTGCGCCGGCATGTCGTGGTGCTACACTACCCGGGGGCATCAGGCCAGCTTTCACGCGATTGCACTGTGATTGGGGGAAGTCGGGGTGGAGGTTCTGATCATCAGGGGCGGGAAGCCTCTGAACGGAGAGGTGCGCGTGGGCGGCGCGAAGAACGCATCGCTTCCGATAATCGCCGCTTCACTCCTTGCGCCCGGCTCATCGAGCATCGAGGATGTTCCGCACCTCAATGACATCGACACCATGTGCGGGGTGCTCTCATCGCTGGGCGCTAAGGTGTCTCGCTCTCCAAATGCCGTCGCAGTAGACGCCTCCGACATATCCTCTGTGGAACCCCCTTATGAGCTTGTCAGGGCAATGCGCGCTTCGTTTTTGGTCATGGGGCCTCTGCTCGCGCGTACGGGGAGAGCGCGCATTTCTCTTCCCGGGGGCTGCGCGATCGGGTCGCGCCCCATCGATCTGCACCTTAAAGGGCTGGCCGCGCTTGGGGCCGAGATCGACATGGGCTACGGTCAGATAGAGGCAAGAGCCGCCCGGCTCACTGGAGCTCGGGTGTATCTGGACTTTCCTAGCGTCGGGGCGACCGAGAACATCATGATGGCGGCAGTGCTGGCCTCCGGCATGACCCTGGTTGAGAACGCCGCCGAGGAACCTGAGGTAGTTGACTTGGCCAACTTCCTCAACTCCATGGGGGCACGCGTTAGGGGAGCGGGCACAAACATACTGCGAATAGACGGTGTGACTGAGCTTGAGCCCGCATGCCACATGGTGATTCCCGACCGGATCGAGGCCGGCACGTTGATGGTGGCTGCGGCCATGACCCGCGGTTCGCTAGTGATCGACAATGTAGTTGACGAGCATCTGAAGCCCATCACCGCCAAGCTGCGGGAAGCCGGCGTTTCAGTGGAAGAGCGCGACGACGGCTCGATATACGTAGAAATGCGTCAACGCCCTGCAGGTATAGACATCAAGACAATGCCCTATCCCGGGTTCCCCACTGACCTTCAGGCGCAGTTCATGGCGCTGACGTCCATCAGCTCGGGTTCATCGGTGATAACCGAGACGGTTTTCGAAAATCGGTTCATGCACGTGTCTGAGCTGGCCCGGATGGGCGCATCGATCAAGATCGACGGCCGGGCTGCGATGATAGAAGGTCAGCCAGGCCTGTCGGGGGCTCAGGTGAGATGCACGGATTTGAGGGCCGGCGCCGCTCTGGTGCTGGCCGGCCTGGTCGCCTCGGGAGAGACCGTCGTATCTGACGTGTACCACGTGGACCGCGGTTACGAGAGGCTCGAAGAGAAACTGGCCCGAGCAGGGGCCGACATCCGGCGCGTGACCGAATCCGAGGTCGAGAAGGCGGTCTAGCCTGCCTCAACCGCCG
>DAOPWT010000019.1:12712-17535 GCA_035351775.1 Bacillota bacterium | reverse complement strand
ATTCATCTGTTCTAGCTTTCGCTGCCGCGAATAGACTGTACGGCTTTCCGCCCGGGCGGAGGAGGTACAGCCGTGGCAAGGACTGCTGGCATACTCGCTGCCGTGTGCGTGGGCGTAATGCTTCTGATCCCCGCCTCCATAGCTTTGCTAGTGCATCCTCCTAGTCTTGTCCGTCCTGCCGACATA
This sequence comes from Bacillota bacterium, assembly GCA_035351775.1. Lineage (GTDB taxonomy): Bacteria > Bacillota > DTU025 > DTU025 > DTU025 > UBA5389. Next base: position 17,349 of record DAOPWT010000019.1, on the reverse strand, counting down.
TTGATATCCGTATGGGACCACTCCGCGCATGTTGTACGGCGTCTTTCTCTGCAGGACTACCTTGTGGGAGTAGTGGCTGCGGAGATGCCTGCATCGTTTGAGCTCGAGGCGCTCAAGGCTCAGGCAGTGGCTGCGAGAACTTATGCACTACGACGGCTCTCAAACGATGCGGCACGTATGGCCAGTGAGCATCCAAGCGGCGCTCAGATTTGCACCGATCCCGCTCATTGCCAGGCGTGGAATTCCCGCGAGGAGCTAGTCGGCAAGTGGGGCAGAGCGGCGTATCTGCCGAACATACGGAAGGTCATCGCGGCGGTCGAGTCCACCTATGGGTTGGTGATGACATACAACGGTCAGCTTATCGACGCCGTATACCATTCGTGTTGTGGAGGCATGACGGAAGACGCAGCAGAAGTGTGGGGGAGGCGGATACCGTATCTGGTCCCTGTGGCTTGTGGATGCGGGCGCCGGGGTGTGGAGCTAGCGGAGACCCGCGCAGTAGACAACGCGCATCTCATCGCAGCGCTGGGCATCGGCGCGCGTGGTGTGCCTGCCATGGCTTCGGGAGTGCGAGTGGCAGTACGCACAGGCACTGATCGCGCCAGCATCGTGTCCGTGTACGGCGTTCCGGTGTCTGCAGCCCAGCTCCGAAGGACTTTGTCTTTGAAATCCACTCGGATCGTCATCAGCTCTGAGGGCGGCAAGACCATCTTTCGGACTACCGGATACGGGCACGGGGTGGGGATGTGCCAATGGGGCGCGGCGAGCATGGCAGAGCGGGGCGATGCCTTCGACGCTATCCTGCGCCACTACTACACCGGGGTAAGAATACAGCGGATCGCCTCAGGGGAAAAATAGCCCTGAGGTGGTTTTATGAGACTTCTCTTCCTCAAGAACTACAGAAAGGTTCTATCGGCGGTATGGGCGGTCTGTTTCGCTCTCGGCTTTGTGGCAGGAGTGTGGATCGGCCCCGGCATCGCCACACGCATGGCAAATAGGCGAACCGCACACGACCAGGCTCCGCCCGCAAATACCGTGTCGTCGGCTGACGTTGAGCCGGTACAGGGGTTTTCGGCGGAGAGCCGGCAGACGCAGGAAGCCTCCGATACGCCGGAAAGACAACCCGAGATCATGATAATGCCTGCCAAGGGTAGGACGGTTGGCGCGTACGGCTGGTACAGGGATTCGGCTATGGACGATTGGAGGTTCAGAGACGGGCTGGACATCGAATGCGTCCCCGGGACCAGTGTCGCGGCGGCGCTGTCGGGGAGTGTGACCGAGGTGTCGCGTGCACGGGACGGCGGATACTCTGTGAGCCTGAAGCATGCGGGGGACGTGAATACTACCTACGTGAACCTCAGAGCAGTGTGGGTCGACGTGGGGCAGCAGGTGGCGGCCGGGAAGCCTCTTGGCGACATCGGCGCCGCCACGTCGGCGTCAGGAGGTGTACTCCGGTTCATGGTCGAGTGTGACGGCCAGTCCAAAGACCCGGCTGTATGCCTGGGACAACGCTTCTAGCTCTGGCATAATCCACCCCTGTACGAATATAGATCTAGCAAAAGACAGGGGGGAGGCCGGACGCCAGATGAGGGAGTATATACGCCGGCGCGTCCTCGAGATAACCGACCACATGCTGGAAACTAGGGCAACTGTGCGTCAAACGGCGCGCCTGTTCAACGTGAGCAAGAGCACAGTCCATAAAGACGTGACGGAGAGGCTTCCCTCGATCAGCAAGCAATTGGCGAGAAAAGTCAAGAAGATTCTGGACCAGAATAAGGCCGAAAGGCACATACGGGGCGGGGAGGCGACACGAAGGAAATACCGTGCGAGCGGCAGAGCCTGACCCCTTGACTGGTTGCGCGACTTGGCGGGCGCACGTGGAAGGTAGGGTGAGCTATGGCCTGGTCCTATGCGGACATCGGAATAGATCTCGGCACAGAGAGAGTGCGGGTTGTAGTGCGCGGCAGGGGCGTTGTTATCGATGAGCCCTCTGCCGTCGCTGTTCATAGGCAGACCGGTCTGTTTGTCGCCGCGGGCCGTCAGGCAGAGGAACTGCTGACGGACGATCCATACAAGCTGGTGCGGCTCAGACCCCTATCGAACGGGGCCGTAAGCAGATACGATTGCGCACTGATGCTCCTGCGCAGCGTGCTGTCGCGGACCGCGGGGGGACGAAGCCTGGCCAGGCCCAAAGTGGCCATGTCAGTCCCGGCCCGCCCTTCGCAGGTGGAGAAGCGAACATGGTTGCAGGTTGCCATAGAGTCGGGCGCTCGCGCGACTGCACTGGTTGAGGCGCCCATGGCAGCGGCGATAGGGGCCGGAGCGGATGTTCTGGAGCCGGGCGGGGTCATGGTCGTGGATATAGGGGCCCAAGTTACAGACATAGGAGTGCTGTCGACCGGCGGAATCGTTGTGTCGGACAGGCTCAGGATCGGCGGGGCCTCGATGGACAGGGCAATACAGGCGCATGCCCGAAACGTCCACGGGCTTGTGCTGGGTCAGCGTTCAGCCGAGAAGGTCAAGATCGAGCTGGGGGCGGAGGGGTGGACCGGACGGGAGGCGTCAGCCGTCGCACATGGCCGAAATCTGGCCGACGGGTTGCCCAGGGAAGAGACCCTCAACGCCCGGGAGATATCATCTGCTCTTGAACGCGCGGTCAACCAGATAATCGAGTCTGCTCGATGCGTGTTTGGATGCACCCCTCCCGAGCTGGCCGCCGACATCGCCGCGGGCGGCATTATCCTCACAGGGGGCGGCTCACGTCTGGCCGGGCTCAGCGGGTTCATGAGCGAGAGGATGGGAGTTGCGTTCAGGGTCGCGCTCGATCCGGACACCTGTGTGATTCGGGGAATTGGAGAGCTACTTCATGGGATGGATCCCCGCGTGACATGCGCATGGAAGGGTGTATGATGTGTGGTATGATACAGAGCAGGAGCCATGAGAGAGGGGCGTTGCAGTCTACGATGTACGAGCGGTTGACTAACAAGATTTCGGCGACTGCGGCGACTGCGATTATCGCTGCAGTCGCAGTTGTCATGTTGTGTGGGTCCATGTTCTGGGGACCTAGCGTGTGTGCCGCCCAAGCGAGGGTCGATATGATCGACGTTTCGGAGCTCCGGCCCGGCATGAAGGGAAACGGCCTGACAGTGTTCGGCGGCGTGGAGCCGGAGAGCTTCGACGTGGAAGTCATAGGCACTATTCGCCGAGGTGGCCAGCTGGGCGACATGGTACTGGTGCGAGTTTCCGGCGCGGCCGTTCAAGAAGCGGGCGGGGTCGCCGAGGGCATGAGCGGCAGTCCGGTATACGTAGACGGCAGGCTGGCGGGGGCAATAGCGTATGTGTTCCCCGGGAGTGACCATTTCGTTGCGGGTGTTACTCCCATTGCTGACATGCTCAGAATGCTGGACTATCCTGACGCTGCGAATGCCCCTGCCGGCATAGGCGCCTCCGGAGAGGGTCCGGCCGGTGCGCGAGCCGCTGCTTCTGTGGTTGTGAGCGGCCTGTCAGGGCGAGCTCTGGGTAGGCTATCCAAGGCTCTTGAGCAGTACGGAACGACTGTCCGACCGGCGGTCAGCTTCGGCCTCGGGGCCGGGGCCGCAGCATCTGAGTCGGCAGCTGGCGATCGCCCAGCGCAAAAGATCAAGCCGGGCTCGGCCATTGCGCTTCAGCTCGCGCAGGGCGACGTAGAAGTCACCGCTTTTGGCACAGTGACCTATGTGGAAGGCGACAAGTTTTTGGCTTTCGGCCATCCCGTGCTGGGAAACGGCACGACCGATCTGGCTGCAAGCAGCGCGCTGGTGCACGGAGTGATCAAGTCCGATAGCACGCCTTTTAAGGTGCTCAGCTCTACAGGCTGGGTGGGCGCATTCACTCAAGACCGTCTCAGCGGGGTCGCGGGCAGGCTCGGGCGGCAAGCCGGGCTGATTCCGGTGTCTGTGACGGTCATCGATAAGGAGACCGGGCGTGAGCGAACCGTATCTGCCCAGGTTGCGCCGGAGGAATCGCTCGTAGCCGACATCTTCGGCTCATCGGCCCTTGCTGCGTTTGATGGAACCCTCGACAGAGTGGGAGCAGGCACCGCAACGGTCGAACTGCGGGTGGAGCTTGCGGGAAGGCAGCCGTATGAGCGCGTGGACACATTCTGGAGCAACTCGGATGTAGCAGGCGCCGCCGTGTCAGATGCCTTCGATACAGTGGACCTGATTGCAGGCAACGCAGCTGAACGCGCCGGCATTGAACGGATAACCCTTAAGGCCCAGGTAGGAGCGGATCGCCGGACTGCCATGATAGAGAAGGCCAGAGTGCTCCAGAAGGTCGCGCGTCCGGGAGACCAGGTGGAAGTGGAGGTTACGTTGCGCGTCTTCAGGGGGCCGAGGGTGACCCGGGTGTTGTCTTTGGTGATACCGGATGACATCGGGAGCGGAATAGTCTCGCTCATGGTCAGGGGGGGCAGCGTCAGCGTAGAGGACGAACTGGACGGCTGGACCACATCAGTGGATGAACTGCTATACATGGATGTCGACGACATGCTGGCGGAGCTGGGTTCACGTCCGCTCGGCAATGACATCGTGCTCGAGCTCGAACCGTATCTCGCCGACGAACCCGAGATTGACATGAGCGTGCCAGTGGGCTCGGAA